>NZ_JAVRHY010000015.1:0-67236 GCF_031846305.1 Spectribacter acetivorans
AATATTAGAGGTGTGCCGGCTGGATTTCAGGGTTGAGCCTCCTCCCTTACACGAAGTTGGCTCATACGAGCCGAAGTTGACTAAACTTTCGTCCGAAGTTGAGATGAGGTTTCAAGACCTCTCTTCTGGTGAGAAAGTACTGATGTCCTTTGCTCTTTGCCTATACAACGCAACTGACGCCAGGCAGGAGAAGCCATTTCCTAAGCTTCTTCTGTTAGATGAAGTTGACGCGCCATTACACCCATCTATGGTTGTTTCTCTTATAGATACAGTGAGAGAAGTTCTGGTGGAGGGGAAAGGCGTTTCTGTCATCATGACAACCCATAGTCCGTCGACCGTTGCTCTCGCTCCTGAGGAAGCTTTGTATGAGATGAATTCAGCCGGTCCGAAGGTCGAAAAATATCAAAAAGTAGAGCGGTTTCTGTCCTAACATTCGGCGTGCCCACTCTTTCAGTATCGCTTGAAGGGCGAAGACAAGTGTTCGTGGAAAGTAAGACCGATGCTCGCCTATATGAGAGGCTTTACCAGAGTTATAAGGAGCACCTGTCTTCCGAAAGATCGCTGATTTTTATAGAAGTGGGAAATACAGGGGCATCGGGTGGTGAGAGTAACGCTGGCTGCGCGCAAGTAGACCGATTGGTAAAGAACTTGAGGGACGGAGGGAATGTGTCAGTGTTTGGGCTCACTGACTGGGATGGCTCCAGACGCTCAACATCTAGGGTTCACGTCCTGTCGCCGGAAATCAGGGACGGGCTAGAGTCAGTCCTTTTGGATCCGGTGCTGTTATGCGCAGCAGCAATACGTGAGAATATGCCTTTTTGTCGCGATAAGGCGATTATTGAGTCAGAGGAGCGGTACACGGACCTTGGTGGCTGGAGTGGCGAGAAATGGCAAAATATTGTTGATAGATTGCAGGCTTACGTACTAGATCGAGACGTTAAAAATGATCAGCGCATAACCATTCAATACTTAAATAATATGAGTCTCAATATATCTAAAAGTTATCTTCACTTAGACGACCACGCTCTCGAGGAAAGAGTGTTAGATAAATTCGGATTCTTTCGGCCGCGCAATAATAATTCTGGTGATTTAATGAAATATATTGTGTCTACCGTGTTGAATGACTACCCTCTCTTGGTGCCTTTAGACTTACTTGAAAGCTTTGGGTCACTACTTGAATCTGATAGTTAAACGTTGTCTCGATAGCTTCAAGAGTATGTGCTTGGAGCTTTTGGGGCCGGCGATGAGCAACAAAAACTGACGTGGGTGGATAACACGCATTACATCGTCGCAGAAAGGGCTCTGATCGTAAGCTTCCCCCGGCAGACGTGACAGTTACTGCCGAGCCGCATAACTGGTCATCAGATTGCGGTAGTTGGGGATGTGCTGGGAGAACAGCGCGCCCAGCCCCTCGATATCGTTGCGCCAGTCACGGTGCAGTTCGCCGGCCATGGCGAACCAGTTCATGAGCTGCACGCCGGACTGCTGCATGCGCAGCCAGGCGGAATGGCGGGTGACCTCGTTGAAGGTGCCGGAGGCGTCGGTGATCACGAACACCTCGTAGCCTTCCTCGATTGCCGATAGCGCCGGGAAGGCCACGCACACCTCGGTGACCACGCCGGCGATGATGAGCTGCTTCTTGCCGGTGGCCTTGACCGCGTTGACGAAGTCTTCGTTGTCCCAGGCGTTGATGTTGCCGGGGCGGGCAATGTAGGGGGCGTCCGGGAAGGTCTCGATCAGTTCCGGCACCAGCGGGCCGTTGGGGCCTTCCTCGAAGCTGGTGGTCAGGATGGTGGGCAAGCCGAAGTACTTGCCGCAGGCGGCGGTGGCCAGCACGTTGTTCTTGAACTCGCCGGGCGAGAAATCCTGTACCAGCGAGATCAGCCCGGACTGGTGATCCACCAGCAGCATGGCGGCGTCGTTCTTGTCGAGGCGGCGATATTGGTATTCGGCAGTCATGAGAATCCCCGTCATCGGTGAATGGCAGGGATAACTGTGCCGGCATTGCGCGGTCGCGGGAAGTCGGATTACCGCAACGCGGCGTTCGCGGTGGACGAACGCTGGTGTCAGATCGTCTGCAACGTTCGCTGCAGGTACTCGATCAGCGCGCGCACCTTGCGTGCCGGCTGGCGCTGGTAGGGATAGAGGGCGTGGATGCCGTAGGACTCGGGCCTTGCATCGGGCAGCACCGCCACCAGGCGGCCGTCGGCCAGGGCATCGGCGAGGATGAAGCGGGGCAGCAGGGCCAGGCCCAGCCCGGCGAGCACGGCGTCGCGCATGGCCTCGCCATTGTTGACCACCAGCCGGCAGGTCATGGGCACGTGCCGGGCGGGGCCGTCGTCGCCATGGAATCGCCACAGCTCGGTGGCGGCGACATGGGTGTAGCCGATCGCCGGATGCTGCGGCAGTTCGTCCAGGCTGGCGGGCAGGCCGTGGGTGTCGGCGTAGTCGCGACTGGCGACGATCACCCGCTCGACGGTACCGAGCTTCCGCGCCACCAGATTGGAGTCGCGCAGGTGGCCGATGCGGATGGCCAGGTCGAAGCCGCCCACGGCGATGTCGGCGGCGCGGTCGTCCAGGTCCAGGTCGAGTTGCAGGCCAGGGTGATCGCGCAGGAAGGCGAACAGGGCGGGGCCCAGAATCAGGGTGGAGAAGCTCATCGGCGCGGCGATACGCAGGCTGCCGCGCAGGGCCTGTTCGTCAGTGGCCAGGTCCTCGCCCGCGGCGTCCAGTTCCGCCAGGGCGGCGCGGGCCCGCCGGTAGAAGTCGCGGCCGGCGTCGGTGGCGGTCATCCCGCGGGCCGAGCGGTGCAGCAGGCGCACGCCGAAGGCGGCTTCCAGCGCGCTCACCCGCTTGCTGACCACCGACTTGGTCCGCTGCAGGCGCCGGGCAGCGGCGGAGATGCTGCCGGTTTCCACCACCCGCAGGAAGGCTTCGATGTCGTCGAGGGCGTACGCCATCGTTGCATCATAACGAACACTGCGTTCGCGGTGACGGCCCTTGCTCGCCGCCGGTTCGTCCCGATTATGATGGCCAAAGCGAACGCAGGAGAACGCCATGACCACAACCGCCGAGATCAACGATGTGCGCACGCCGCGTCCGGTGACCCGGGTGATCACCGGCCAGCCCACCACCGAGGGTGGCGGGGTCAATCTCACCCGCGTGCTGGGCCAGCCGGCTTTGTCCGAGCTGGATCCGTTCCTGTTGCTCGACGAATTCCGCTCGGACGATTCGGCCGACTATCTGGCCGGTTTTCCGGAGCACCCGCACCGCGGCTTCGAGACGGTGACCTACATGCTGGCCGGGCGCATGCGCCACGGCGACAACCACGGCCACAGCGGGGTGATCGGCCCCGGCGGGGTGCAGTGGATGACCGCCGGCCGCGGCATCGTGCATTCGGAAATGCCGGAGCAGGACGAGGGCCTGATGTGGGGCTTCCAGCTCTGGGTGAACCTGCCGGCGGCCGACAAGATGGGCGAGCCCGGCTATCAGGAGCACGCCGCGGACGCCATTCCGGAGGTCGGCCTGCCGGGCGGTGGGGAAGTCCGGGTGATTGCCGGGCGTTTCGGCGATGCCGTGGGCCCGGTGGCCGCGGCGGCGACCGCGCCGGTGTATCTGGACGTGCGGCTTGATGCGGGCGAAACGTTCTCGACCGCCGTGCCGGCCGGCCACAACGCCATGCTGTATGTCTATGACGGTGCGGTGGACGTGGCCGGGCAGTCGCTGACCCGCGGTCAGTTGGCGCAACTCGGCCAGGCCGCCGGCAGCGAGGATGGTGTGGCGTTCACCGCCGGCGACGACGGTGGCCGGGCGCTGCTGATTGCGGGGGCGCCACTCAACGAACCGGTGGCTCGGTACGGGCCCTTCGTGATGAATCACGCCCACGAAATCCGTCAGGCGGCGCTGGATTTCCAGGCCGGACGGTTCTGAGGTGCGGGCCCCTCGTCCGCTTGCGGGCGAGCTTTGCGAGGGGAGCGAAGCGAACCGGGGTTGGGGAGAGGGCGCCCGGATTGTCGCCCCTCGCCCTGGCCCTCTCCCCCGTTGTCGGGGGAGAGGGATGGTGGTGATCGGCCTTTTCGTTCGGTCGCCGGGGATGGCGCTATGGCTGGGTTAAGCTTGCGACAGGAGGTGGACCCATGAGCAACATCGAACCCCAATGCCGGCTGTCCGACTCGCGGGACTGCCCCGCGGCCGCGGGTGCACCGGTCAGCGAAATTATCGCGGCGCGCGAGGCGGTGCTCGGCAGGGACATGGTCATCCGGCGCGCGCTGCCCACCCGGCACCGGCGCATGATCGGGGCCTGGTGTTTTCTCGACCACGCCGGGCCGGCGGATGTGTCGGCCAATCCGGTCGACGTGGGCTCGCATCCGCATATCGGGTTGCAGACCTTCACCTGGCCGGTGTCGGGCCAGTTGCTGCACTAAGGATTCGCTGGGCAGCAATCAGGTGATCGATCCGGGGCAGGTCAACCTGATGACCGCCGGGCGCGGGATCACGCATTCCGAGGAATCTCCCCATGGCGGCCCGGCCTGTTTCGAGGGGGCGCAGCTATGGATTGCCCTGCCCGATGCCAATCGCCATATCGAACCGGCGTTCGAGAACTATCCTAAGCAGCCGCAGTTCGACCGCGACGGCTTCCGGATCACGGTGCTGGCCGGCGAGGCCTTCGGCGAACGGGCGCCGGCGCGCATCTATTCGCCGCTGGTCAGCGTGGACTTCACTACGGACGGCGACGCCGCCACCGACCTGCCGCTACGCAGCGATTTCGAGTACGGCCTGCTGGTGCTGCAGGGTGCGCTGACGGTCGCCGGGCAGGCGCTGGTGCCGGGGCAGTTGCTGTATCTCGGCCGCGGCCGGGAATCCCTGCCGGTGCGGGCCGATGGCGCCGCCCGCGTGCTGCTGATCGGCGGCGAACCCTTCGGCGAGGAGATTCTGCTGTGGTGGAATTACGTGGCGCGCACGAAAGCCGAGATCGCCGAGGCGGACGCGGCCTGGAAGCGTCATGACGCCCGGTTCGGTGAGGTGCCCGGTTATGCCGGGGCGCCGCTGACGTCGCCGGCGCTGCCCTGGCGATAGGGCGATCTGAAGACGGCTTGAAAGCCGCCCTACTGGCGGAATCGGCCGGGCCGCCTATTCGGTTTCGACCAGTACGCTCTGGTCCACCCCTTCGGCATCGCGACCGGCCCGGGTCCAGATTTCGGTGCGGCCCAGCAGCGAAATGCCGATGTAACCGCGCAGCTTGAGCTTGTCCGGTTCCGGCGTTTCCATCCACGCGGAATAGGTCTTGCCATTGTTGGGGTCGTAGGCCTCGCCATCTTCCCAGCGGCGCTCGCCGTTGTATTCGAAGCCCTTGAGAATGCGGATGCCCAGCAGGGACCGGTCGCGTTTCGCCGGGTCCGGGTTGTTCACATCCTTCTCCGGACCGTCGTTGTCGCCGCTACCGGGCGGCTCGCCCACGGTCTTGCCGAAGTAGGCGCCGTTTTCCTCGAATACCTGGATGTAACCGTCTTCCGCGGCGGTCAGCCACACGCCGGTGATGGCGTCCGCCTCGGGCTGGGCGCTGGCAGCGGTGGCCAGCGCGAAAAGCAGGGCGGCGACGAGGGGCATCGGCTGTCGGGTGATCAATGCAGTCATGTCGGGGTGCGGCGGTTTCAATGTCGGTGCCGATATTCTAGCCTGCGGCCAGTAGCCCGCATCATCAAACGCCCGTCAGCAGGAGTGGCCATGTCCAACATCAGCGTCGAAACCCGGGGGCACGTGCTGTGCATCGGCATCAACCGGCCGGACAAGCGCAATGCGTTCAGTCTGGATATGTACCGGGACATGGCGGCCGCCTACGGCCGGCTCGACCGCGATCCGGAACTGCGCTGCGGCCTGCTGTTCGCCCACGGCGACCATTTCACCGCCGGGCTGGATCTGTCGGAGTGGGCCTCGGAGTTCGCCGCCGGCCGGTTTCCGCCCATTGATGACGACGCCGTCGAGCCTTTCGGCCTGGATTCCGACAACCGGCTGAGCAAGCCGCTGGTGGTGGCCACCCAGGGCATCTGCTTCACCGCCGGCATCGAGTTCATGCTGGCCGGGGACATCCGCGTGGCTGCGGACAACACCCGCTTCGGCCAGATCGAGATCAAGCGCGGCATCTACCCGGTGGGCGGCGGCACCATCCGTTTCATCCAGAGCATCGGCTGGGGCAACGCCATGCGCTATCTGCTGACCGGCGACGAGATCAGCGCCGACGAGGCGCACCGGATGGGCCTGATCCAGGAACTCACGCCGGTGGGCCAGCAGTTCGACCGCGCCTTCGAGATTGCCCGGCGGGTGGCGGCCCAGGCACCGCTGGGGGTGCAGGCTACGCTCAAGAGTTCGCGGCTGTCACTGGATTCCGGCGAGCGCGCCGCCATCGAAAAGCTGCTACCGGACCTGATCCCGATCATGAACAGCGAGGACGCCCGGGAGGGTGTGCAATCGTTCGTGGAGCGGCGCGAGGCGGTCTTCAAGGGGCGCTGATAGACTGCCGCCAAGGCATTCCGGTGGGATGGCATTCGCTGCCCGCCTCGTCAACAAGGAACCGCAATGGCCGACGAACCGCTGATCGCCGTCTTCGTCGATTTCGAGAATCTGGCGCTGGGCGTCAAGGACGTGCCCGGCGGCGATTTCCAGATGGAACTGGTCACCAAGCGTCTGCTGGAAAAGGGCCGCATCGTGTTCAAGCGGGCCTACTGCGACTGGACCCGCTACAAGAACACCATGCACGCGTTCCACGCGATGGGGGTCGAGATGATCGACATTCCCCAGTCACGCGTGTCCGGCAAGAACAGCGCGGATATCCGCATGGTCGTGGATGCCATCGACATGTGCTATGCCAAGAGTCATATCGACATCTTCGCGCTGGTGTCGGGCGATTCCGATTTCTCGCCGCTGGTGTCCAAGCTCAAGGAGAACGACAAGCGGGTGATCGGCTGCGGGGTGAAGTCGTCCACCTCCGATCTGCTGGTGGCCAACTGCGACGAGTTCATCTACTACGACGATCTGGTTCAGACCGCCCGCAAGAGCGGTTCGCGCCGGGCCAAGCGTGGCAACAAGCCGACCGACAAGAGCGCCGAGGCGCGCGAGAAGATTCTCGAGATCGTGCAGTCGCTGGAGTCGGATTACGACCCGGTCTGGGGCTCGCAGATCAAGCAGACGATCAAGCGCGTGTACCCGAGCTTCAACGAGACCCACTACGGCTACAAGGGCTTTTCCGAACTGCTGCAGGACGCGGAAAAGCAGAAGCTGCTGGCGCTGGAATACGACGCCGACCGCGGCAACTACAAGGTGCGCTCGATCTGACGCAGGTTGGTATGCCGGCTGGCCGCTTGAAAGCGGCCCTACGCAGGAATCGGGTTATTTCGCCAGCCGTTACCTCGAGGTAGGGCGCGATTCATCGCGCCGGTTCAGCCGCAGCGCCACGAAAAAGGGCCCGCAGCGCGGGCCCTTCTCATTGCCGATAAAGGCAAAGCCAGTGTGGCTAGTTGATCACACCGCAGGCAATCCGCCCGCCGGCGGCGCCGGCCGGGGGTTCCGTGGGATCGTTACCCTTGGCATGCACGACCACGGCCTTGCCGCGGACCGCGTCCAGTGACAGGCCTTCCAGGGTGATCAGTTCGTTGTCGCTGCCGGTGTCGGCCACGTTGAACTCGCCCAGATTGCCGTGGATCACGTCGTCCCCGTCGGTGGGGAACTTGAGATGTGGGCCGGCGGCCTGGGCGTTGTCGCCGCAGTCACCATTGGCGTGGACGTGGAAGGCATGCTTGCCCGCGCTCATGCCGCTGGCCTCGGCGTACACCTGGATGTCTTCACCCATCGCGGTGAACTCGACCTGGCCGGTTACGCCGCTGCCGTCCACTTCCTCGAGCGTGGCGGTTACCTGGTTGTCGCTGGCGGTCGGCTCTTCGGCCATCGCCTCGTCGGCGGCATCGTCCATGTCGTCCATGGCTTCGCCGGCGTCATCCATGGCCTCTTCCGTTGCCTCGGCGGCATCGTCGGCCGCTTGTTCGGCGGTGGCCTGGGCGTCTTCCATGGCCTCTTCGGCCTGTTGCTGATCGCCCTCGCTGCAAGCGGTGATGGTGAAGGCGCCCGCGCAGAGGGCGGCGATCATCCAGAAATTACGCATTGTCCTGGCTCCCGATTGGTTCGAGCTTGGCACGGTGAGCGCTGATGCGCGTCACCAGGTCCCCGTGATTTTCGAGGTCGGAGAATAACACTCCGTAGTTGTTCTGCATCCAGTCACCGAAGGCCTGCGGGTCGTTTTCCCCCATCAGGCGGGCCAGTGCCGCGGTGTGTTCACCGCCACCGGCGGCGGCCTCGCGGCGGACGATGTGGAACTGGGAATCCACGAACTCACGCGCCTGGGCGTACTCGGTATTCGGGCCTTCGGTGGTGGCGTCCGAACTCTGGGACGTGGTGTCGGTGACCTGTTCCAGCGCCTTGGCGGCCGTATTGGTGGTACTGGTGACGGCACTGCAGCCGGCCACGATCGGCAGCGTGAACAGTAGGGAAAGAAGTACGCGTTGCATCGGCTTGTCCTCGCGTTGGGGAGGTTCCGAGTCTAGCCCTGTTGGGCCGTCCGCGTCGAAGGAATTTGACCGGACGGGAAGGATGCCCGATTTTCGGGGCAGGATTTCACTGCCGATTTGCCATGGACGTTCTGCGAACTCCCGACGAATGCTTTGCCGGCCTGCCCGGTTACCCCTTCGAGCCCCGTTATGCCACTGTTGGCGACCTGCGGCTGCACTACCTGGATGAAGGCAATCCGGATGGCCCCGTGGTGCTGCTGATGCACGGCGAACCGAGCTGGTCGTATCTGTATCGCACCATGATCCCGCCGCTGGTCGGCGCCGGCTGTCGCGTGTTGGTGCCGGACCTGATCGGCTTCGGCCGCTCGGACAAGCCGGCCGCGGTGGACGATTACAGCTACCAGCGGCACGTCGACTGGATGCTGGACTGGTTGCGGCAGCTCGATCCCGACCGGGTCACGCTGTTCTGCCAGGACTGGGGCTCGCTGATCGGCCTGCGGCTGGTGGCCGCCGAGCCGGATCGGTTCGCCCGGGTGTTCGTGGGTAATGGCGGGCTGCCCACCGGCGACGAAAGAGTGCCGGCCGCGTTCAAGCTCTGGCGGGCGTTCGCGTTGTACAGCCCGATCTTCCCGGTCGCCGGGATCATGCGCGTGGCCACCCGCGCGCCCATGGACAAGGCCACGGCGCGTGGCTACGCGGCGCCATTTCCCGACAAACGCTATCTGGCCGGCGCTCGCGCCTTCCCCGCGCTGGTGCCGATCACGCCGGACGACCCGGCCAGCGAGCCCAACCGCGAGGCCTGGACGGTGCTCAGGCAATTCGACAAGCCGTTCCACACCTGCTTTTCCGATGGCGATCCCATCACCCGCGGTCTGGACCGTGGCCTGCGCCGCCGGGTGCCGGGCGCGGAAGGTGTGGAGCACACCACCATCGAGGGGGCCGGCCATTTCCTGCAGGAGGACAAGGGACGCGAAATCGCCGCCTTCATGCGGCGGCAGATGGGTTGTTGAGCAGTCGTCTCTCGGCTGGAATGGTTGCCGAGTCCCGATCTATGCCAGTGCCTTCCAGAGCGCTCTGAACTGTGTCGCCGCGCGCGACCTTGGCGCGAAGCAGGCAACCGGCGCCTGGTATTCGCCCATGCGTTCCACGTCCGCCGAGTAGCCGATCCACGCGGTCGGCGCGTCGCGCATGATGGCCGGTGGGTCGCTGAGCATGTCCCGGTGCAGCCCCTTGCGGCGGTCGACCATGGAGAAGAACGGCTGCACCCGGGCGGCCTTGCGGCCTTCCTTGCCGGCCAGCGTCTCGATCTGATCCAGCGCCCGGAGTGACAGGGGGCTGGGCACGACGGGCACCACCAGGGTATCCGCCGCCCGCAGTACGGCGGTGGCGAGGCTGCCGAGACCCGGTGGGCAGTCGAGTACCACAAGCGTGTAGGTCTCTGAGAAGGGTTCGATCAGGTCGGCCAGCCGTTTCTTGCTGCCGGACGCGGCTCGCAGCAGGGCGTCCATGTGGCGGAAACTGGTATCGCCGGGGATCGCGTGCAGCCTTTCATGATGCGCGGTTCGCCGTACGAAGCGCCCCAGCGGGCGGTCGCCGTCCACCACCTTCCGGGCGGCCAGCTTGCGGTCCGTATCCACCTGCAGGTACCAGCTGGCGGCTGACTGCGGGTCCAGATCCCAGAGCAGCACGTGCTCACCGGCCCGGGCCGCCTCCCAGGCCAGATTGACGGCGGCGGCGGTCTTGCCGACGCCGCCCTTGGCGCTGTGCAGGGCCCATATATGCATGGCGGCAGCCTCGCGTCGGAATGTGACAAAAAGATGACAGTCGGGTTTCGGCGACCACCGCGCCGGGCGGCGTTCAGTCGCCGGCGGTCAACTTCAGGCCGATCACCGCGATGATCAGCAGCGCCAGACACAGCAACCGCGCGGTTTCGCGCGGCTCGTCGAAAAGCAGCATGCCCAGGATGGTGGTGCCGGCGGTGCCGATGCCTACCCATACGGCATAGGCGGTGCCCAGCGGCAGGGTCCGTACCGCCAGCGCCAGCCCGTACAGGCTTGCCACCATCGCCAGACCGGTGAGCAGACTGGGCAGGGGGCGGGTGAATCCGTCGGTGTATTTCAGTCCGATTGCCCAGGCAATCTCGAAGACTGCCGCGATGATGAGAATGAGCCAGGCCATGACGCGCAAGGATGACGCGCCGCCCCGGATTTGCAAGCGCTGCGTGGCTACTCAATCATGCCGCCATGCGCGTGGCACTGATCAGCGATACCCATGGCCATCTCGATGACCGGATCGCGGCGGTTCTGACCGATTGCGACCGGATCGTGCACGCCGGCGATGTGGGCGCCGGAGTGGCCGACATTCTTGCTGCCCTGGATCTGCCGGTGACGGTGGTGACGGGCAACAATGATCCGGCAGACGCCGGGTGGCCGGTCTCGGCCGAGCTCGATCTGCCCGGCGGCCGGCTGGTGGTGATCCATGGGCACCAGTGGCCGGCGGCCCGGCGTCATCAGCGCCTGCGCGCGGCGTACCCCGGGGCCCGCGCGGTGGTCTGCGGGCACAGCCATCGCCAGGTGGTGGATCAGGACGAGTCCCCCTGGATTCTCAACCCGGGCGCCGCCGGCCGCACCCGGACCTACGGCGGCCCCGGTTACATCATTCTCGACGCCGACGCGCAGGGCTGGCGGGTTGACGCCCGGCAGTTGTCCCGCCAGCCGTGATGCGGTGGGCCGGGTTGCTCGGGCTCGCGCTCTGGTGCCTGGCCGGCGCCGCCGAGCCGCCGGCGCTGACGCTGGCCGAGGATTACGAGCGGGGACCGGATGTCGCCGACTACTGGGTCAGCGAGAAACTCGATGGCGTGCGCGGCTACTGGACCGGCGAGCGGCTGATCACTCGCGGCGGGCATCCGGTCCATCCGCCCGACTGGTTTGTGGCTGATTTCCCGGACGTGCCGCTGGACGGCGAACTCTGGCTCGGCCGCGGCCGTTTCGCCGAAACCTCGGGCATCGTGCGCACGGAGGAACCCGTGGATGCCGAGTGGCGGGGCATGCGTTTCATGGTGTTCGATCTGCCGGCGCACGATGGCCGTTTCACCGAGCGGCTGGCGGCGCTTGAATCGCGTATGAATGAACTCGACATCGACTGGCTGCAGCCGGTGAAACAGTTTCGGGTGGCCGACCACGCCGAACTGCAACGGCGGCTCGAGGCCGTGGTAGACCGCGGCGGGGAAGGGCTGATGCTGCGCCGGGCTGATTCGCGGCATGAAAGCGGTCGCAGCGACGATCTGCTCAAGGTCAAGATGCATCGGGATGCCGAGGCCCGCGTGATCCGGCACCTGCCGGGCGACGGCAAATACGCGGACATGATGGGCTCGTTGCTGGTGGAAACCCCGGACGGCCGACGCTTCCGGCTGGGCACCGGTTTCACCGACGAGCAGCGGGCTGACCCACCGCCGGTGGGAAGTTGGGTAACCTATCGCTTCAACGGCTTCACCACCAACGGACTGCCACGATTCGCCCGCTTCCTGCGCGTTCGTCCCGGTTACACACCGCCCTGATGCGCCAGCTCGCCGCCGCGGGTCTGATACTGCTGGTCGGCGCCTGCAGCAGCACGCCGGATCACCGGGTGCCGGCGGTGCGGGTGTCCGATGCGGGGGTGGCGATGGACGACACCGCCGCGGTACGCGAAACGCTGTATGCGCAGCTGGATGACTGGCGTGGCACGCCCTACCGGCTGGGCGGCATGACTCGCGACGGGGTGGACTGCTCCGCCTTCGTGCTGCGAGTGTTCCGGGACGCTTTCGGCATCCGGCTGCCGCGCACCACCGAGTTGCAGGCCTTCGTCGGCCAGCCGGTCGAAGATCACACCGCCGGGGATCTGGTGTTCTTCAAGACCGGCTGGAAGCAGTGGCACGTGGGGATTTATGTGGAGGAATACCGGTTCGTCCACGCCTCGACCAGCCAGGGCGTGATTCTCAGCGATCTGCGCAACCCCTACTGGGCCGGCCACTACTGGCATTCGCGACGTCTGCGCGTGGATTGACCGCCCCCGGCGACGCGGCCGGGGACGGTCGGGCCGTCAATGCATATGACCGATCAGTAGGCGCCGGAATCGTCCTTTTCGGCGTCCTCGACGACGTCCTCCTGGTGTTCGGAGGCCGGCATTTCGCCGGTCGAACGCTCGCCTTCGCTGCGTTCGGCTCCTTCGGCCTTGTCGGTCACACCCTTGGTGGCTTCCGCCTGGTGCTCGCTGGCCGGCATCTCGGTTTCCTTGTCCCGATCACCGGCCCAGGCCGGGCTCAGGGTCAGGGCGCTGCCGAACAGCAGCGTGGCGATGGTGGTCTTGATGGCATGCTGTTGCTTGAACATGTTGGCGAACCTCTCTTCAGAAGCGAATGTCGGTTTGCCCTCGTACACAACACACCCTGCGGACGATGGTGGCGTTTTAAAGGGGCGGCATACCGATAACAAATCCGACATGCCGGAGCGCCGGTGAAAGCGGCGGATTGAAGTCCGCCCTGCAACGCGACGCTAGACGATATCCAGCGCCTGCTTGCGCGTGGGCGGCGGGAAGCAGGTTTCCAGCGCCGCCAGGGTTTCCGGGGCCAGTTGCAGCCCGGCGGCGCCGGCGTTGTCGGCCACATGGTCGAGCGTGCCGGCCTTGGGGATGGCTATCACATCCTTGTTGCGCATGACCCAGGCCAGCATCAGCTGCGCGGGACTCATGTCGGCTTCGGCGGCCAGTCGTTGCAGGCGCGCATCCTGCAGCGGGCCACGGCCCTGGCCCAGCGGGCAGTAGGCCATGACCGGCAGCGCCTGGTCGCGGCACCAGGGCAACAGGTCGTATTCGATGCCGCGGGAGCCGAGGTGGTACAGCACCTGGTCGGTGGCGCAGGCACTGCCACCGGGCAGGTCGAACCAGTCGCGCATGCCGCCCACGTCGAAGTTGGACACACCCCAGCGGCGGATCAGCCCGTCGTCCCGCAACCGCTCGAAACCGGCCAGGGTGTCGGCCAGCGGCACGCCGCCCGGCCAGTGCAGCAGGTAGAGGTCGATGCAGTCCGTGCCCAGGCGCTGCAGGCTGGCCTGGCAGGCCGCGCGCATGCGCTTCAGATCCGCGTTGTGCGGGAATACCTTGGACACCAGGAACACCTCGTCACGGCGGCCGGCGATGGCCTGGCCGGTGACGCGCTCGGCGCCGCCGCTGCCGTACATTTCGGCGGTGTCGATCAAGGTCAGGCCGTGATCGATGCCGGCCTGCAGGGCGTAAACCTCGGCGGCGCGGGCGGCTGCGTCCTCGCCCATGTGCCAGGTGCCCTGGCCGAGCGCCGGGACGGCGGTCCCGTCCGGCAGGGTGACGGTTGCGGTCATCAGCGGTCCTGTGCGGTTGCGCGCGGTTGCTCGGGGCGGGTGGCCAGATACAGGCCGACGCCGGTCAGCGTGACGGCCACCACCGGCGGTACCCACCACACCGGTGCGGTCAGCCAGACGATCACCCAGCTCAGTGCCATCAGGGACAACGACATCAGCTTGGCGCGGCGTGAAATCACCCGATGATCCTGCCACGCCACCAGCGCCGGCCCATAGGTGGGGTGTTCGCGCAGACGGCGGCGCAGCTCGGGCGAACTCTTGCCGGCGGCCCAGGCGGCAACGATCAGGAACGGGGTCGTGGGCAGCACAGGCAGTACTGCACCCACGGCCCCGAGTGCCACGAACAGCATTGCCACGCCCAGCCAGATCCGGCGCGTCAGCGCGGATGACGCGCCGCCGTCGTTGCTCACGGCCCGCTCGCCCACGCCGGGACCTGTCCGAATACCACCCCGAACAGCAGTGGCAGCAGGCTGTAGACCAGCGCCGTGATCAGCACCAGAAAACCGATGTTCAACCACAGCCCGGTGCGTGCCATCTGCGGCAGCGAGACATGCCCGCTGCCGAAGGCGATGGCATTGGGCGGCGTGGCTACCGGCAGCATGAACGCGCAGGAGGCCGCCAGCGCGGCCGGCACCGCCAGGGTCAGGGGGTTCTCGCCCAGGCCAATGGCCAGTGCCGCCAGCACCGGCAGGAAGGCCGCGGTGGTGGCGGTGTTACTGGTCAGTTCGGTGAGCAGCAGGATGGTGGCGGCCGCGGCCAGCAGTACCAGCACCAGCGGCAGTTGATCCAGGCCGCCGAGCAGATTACCGATGTAATCCGCCAGCCCGGTGGCCTGGACCGCGGCCGCCAGCGACAGCCCGCCACCGAACAGCAGCAGCACGCCCCAGGGCAGGTCGGCGGCGGCGTTCCAGTCCAGCACCGGCCGCCACGGCCGCCGCTGCGCCGGCAGAATGAACAGCAGCAGCGCCCCGGCCATGGCGATGCCGGCGTCGGACAGCCCCGGTACGTAGGCGGTTATCAGCGGGGCCGAAATCCAGGTTGCCGCCACCCCGCCGAATACCACGGCCACCGTGATCTCCGGGTCAGTCACCGGGCCCAGTTCGCGCCGCCGGGCGGCGATGGCATCCCCGCCTTCGGCCAGCATGACGCCGCGCAGCGGGTAGCAGCGCATCAGCACCGCGAACACCAGCGGCAGCCCCAGGCCCACCAGCGGCAGACCGAAGGCCAGCCACTGGGCGAAGCCGATCTCGACCCCGTAGGTCTTGCGGAAGAAGCCGGCGAGCAGGGCGTTGGGCGGGGTGCCGATCAGCGTGCCCAGGCCGCCGACGTTGGCGCCGTAGGCGATCGCCAGTACCAGGGCAGTGGCGAAAGCGCGGCCGCCGGCCTCGCCGGTGGCTGCCAGCCCGGCCACGCTGACCGCGATGGGCAGCATCATCATGGCGGTGGCGGTGTTGCTCACCCACATGGACAGAAAGCCGGTGGCCAGCACGAACCCCAGCACGATGCGCTGCGGCCCGCTGCCCACCGCGGCTACGATTGCCAGCGCCAGCCGCCGGTGCAGGCCGTGGCGCTGCATGGCCAGGGCCAGCAGGAAACCGCCCAGGAACAGGAAGATGATGGGGTTGGCGTAGGGCCGCGCGGCGGCGTCGATGTCGGCCACGCCCAGCAGCGGGAAGGCGGCCAGCGGCACCAGCGCAGTGGCCGGAATCGGGATCGCCTCGGTGATCCACCAGGTCGCCATCAGCAGCGCGACCACCGCGCAGTGCCAGCCGGCGGCCGACAGGCCCGCGGGCGCCGGCAGTGCCAGCAGCAGGGTGGCTCCGACCAGACCGCCGACCAGGCCGGCGAGGCTCAGGCGCCTTGTGGAATCGGGTTCGGATCGGTCCGGAGGCGACGCCGGCATGGCGGTGATCCGGTGGTCAGCGCCCGGCCGTGGCCGGCTCTCCCGCGCGCTGCCGGTTGGCCGCCAGGGTGTCCAGCAGGAAGGCGTAGATCAGTGCGGTTTCGTCCAGCGCCTCGAAGCGGCCGGGCCGGCCGCCGTGGCCGGCGGCCATGTGGGTCTTGAGCAGCAGGACGTTGTCGTCGGTCTTGGTGGCGCGCAGTTTCGCCACCCACTTGGCCGGCTCCCAGTAGGTCACCCGCGGGTCGGAAACCCCGGCGATGGCCAGGATCGGCGGATAGGCCTGGGTGGTGACGTTCTGGTAGGGGCAGTAGCCGCGAATGGTGGCGAAGGCCTCGGGATCCTCGATCGGATTGCCCCATTCCGGCCACTCCGGCGGGGTCAGGGGCAGGCTGGGATCGAGCATGGTGTTGAGCACGTCCACGAACGGCACGTCGGCCACCGCCGCGCCCAGCAGGTCGGGCCGGCGGTTTAGCACCGCGCCCACCAGCATGCCGCCGGCGGAGCCGCCCAGCGCGGCGATGCGCCCGGCGCGGGTGTAGTCCTGCGCGATGAGGTATTCGGCGGCCGCGGCATAGTCGTCGAAGGTGTTGGTCTTGTGGGCCGCCTTGCCCTGGCGGTACCAGGCATAGCCCTTTTCCATGCCGCCGCGGATGTGGGCGGTGGCGTAGACGAAGCCGCGGTCGACCAGCGACAGCCGGTTGCCGGAAAACGCCGCCGATTCCGACACCCCGTAGGCGCCGTAGCCGTACAGCAGGCAGGGGACGCTGCCGTCGATGGCGGTGTCGCGGTGATGCAGGATGGTCACCGGCACCGTCTCGCCGTCGGCGGTGGGCGCGGCCAGGCGGCGCACCACGTAGGCATCCGGATCGTGGCCGCTGGGAATTTCGCGGCGCTTGCGCAGCACGCGCTCGCGGCTGGCCATGTCGTAGTCCCAGGTCTCCGGCGGCCGGGCCGGGGAGGTATAGACGAAGCGCAGGTCGTCGGTGTCGTATTCCAGACCCGGGGCCATGCCCAGGGCGTAGGCGGCTTCGTCGAAGGCGATGGCATGTTCGTCGCCGCTGGTCTTGGCCGTGATCACGATGCGCGGCAGCGCGTCCACCCGTTCCAGCCGCACCCGGTGGCGGGCGAACTCAACGTTGTCCAGGATCAGCCGGCCCGGCTGGTGCGGGACGAGGTCGGTCCAGTTGGCCCGGCCAGGATCGGCCAGCGGGGCGGTGACCAGCTTGAAGTCCTCGGCGTCGTCGGCGTTGGTGACGATCACCAGCCGCCCGGCCTCGCGGTCGTGGTCGACGTCGTATTCCACCCCCGGATCGCGCGGCGCGACCACCCGCGGCGCGGCGGTCGGATCGCGGGCGTCGATCAGCCGGACCTCGCTGGTCTCGTGATCGTGGGCGTCGATGAGCAGGAAGTCCCCGCTCTGGGTTTCGCCCAGGCCGACGAAGAAACCGGCGTCGGCCTCCTCGTAGACCAGCGTGGCCGATTCGGGCGGATCGCCCAGCGCCAGCCGCCAGATGCGGCAGGGCCGGTGGTTGTCGTCCAGGGTGGTGTAGAACAGCCAGTTCGAGTCGGCCGACCACAGCACGTTGCCGGCCGTTTCCGGCACCGGCGGCTGGATTTCCTCGCCGGTCGCCAGGTCGCGCACGTGCAGGTTGAACACCTCGGCGCCGGACTCGTCGACGGTAAACGCCAGCTTCGCGTGGTCGTTGCTGTGGGCCACCGTGCCGATGTTGAAGTAGTCGCGACCGGCGGCCTCGGCGTCGCCGTCCAGCAGTATCTGTTCGCCGTCGTCGGCGTCGCGTGGCCGGCGGCAGAACACCGCGTGCTCGCCGCCCTCGCGGAAACGGCTGTAATAGGCCCACTTGCCGTCGGGCACCGGCACGCTGGCGTCGTCCTCGAGGATGCGTCCGCGCATCTCCGCCACCAACTCTTTCTGCAGATGCTGAAGGTGGGCGGTGGCGGCCTCGGTGTAGGCGTTCTCGGCTTCCAGATAGGCACGGATTTCGGGCGCCAGCTTGCCGGGATCGCGCATGGCCTCGCGCCAGTTGTCGTCGCGCAGCCAGGCGTAGTCGTCAATCAGGGTGACGTCATGAACCGTCCGACGATTTGGCTGTGGCTCGGCCACGGGCGGGTGCGATCGATCAGCGGAATCCGGCGTCATTCAGTGTCGGGCGGCAGGGGCATGGGGCTGGCAGTCTTGCCGAATCACCGGGGCAGGTCAAAGCGGCGACTGCCCGCGCATGGCGTCCGGGCGGGTGCCGCGCTAGTCTCGGCGGCCACGACCACACGCGACCAGGCAAGCGATGACCAAGACCCGCAATCCCATCGGCTGGGGCTATCTCGAGGACCGGCTGGAGGACAAGCAGCGCGAGCGGATCCTGCCCGCGATCCAGATGTTTCTCGGCGGCGAGCTGGCCGAACACCGCCCGCCGCCGGACGATGCGGACGTGGCCATTCTCCGGGCAAAGCTGACCCCGCCCGACTCGTTGCGGGAGGTGATTGCCACCGACCACGCTTCGGCACTGCTGCATGCCGCCGGGCGCAGCTTTCGCGATCTGGCCACGCTGCGGGCCGGGAACCCGGTGCCGGCCCCCGATCTGGTGGCCACCCCGCGCGACGAGAATGAACTGGCGGAAGTGCTGGCCTGGGCCTCGGATCAGAGCATCGCGGTGATTCCGTTCGGCGGCGGTTCCAGTGTCGTCGGCGGGGTGAACCCGGAAGGCCTGGAGGACCGCAACGGCGTGGTCAGCCTGGACCTGCAGCAGTTGAATCAGGTGATCGAGGTGAGCGAGCGCGATCGCGTGGTGCATGCCCAGGCCGGCATTCTCGGCCCCGACCTGGACGCTGCGCTCAAGCCCCACGGACTGGCCGTTCGGCATTATCCGCAGTCCTACTTTCATTCCACGCTGGGCGGCTGGGTGGCCACCCGCGGGGCCGGCCATTTCTCCACCCTGCGGGCCAAGATCGAGGACCGCGTCCAGGCGCTGTCGGTGATGCTGCCGGATGGCCGCATGGTGGAAACGCGGCCGCTGCCGGCCTCGAGCATCGGACCGGATCCCAACCGCCTGTGGTGCGGCAGCGAGGGGGCGCTGGGGGTGATTGTCGACGCCCGCCTGCGAGTGGTGGCCGACCCCGAGCACAAGCTGTCGCGATCGGTGGCGTTCGACGATTTCCCGGCGGCGCTGGAGGCCACCCGGGCCATTGTCCAGGCCGATCTGTGGCCGTCGCAGATGCGTGTGCTCGACCCCTACGAGAACCTGGTCTCCGGCGCGCTTTCCGGCAACCCCGGACAGGGCGCGCTGATGATCCTGGGCTTCGAGGGCGAGCGGGACCGCTCGCGCGACCTGGACGATGCCCTGGCCATTGCGCAGGATCACGGCGGCAGACCCAATCCGCCAGCGGACAGCAGCGGCAGTGGCGCCTGGCGCGATACCTTCTTCCGGCAGCCTTACTTGCGCGACGCGCTGCTGGATTACGCCCTGATCATGGACACCTTCGAAACCGCTGTGCCGTGGTCGGCGCTGCCGACCTTCTATCACGAGGTGCGCCAGGCCACGCTGGACGCGGTCAACGAGGTGGGCGGCACCGGCGGCGTGACCTGCCGGGTCACCCACGCCTATCCGGACGGGGTGTGTCTCTACTTCTCGTTCTACGCGCCCGGCCGCCACGACTCGCTGGTCCAGCAATGGCGTGAAATCCGCGACGCGGGCGCCGACGCCGTGAACGCCGGCGGCGGCACCCAGAGCCATCATCACGCCATGGGCCGCGACCACCAGCGCTGGGCCCGCGAAGAGATTCCCGCCGCCTTCCGCGGCGCGGTGCGGGCGGCGCGCCAGGAGCTGGATCCCCGTGGCATCATGAACCCGGGGCTGTGGTTCGATACCTGACGGGGACATCGCCATGCGTGTGAAGGCGGAAAACCTGACGATCGACTGCGAAGTGGGCGACATCGCCGCCCAACCGGATATGGACGCGGTGGTCAACGCGGCCAACGCGCAGCTGATGATTGGCGGCGGCGTGGCCGGAGCGATTCATCGAGCAGCTGGCAAGGGCCTGGCCGAGGAATGCGCCCCGCTGGCCCCGCTTGCGCCGGGCGAGGCGGTGGTCACCAGCGGCCATAACCTGCCCAATCCCCACGTGATCCATTGCCTGGGGCCCGTCTACGGCCGGGACGAGCCGGCCGACCGGCTGCTGGCGGATTGCTATCGCAATGCCTTGCAGTTGGCCGAGGAGAACGAACTGAAATCCCTGGCGTTTCCGGCGATTTCAACCGGGGCGTTCGGCTATCCGCTGCGGGCCGCCACCGAGATTGCCGTCGCCACCGTGCTGGATGCGGCGCCGAGACTGCACCGCGTGCGCCATGTCCGCTTCTGCCTGTTCAGCGAAGGCGACTACGATGTTTATGCCGAGATTCTGGCAAGCCGGACCGGTTAACGCGCGTCCGGCCTGTTCCATCCCGTAGTGGCCTAGCTGCTACGCCACTGCGGCACCGCCAGCACGATCAGCCGTAGCTGTCGGGTGGTGGTGTTGATGATCTCCGCTTCGGCGTCGGCATCGTCCTCCGGCGCATTCAGGATCAGATCGGTGGCTTCCGTCACGGCGGCCACGATCAGCCCGGCAATCATCCGCAGATCGCCGGCCGACCAGCGATCCAGCACCGGGAAACGTCCCAGGTCGGTGGCTAGTTCGCTCACGAACAGCTGGATGCCGTTGTGGATGCCGTGGCGCAGGGTGGCCACGCCGCCGAAGCGCTCACGCATGATGAAGTGGAAGTGCAGCCGGTTGGCCTGGACGTAGTGAACGTAGGTGGTGACTGAACTGCGGATCACCTGCTCATGGGGCACCGGCTGTTCCCGGGCCTCCCGCATCATCCGGCGCAGGGTGCGCAGGCTCTCGTCCACCAGCGCCAGCCCCAGCGCCTCCATGCTCTCGAAGTGCCGATAGAACGCGGTCGGCACGATGCCCACCGACTGCGTGAGCTTGCGCAGCGACAGGGCGTCGAAGCTGCGCCCGCGGGCAACCTGGCGCAGCGCCGCGTCCATCAGCGCCTTGCGGGTGGTTTCGCCGCGGCCGGCCCGGCGCGCGGTCATCGCTGTGACCTTTTCCTGTGAATGACTGTTGACACGGCTGGGTGGTGTCTTTGCGAGCGCAGTGACTGTTGACATAAAGCTATCGTTACCTGCCGTAATTGGCAAAGTGAACAGGTGTTGACATTATGCATTCCGGGCTGCATTGTGTACACACGTTCACAAACGATCGTGACTCTCGATGCTGACCACCACAACCCGTCTGGCCCGCGCCACCGCGACCACGCTGCTGCGTTCCCGTCTGACCCGGGCACTGGCGTTTCCGCATGATGTGGACCGTTACCTGGAACTGGTCGATCCGCTCTGGGCTCACGGCGAAATCCGCGCCCGTCTGCTGGCGCGCGACGTCGAAACCGACGACTGCGTCACGCTGACGCTGGCGCCCAACGGCCGCTGGCCGGGCATTGCGGCCGGCCAGCACGTGCAGGTCGGTGTGGAGATTGACGGCCTGCGGCATACCCGCTGCTTCACGGTGTCCAGTTCCGCCCACCGGGCGGATGGCTGCATCACCCTGACGGTGAAGGCGCAGCCGGATGGCCGGGTATCGCGTCATCTGGTTGACGCGGCGCAGCCGGGAAGTGTTGTCACGCTCTCGGCGCCGGCCGGGCAGTTCGTGCTGCCCGACGAGCGCCCGCGCCGGCTGCTTCTGATCACCGGCGGCAGCGGCATCACGCCGGCCATGGCCATGCTGCGCACGCTGATCGACGAGGGCCATGACGGCGAGGTGGTTTTCATCCACTACGCGCGGCGCTATGAGGATCTGATCTTCGGCGAGGAACTCGCCGGGGCCGCCGCCCGGTACCCGTGGCTGCGCCTGATTCGCGTGATCACCGGTGAGCCGCCGCGGGGTGATGACCTCGGCGACCGTTTCTCGGCCGAACAGCTCGCCGACGTGCTGCCGGACTGGCGCGACTACGCCGCCTATGCCTGCGGGCCGGCGCCGCTGATCGAGGCCGTGCAGACGCACTGGCGCGAGCAGGCACCGAACAAAACACTGCAGATCGAGTTTTTCCAGCCGCCCCGGTCCACGGGCCCGGTCAGCGGCGGTCGGGTGGCGTTCGCCGGCAGCGATCTCGCTGTCACCGACAACGGGGCGTCCCTGCTGGAACAGGCCGAAGCCGCCGGGCTGACACCGGAATACGGCTGCCGCATGGGCATCTGCCATAGCTGCACCTGCCGCAAGACGGCCGGCCGGGTGAAGAACATGATCTCCGGCCGCGAGTCCGGCGACGGGGACGAGGAGATTCAGCCCTGCGTATCCGTGCCCGTGGGTGACGTGACGCTGAACCTCTGATCACGAATCTAAGTCCTCTCCTTCGATGGGGGAGGGTCCGGGCGAGGGTGAGGCCAAGTCGTTTCCCCTCTCCCCAACCCCTCTCCCGCGGGGAGAGGGGCTTCGAACCGGAACCTGGGAGTCTGACAATGACCGACGAAATCCCGAACCTGACCAACGAACAGCTCGACGCCTTCGGCGCCGAACTGGACGCTATCCGCGAACGCGTGCTCGACGACCTGGGCGAACGCGACGCCGATTACATCCGCGGCATGATCCGCACCCAACGGGGACTGGAAGTCTCCGGACGGGCACTGCTGTTCGCCTCGATCTTCCCCCCGGCCTGGCTGGCGGGCACCGCTGCACTGGCCGCGTCCAAGATCCTGGACAACATGGAGATCGGCCACAACGTCATGCACGGCCAGTACGACTGGATGAATGACCCGGCCATCCACTCGGCCAATTTCGAGTGGGACACCGCCTCGCCGGCGTCGCAGTGGAAGCATTCCCACAACTACCTGCACCACACCTTCACCAATATCGTGGGCAAGGATCGCGACGTGGGCTACGGCATCCTGCGGATGTCCGACGAACAGCGCTGGCGTCCCTATTACCTGGGCAATCCGGTCTACGCGTTCTTTCTTGCGGTGCTGTTCCAGTGGGGCGTGGCGCTGCACGATCTGGAAGTGGACCGCATCGGCCAGAAGGACGACATGGGCCGCGCCGAGCGTCTCAAGCGCGCCGGTCAGATCTGGCGCAAGTCCCGCGGCCAGCTGGCCAAGGATTACGCGCTGTTCCCGCTGCTGGCCGGTCCGTTCGCGCCGCTGGTGTTTGCCGGCAATCTGGGCGCCAACCTGAGCCGCAATCTCTGGTCGTTCATGATCATCTTCTGTGGCCATTTCCCGGACGGGGTGGAGCAGTTCACCGAAGAAGGCACGCGGGAGGAGACCCGCGGGCAGTGGTATCTGCGCCAGCTGCTGGGCTCGGCGAACATCCGCGGTAGCAAGCTGTTCCACGTGATGTCCGGCAATCTCAGCCATCAGATCGAGCATCACCTGTTCCCGGATCTGCCGGCTCACCGCTACGCCGAGATCAGCGAGGAGGTGCAGGAAATCTGCGGGCGCTATGGCATCGCCTACAACAGCGCCAGCCTCGCCCGACAGTTCGGCACCACGGTGAAGCGCATCGCCAAGCTGGCGCTGCCGCCGCGGTCGGCGCTACCCTTCGCGAGACAGCCTGTTGCCGCCTGATGCCATGCCCGGAAAAATCGAGATTGCCAAGGACGTCGTCGAGGTTGCCGTGCAGTCCGGCGCCGAGCGCGCCGGGCGCATCGCCGGCGCGGTGACGCGCACGGTGGGCGAGATCACCGGCGAGGTAGGCGGCTGGTTCACCGACATCTTCGAGATGATGGATGCCGCCGACCGGGCGGAGGCGGATCGCGAGGCGGACGAGACCGACCACGATCGGTAGACTGCCCGCATGGCAGATGCCGATGCGACATTCCGCTTCTCCCACCCCCTGCGCGTGCGCTGGGCCGAATGCGATCTGCAAGGGATCGTGTTCTTCGGCCGCTACTACGAATATTTCGATATCGGTATGACCGAGTACCTGCGGGCCCTGGGCGTGGCCTACCCGCGGGACTTCCTGGCCGCCGGCGGCGATCTGTTCATCAAGCACAGCGAGTGCGATCACCAGGGCTCCGCCCGCTTCGACGAAATCGTCGACATCGACACTCGCATCGCCCGGCTCGGGCGATCCTCCATCGTGTTCGAATTTCGCGTGGCGCGCGCCGGCGAGGCGCTGGCGACAGGGCAGATCGTCTACGTGTTTGCCGATCCGGAGGCGCGCGAAACCCTGGCATTGCCGGCCGAATTCAGGGACGCCGTGGAACGATTCGAGGCGGATTGATCCAACAGGGAAGATCACCGCTTATTTGCGGGCCATTCGAAGCGACCGGGTTGTGCAATCATCGCCGATAGCGGTCTGACTGTACTGACCTGAATTCGCAAGCAATCCGACGCGAGGAAATCATGACGAACGCTGACGATCGGGTACTACTCATCACTGGCGCCTCCAGCGGCATCGGCGCGGCGACCGCCCGGGCGGCCGTGACCGCCGGCTTCCGGGTGGCACTGGCCGCCCGCCGCCGGGACAAACTGGTCGATCTGGCCGCGGAACTGGGGGGTGACGAGCATGCCCTGGCCATCGACTGCGACGTGACCGACTACCCCGCCCAGGAGGCGATGGTGGCCGAGACCGTGGCCCACTTCGGCCGGCTGGATGCGGTGTTCGCCAACGCCGGTCGCGGTGGCGAGCCTGGTGGTTTCTCCGGCGCCGACCCCGATGTGTGGCGCGACATGACGCTGATCAACGTGCTCGGCGTGGCCTACACCCTGCGCGCCGCGATGGCCGAACTGAAGAAGACGAAGGGTCATATCCTTCTGACCAGTTCCGCGGCCGGCCGGGCCACGATTCCGGGCTCCATGTATTCCGCCACCAAGTGGGCGGTGACCGGCATGGGCTACAACGTGCGTGAGGAGGTCAAGGACGAGGGCATCCGCACCACGCTGATCGAGCCGGGTATGGTCGATACCCCGTTCTTCGACGAGCCGAAGCCGGGCGTGCTGCAGGCCGAGGATGTCGCCGACGCTGTGGTCTGGGCGCTGACCCGGCCGCGCCGGGTGGATGTGAACGAGATATTCCTGCGGCCGGCTCCCGTCTCGTGACGGCGGACGATCGGTCGTCGCGCCGGTTCGATTTCATCCTGTTCGGGGCCACCGGTTTCGCCGGCGGCCTCACCGCCGAATACTTGGCGACCCAGCCGGATTGCGCCGGGCTGACCTGGGCGCTGGCCGGGCGCAATCTGGCCCGCCTGGAGGATGTCCGAGCAAAGCTGGCGGCACTGAATCCCGATCTCGCCGAACTGCCACTGATCGAAATCGATCTGGCCGATGCCGATCGGCTGCAGGCGGTGGTCGCCGAGGCCCGGGCCGTGGCCACGACGGTCGGGCCCTACATCCATTACGGCGAGCCGCTGGTGGCCGCTGCCGCGGCGGCCGGCACCGATTATCTGGACCTGACCGGCGAACCCGAGTTCGTGGACCGGATGCTGGCGACCTACGACCAGCCGGCCCGTGAGAGCGGGGCGCGCATTGTGCACTGCTGCGGATTCGATTCCATTCCGCATGATCTCGGGGCGCAGTTCACCGTCGAGCAACTGCCGACCGATCAGCCGCTGACCGTGGAGGGTTTCGTGCGCGCGGGCGGCCGGCCCTCCGGCGGCACCTGGCATTCCGCCATCCACGCCTTCAGCCGGGCGCGGGGCTATGCCGCCCAGCGCCGACGTCAACATCGGGATTCACCGGGGAGCAACGGCGCCCGGCGCGTGCGGGGCACGCCGCCCGGGGTTCGCTGGGAGGCTCGACTGCAGGTCTGGGTCTGCCCCTTTCCCAGTATCGACCCGCAGGTAGTCAAGCGCTCGGCCCGGGTGCTGACGGCGTACGGCCCGGATTTCCGCTATGGCCACTACGTGGCAGTGCGACGACTGCCGATGCTGGCGGCCGGGGTGGCGGGAGTCGGCGCCCTGTTCATCGGCGCCCAGGTGCCGCCGGTGCGCAAGGCGCTGCTGGCGATGCGGGCCCCCGGCGAGGGGCCGGACGAGGCCGAGCGCGCCCGCGGCTGGTTCGAGGTGCATTTCCTGGGGCGCGCGGCGGATGGTCAATCCGTGCATACCCGGGTCAGCGGCGGCGATCCCGGTTACGACGAAACCGCCCGCATGCTGGGCGAATCGCTGCTCTGTTTGGCCCATGACGAAGCGGCGGCGCGTCCCGGCATCGGCACCCCGGCAACCGTGCTGGGACTACCGCTGCGGCAACGGCTGCAACGCGCCGGCATGGGATTCGACGTGGTCTCGACCTGGCGCGATCTGACCTGACGGCCGGCGCAACCAGGCCGAACAATAAATAAAACATATGCAATAACTAATGAACTTTAATTTTTATTTATACAAATGCTGCGCTAATTTCGCCGTCCACTAGTGGAGGCTGACCTCCCCGAAGTCCACAGCGCTGGAGGACGCGATGAATCACGCAGCACTGGAAACGATTGCACAGGACCTGGTTGGCGGCGGCCGGGGCATCCTCGCCATCGACGAAAGCACACCCACCTGCGGCAAGCGCCTGGCGGACGTTGGCGTCGACAACACCGACGACAACCGCCGCGACTACCGCGCCCTGCTGCTCGGCGCCGCGGGCCTGTCGGAGTCCGTCAGCGGCGCCATTCTCTACGACGAGACCATCCGCACCGCGGATGCCGGCGGCACGCCGTTCCCGCAGGTCATGACCGACAACGGCATGATTCCGGGAATCAAGGTGGATACCGGGGCCAAGGATCTGGCCGGCCATCCGGGTGAGAAGATCACCGAGGGCCTGGACGGCCTGCGCGAGCGTCTGGCCGAGTATTACGAGATGGGCGCGCGCTTCGCCAAGTGGCGGGCCGTGATAACCATTGGCGACGGCATTCCCAGCGACGGCTGCTACGAGGGTAACGCCCACGCGCTGGCCCGCTACGCGGCGTTGTGCCAGGAAGCCGGCATCGTGCCGATCGTGGAGCCGGAGGTGCTCTACGACGGCGAGCACGATATCGACCGCTGCTTTGATGTGACCTGCGAAACCCTGACCCGGCTGTTCGCGCATCTGCGCAGCCAGCGGGTGCATCTGCCAGGGCTGATTCTCAAGGCCAGCATGGTGCTGGATGCCAAGGATTGCCCGCAGACCTCGGACGTGGCCACGGTGGCCGAGTACACGCTGCGCTGTCTCAAGAACACGGTGCCGGCCACGGTCAGCGGGATTGCGTTCCTGTCCGGCGGTCAGTCGGACGTGCTGGCTACCGAGCATCTCAACGAGATCAACCGGCAGGCCGATGATCACACGCCCTGGCCGATCACCTTTTCCTACGCCCGCGCCCTGCAGGGCCCGGCGCTCAAGCACTGGGCGGGCAAGCCGGAGAACGTGGCCGAGGCGCAGCGCCTGCTGGTGCACCGCGCGGCCATGAACAGTGCGGCCGCCCGGGGTGAATATCGCGCCGACCAGGATCAGGCGGCCTGATCTGCCGGCCATGACGCACGCTGTCCACCAACGCGCATTCGTGTCAGCTGCCGGCAGCGATAGTCGGCCAGACGTTAGCGGCTTCGTCGATCACGAACTGGCGAAAGGCCTGGGCGATGGGCGACAGCCGCTTGCCCTGGCGATGCACCACGAACCACTGGCGCACGATCGGGAAATGGGCCACGTCCAGCTCCACCAGCTGACCGGCCTGGAGTTCCGGCTGCAGGGTGTGGCGGGAAGTCACGCCCAGCCCCAGGCCGGCGGCCACCGCCTGCTTGAGGGCTTCGTTGCTAGTCATCTCCATGCCGATGGTGATGTCCAGCCCGTGTTCGGTGAGGAAGCGCTGCATGGCCGCACGGGTGCCGGAACCGGTCTCGCGCACTACGAAGCGTTCGTCGGTGATCGCGTTCAGCCGCAGGCGCCGGTCGCCGGCGGCCAGCGGATGGTCGGGCGCGGCAATCACCACCAGCGGGTTGTCCATGAACGGCTCGCCAACCAGTTCGAGTTCAGCCGGCGGCCTGCCCATGATGACCATGTCGGTTTCGTTGTTGCGCAGCTGGCGGATCAGGCTGGTGCGGTTGGTGACGTCGAGGCTGAGCACGGCATTCGGATAAAGACGGCTGAAGGCAGCCAGCAGATGGCTGGCGAAGGAGTTGGCGGTAGTGGCCACGGCCACCCGCAACTGGCCGCGGCTGGCGTCCTTGAGCTGGGCGAACACCTCGCGGGCGTCGTCGAGCTGCTGGGCAATGCTCTGGCTGTAGTAACGCAGCTCGGAACCGGCCTCGGTCAGGAAGAGCTTCTTGCCGATGCGCTCGAACAGCGGCAGGCCGATGGACTCCTCGAGATGCTTGACCTGGATGGAGACCGCCGGCTGGGTCAGGTGCAGTTCGGCCGCGGCCTTGCTGAAACTGGCATGTTCGGCCACGGCGGCGAAGACCTGGAGTTGACGCAGGGTGAGATGCAAGCGGTTGCTCCCTGTTTACTGAATAGCGCTTATGAGATAGGTATTTTGCATTAAGTTTACTTATGTCTGATCCGGTTACTTCCGGCAAGTCGCCCCGGCGACGGTTCCGGCGGCAAGCGGCAGACCCACACTGGCACGAGAAACAGCTTCGGAGGCGACATGTCCGAGACAATACGCGGTAAGGAACGCTACGAATCCGGCGTTATCCCCTACAAGAAGATGGGCTACTGGGAGCCCGACTACGAACCCAAAGATACGGACGTGATCTGCCTGTTCCGGATCACCCCGCAGCCGGGCGTGGATCCCGAGGAAGCCGCCGCGGCGGTGGCCGGCGAATCCTCCACCGCCACCTGGACGGTGGTCTGGACCGACCGTCTGACGGCCTGCGAGCTGTACCGTGCCAAGGCCTACCGGGTGGACCCGGTGCCCAACAACGAGCAGCAGTACTTCGCGTACATCGCCTATGACCTGGACCTGTTCGAGGAAGGCTCGATCGCCAACCTGACCGCGTCCATTATCGGCAACGTGTTCGGGTTCAAGGCGGTGGCAGCCCTGCGTCTGGAAGACATGCGCATGCCCGTTGCCTACCTGAAAACCTTCCAGGGCCCGCCCACAGGGATCGTGGTCGAGCGCGAGCGACTCGATAAGTTCGGCCGCCCGCTGCTGGGTGCCACCACCAAGCCCAAACTGGGCCTGTCCGGGCGCAACTACGGCCGCGTGGTCTATGAGGCGCTCAAGGGCGGTCTGGACTTCGTCAAGGACGACGAGAACATCAATTCCCAGCCCTTCATGCACTGGCGCGACCGCTTCCTGTACGTGATGGAAGCCGTGAACAAGGCCAATGCGGCCACCGGCGAGGTCAAGGGCCACTACCTGAACGTGACCGCCGGGACCATGGAGGAGATGTACGAGCGGGCCGAATTTGCCAAGGAGCTGGGCTCCTGCATCATCATGATCGACTTGGTCATCGGGTATACCGCGATCCAGTCGATGGCCAACTGGGCGCGCAAGAACGACATGATCCTGCATCTGCACCGGGCCGGTCATTCCACCTATACGCGTCAGAAGAATCATGGTGTGAGCTTCCGCGTGATCTCCAAGTGGATGCGCATGGCCGGGGTGGATCACATCCACGCGGGCACCGTGGTCGGCAAGCTGGAAGGCGATCCCAATACCGTGGCCGGCTTCTACGACATCCTGCGCGAGCCATACAACGAGCAGAACCTGCCGCACGGCATCTTCTTCGATCAGGACTGGGCCTCGCTCAAGAAGGTCATGCCGGTCGCGTCGGGTGGTATCCACGCCGGCCAGATGCACCAGTTGCTGCACTACCTGGGCGAGGACACGGTCCTGCAGTTCGGCGGCGGCACCATCGGGCATCCGGACGGTATCGCCGCCGGCGCCACCGCCAACCGGGTGGCGCTGGAAGCCATGATCATGGCCCGTAACGAGGGCCGCGATTACCTGGAAGAGGGACCGGATATCCTGCAGAAGGCGGCCAAGGACTGCTCGCCGCTGCGGGCCGCCCTGGACACCTGGAAGGACATTACCTTCGAGTACACGTCCACGGATACGCCGGACTTCGTCCCCACCGCCACCGCCAGCTCCTAAGGAGACGCTGCCATGCGCATTACTCAAGGCACCTTTTCGTTCCTGCCCGAACTCACCGACGAGCAGATCAGCAAGCAGGTGAAATACTGCATCGACAATGGCTGGTCGGTGGGCATCGAGTACACCGACGACCCGCATCCCCGCAATACCTACTGGGAAATGTGGGGCCAGCCGATGTTCGACCTCAAGGACCCGGCCGGCGTGATGATGGATCTGGACGAGTGTCGCAAGACCTATCCCGAAACCTACATCCGCATCGTCGGTTTCGACAGCACCCGCGGCTGGGAAACCCCGCGGCTGTCGTTCATCGTCAACCGTCCTTCCACCGAACCCGGTTTTGGCGTCGTACGCCAGGAATGCGAGGGCCGCAAGGTGCGCTACACCGTGCACAGTTACGCCACGGACAAGCCGCACGGTCAGCGCTACACTGGCTGAATCGCCGTTCCCCATTCCCGGCGTACCCTCTCCCCCGCCGGGGGAGAGGGGCAGGGAGCGGGGGCCGAATCCATCACCCTCCATTCGCCACGTCGATACCATGACTGACACCGACGCCCAGGATCAGGACACCACCGAGACCCCGCAGCCCCTGCCGGACGACACCGAGATCAACCTGCAGGAAATCTACGAGCAGTCCCGGGTGCAGGAGGTCTTCGAGGACCTCGACCGGACGCTGGTGGGCCTGAAACCGGTCAAGACCCGCATCCGCGAGATTGCCGCCCTGCTGGTGGTGGACCGGGTACGGCGGGATTTCAATCTGGAATCCGGCGCGCCCACGCTGCACATGTCGTTCACCGGCAACCCCGGCACCGGCAAGACCACGGTGGCCGAGCGCATGGCCGAAATCCTGCACCGGCTGGGCTACGTGCGCGAGGGGCACCTGGTCTCGGTAACGCGCGATGATCTTGTCGGTCAGTACATCGGCCACACCGCGCCCAAGACCAAGGAAGTGATCAAGAAGGCCATGGGCGGGGTACTGTTCATCGACGAGGCCTACTACCTGTACCGCCCGGAGAACGAGCGGGATTACGGCCAGGAAGCGATCGAGATCCTGCTGCAGGTGATGGAGAACCGCCGCGACGATCTGGTGGTGATCCTGGCCGGCTACGGCGATCGCATGCAGAAGTTCTTCACCAGCAATCCGGGCTTTCGTTCGCGCATTGCCCACCACATCGACTTTCCGGACTACGAGCCGGACGAGCTGCTGGCGATCGGCGACATCATGCTGGCCGAGCAGAGCTACCACCTCAGCGAGGACGCGCGCACCGCCTTCGCCGAATACGTGGAGCGGCGCATGCAGCAGCCGCATTTCTCCAACGCCCGGTCCATCCGCAACGCGCTGGACCGCGCCCGGCTGCGCCAGGCCAATCGATTGTTCCAGCGTGGCGGCACCATCACCAAGGGCGACCTGGTGACCCTGACCGCCGACGATATCCGCGCCAGCCGCGTGTTCGACGATCCGGTCGATTCCGCCTGACCGCCGTAGCGCCGCACTACCCATTCGGGCACTTGCGGGTCGCCGCGCTTCGTCACACTCTGTTCGCATGGGCGGCCCGATCGCCCGGCACAAAAACAGCAGGAGGAGACGACCATGGCGGCAGGTGACTACCGCAGAAGCTATGACCATGCCCGGACCGATCCGGAAGGTTTCTGGGCCGAGGCGGCGCAGGCGCTGCACTGGGATCAGCCCTGGGATCGGGTGCTGGATGACAGCAACCCGCCGTTCTACCGCTGGTTCGCCGGCGGCCGGCTGAATACCTGCTACAACTGCGTCGACCGCCATGTCGATGCCGGCCGCGGCGACCAGGCCGCGCTGATCTACGACAGCCCGGCCACCGGCAACCAGCAGACTCTGACCTTTACCCAGCTTCGCGACGAGGTGGCCCGGTTCGCGGGCGTGCTGGCCGGGCTGGGCGTGACCGCCGGCGATCGCGTGATCATTTACATGCCGATGATCCCGCAGACGGTGATCGGCATGCTTGCCTGCGCCCGGCTGGGCGCGGTGCATTCGGTGGTGTTCGGCGGTTTCGCCGCCAACGAGCTGGCCACCCGTATCGACGACGCCAAGCCCAAGGCGGTGCTGGCCGCCTCCTGCGGTATCGAGCCGGGCCGGGTGGTGGAATACAAGCCGCTGCTGGACAAGGCGATCGAGCTGTCCACCCACAAGCCCGATGCCTGCGTGGTGTACCAGCGGCCGCAGGCCGAGGCCGATCTGATGGACGGGCGGGATCATGACTGGGCCGCCAGCCTGGGCCAGGCGCAGCCGGCCGACTGCGTGTCGGTCGCGGCCACCGATCCGCTCTATATCCTCTACACCTCCGGCACGACGGGACAGCCCAAGGGCGTGGTGCGCGACAACGGCGGCCATGCCGTGGCCCTGCAATGGTCGATGGCCAACATCTACAACGTGCAGCCGGGCGAGGTGTTCTGGGCGGCGTCCGACGTGGGCTGGGTGGTCGGCCACAGCTACATCGTCTATGCGCCACTGCTGGCCGGCAATACCACGATTCTTTACGAAGGCAAGCCGGTGGGCACGCCGGACGCCGGAGCGTTCTGGCGGGTGATTGCCGATCACGACGTGAAGGTGCTGTTTACCGCCCCGACCGCCTTCCGCGCGATCAAGAAGGAAGACCCGAGGGGCGAGCATGTCGGCCGCTACGACCTGTCCGGTTTCCGCCATCTGTTCCTGGCCGGCGAGCGCTGCGATCCGGACACGCTCTACTGGGCTCGCGACATGCTCGGCGTGCCGGTGATCGATCACTGGTGGCAGACCGAAACCGCCTGGTCGGTGGCCGCCAACTGCATGGGCATCGAACCGCTGGATATCCCGGCCGGCTCCGCGGGCGTGCCGGTGCCGGGTTACGACATCCAGGTGCTGGACCCGCAGGGCAACGAACAGCCGCGTGAGTCCATGGGTGATATCACCGTCAAGCTGCCGTTGCCGCCGGGTTGCCTGCCCACGCTCTGGGGCAACGACGAGCGCTTCAAGTCAGCCTATCTGGAGCGCTTCCCCGGCTACTACCGCACCGGCGATGCCGGCTATTTCGACGCCGAGGGCCGGGTCTGGGTGATGGCCCGCACCGACGACGTGATCAACGTGGCCGGCCATCGTCTTTCCACCGGTGCCATGGAGGAAGTCCTGGCCGCCCATCCCGACGTGGCCGAGTGTGCGGTGATCGGCGTGGCCGACGCCATGAAGGGTCAGTTGCCGCTGGGCCTGGTGGTGCTGAAAAGCGGCGTCGACCGTGGCAAGGAGGAACTGGTGGCCGAACTGGTCGCCAAGATCCGCGACGAGATCGGACCCGTCGCCGCATTCCGCCAGTGCGTGATCGTGGACCGCCTGCCCAAGACCCGCTCCGGCAAGGTGGTGCGGGCCACCATGCGCCAGATCGCCGACGGCGACGAGGTGAAGATTCCGGCCACCATCGACGACCCGGCGATCCTGGACGAGATCGGCCAGGCGCTGGGGCAGGTGGGCTATCCGGCGGGAAACTGAATCCGGGCCGGCCGGTCCAAGCGTAACGCGACCGGTACAACAAGAGGGGGCACGAATGAGAGCTGGGATAGTGGCAGCCGCGATGGCTGCGGCATGGTGCGTGACCGGTTGTGCGGGAACGCCGACGGCTGACGACGGCGACCAGTCGGCGACAGCGGCAGGGAAGCAGCTGGCCCGGGTCGCCGCGGGCGATCATCGGTCCGAGACCAACATCGCCCGCAACCAGTATCGGCATCCGGTGCAGACGCTGCAGTTCTTCGGCGTCGACCCGGACATGACCGTGGTGGAAATCTGGCCCGGCACCGGTTGGTATACCGAAATCCTTGCCGCCTATCTGCGCGACAACGGCACCTTCTACGCGGCCGGCTTTTCCCTGCGTTCGGTGACCGTTCCCGAATACCGGGAGCGTATCCAGCGCGAGTACGTGGCCAAGCTGCGCGATCGCCCGACGATCTATGACCGGGTCAAGCTCACCGCCATGGGCCCGCCGGAAGACTGGTGGGTGGCCCCCGACAACAGCGCCGATCGGGTGCTCACGTTCCGCAACGTGCACAACTGGATGAAGGACGGCTACGCATCACTGGTGTTCGATGGCATGTACGACGCCCTCAAGCCCGGCGGCATCCTCGGCGTGGTGGAACACCGGGCCAGCCCCGGCACCTCGCTGGAAACGATGGAGACCAGCGGCTACGTCACCGAGCAGCACGTCAAGATTCTGGCCGCCCGCAGCGGCTTCGAATTCGTCGAGTCCAGCGAGATCAACGCCAACCCGAAGGACATGAAGGACCATCCCGAAGGCGTCTGGACCCTGCCGCCCAGCCTGCGCCTCGGCGACAAGGATCGCGAGAAATATCTGGAAATCGGCGAATCCGACCGGATGACCCTGAAGTTCCGCAAGCCGGCGGGGTGATCCGAACGCCGATCAGGTAGTTGCCAGGGCCTCGAGTAATTGCCGGCTGGCCGTATTCGCCGGGAAAAATGTCTCCACTCTCACTTCCTCCGCCGTGATATCCAATGGCGTGCCGAAACTCGACAGCATCGAGAACAGGCTCAGACGGGCCTCGCCGATGCCGTATTCCAGCGGCAGGATCGGCGGCGGCAGGCCGTCCGGATGATCCAGCGCCCGCCAGTCGGTGGGAATGCCGTCATACGCCAGAATCTCGTCGACTACCGCATGCAGCTCCGCATTGGCGGTAGCGTCGGCCTCACGCCGGCTGCGCCAGAGCAGCAGATTGGCCACTTCCTCCCAGTTGCGGATGAACGGCCGGGCGCCGTCCGGATGGAATGTCAGCTTGAGCAGATTGCGTGGCCCCTCGCCACAAACCCGGCGCCAGAGATCGTCCGGATCACCTAGTAGCGCCAGCATTCGGGTCATCGCATCGTTGCTGCGCAGCATGTTCCAGGTGCGGTCCAGCACCAGCGCGGGGTTGGGTTCGTGGTGGGTCAGGATCAGTTCCAGCGCCTGGTTGACGGACGCCATGTCGGGATCGGCGAGGTCGCGCTGGGCGTAGGTGGGGGCGAAGCCGGCGGTTACCAGCAACTGGTTGCGCTGTCGCAGAGGCAGGTCCATGGCCTCGGCCAGTTGCAGCACCATGTCGCGGCTGGGGCGTGACCGCCCGGATTCCACGAAGCTCACGTGTCGTTGCGACACCCCGGCGGACAGGGCCAGTTCCAGTTGCGACAGCCGCCGTTCATTGCGCCAGCGCCGAAGCGCTGGTCCGAAGCCGCCTTGGTGGCCCCGATCCTGAGGAAGCTTGGCACTGAGACTCGGCATGCTCGCGCGGTAGTCCACGGTTGTTGATTTCGGCCAAGATTGCGCCCGCCGCGAGCATGAAACAACTACCTCCCGGGTAATTGCGGCGATGATGCCGCCGGCCGATGCTCGTTCACGCCCATTCATTGATGGAGAACGACATGGACTGGAAGAAGTGGCTTCTGTTGCTGGTACTGGTGGATTTTCTGGCCATCACCGGCTACGCCATGATGCAGGTCGGCTATCTCGGCATCTGGCAGGCCGGGCTGTCGGACTGGGGCAGCATGCAGATTCTGGCTGATCTGGTGATTGCCGCCGGGCTGATCTGCGTCTGGATGGTTGCCGACGCGCGGGCACGGGGTGCCAACCCATGGCCGTACGTGGCGGTGACCCTGACGGGCGGCATGCTCGGCCCGCTGCTCTACCTGTTGCTGCGGCCGTCAACCGCGGCTCGGGGCGCGGCGGCATCGGCTGCGGCTGGCAGGGCCTGACTGGTCTGGCGATCGGGGTCGGGCTGGCCACTGTGCTGGCTCTGGTGCCGGGGAGGTCGGCGACGAGCGCCGGCTTGCCCGGCAGGCCAGCGTCGCGTTCCCGATCGCCGCCACCCCGACGTCCGGGCGGGCGTTCGGCGGGGTGCCCCTGCTATGATTTGCGCCCCGATTTCTGCCGGAGACCGCCATGCACGCTGCCGCCGAGAGCGCCAACCCGGAACTCGACCTGTTCCGCGACACCGTCCGCCGCTACGCCGAAAATGAACTGGCGCCGCAGTACGCGGCCTGGGAAGAGGCGGAGCACATCCCGCGGGAGATCTGGAATCAGCTGGGCGAGTCCGGCCTGCTGTGCGTCGACATGCCCGAGGAATACGGCGGTGGCGGCGGTGATTTCGCCATGTCGGCGGTTATTGTCGAAGAGCTGTCACGGCAGGGGCTGACCGGTCTGGCGACCGGAGTCACGGTTCACTCGGACATCGTGGCGCCCTACGTGTTGCACATGGGCACGGAAGAGCAGAAGCAGGCCTGGCTGCCGCGGCTGGCCAGCGGCGACGCCATCGGGGCGATCGCCATGACCGAGCCCGGCGCGGGATCGGACCTGCAGGGCATGCGCTCACAGGCGGTGGCGGACGGCGAGGACTGGATCCTGAACGGCGCCAAGACCTTCATCACCAACGGCGGGCAGGCCGATCTGGTGATCGTGGCGGCCCGCACCGAGCCGGGCGGCGGCGCCCGCGGCACCAGCCTGTTCCTGGTGGATACCTCGCTCGATGGTTTCCGACGTGGCCGCAATCTGGAAAAGATCGGCCAGCATGCCGGCGACACCGCCGAGCTGTTCTTCGATGATCTGCGCCTGCCGGGCAACGCCCTGCTGGGTGCCCGCAATGGTGGTTTCGGCCATCTGATCGACGAGTTGCCGCGCGAGCGCCTGGCCCTGGCGATCGGCGCCATCGGCGCCGCCGAGGGGGCGCTGGCCATCACCATCGATTACGTCAACGAACGCAAGGCCTTTGGTCAGCCCATCGGCAGCTTCCAGAACACCCGTTTCTCCCTGGCGGAAATGCAGACCGACATTCAGCTCAATCGGGCGTTCATGGAAAAGTGCCTGGCCAAGTTCGAGGCCGGCACCATGGATGTCACCGACGCCGCCATGGTCAAATACGCCGCCACCGAAATGCAGTGCCGGGTCGCCGACGGCTGCCTGCAGCTGTTCGGTGGCTACGGCTACATGCGCGAGTACCCCATCGCCCGCGCCTTCGTGGATGCCCGGGTGCAGCGCATCTACGGCGGCACGTCCGAAATCATGAAGGAGCTGATCGCCCGGTCGCTGGTCGGCAAGTAGACCGCCGACGGCGGGCGCGCACGTGGTGACCCTTTACTCCATTGGTCATTCCGACCGGGGCATGGCCACCCTGCTGGACCTGCTGCGTGTACACGGCATCCGGCGGCTGGTGGACGTGCGTCGCATCCCGCGCTCCCGGCGGCATCCGCACGTGAATCGGGAGGACTTCGCCGACAGTCTTGCCGACGCCGGCATTGGCTATCGGCACGCGCCCGCACTGGGCGGTATGCGGGAGCGCGCGCCGGATTCGATCAATCAGGGCTGGTCGGCACCGGGCTTTGCCGCCTACGCCGACCACATGCAGACTGCCGACTTCGACACCGCGCTGCAGGCCCTGCTGGCTGATGTGGCGGATACCACCACGGTCATGATGTGCGCCGAAGCCGACCCGCGGCAGTGTCACCGCTGGCTGATCGCGGATGCGGCCGATGCTCGCGGTTGTGCCGTCCGGCACATCCTTGAGCAAGGTCGGACCGAGTTGCACCGGCCCACCTCGTTCGCCCGGGTGGACGACGGCCGGGTGAGCTACCCCTTTGCGCTGACCGGCTGAGCCATCAGGTAATCGTCCATGACGAAACCGCCGCCGATGTCCTGCACGTGTCCGGCGGCGACGTTGAAGCCCAGCCGGCGGTAACTGGCTACCGCCAGGTGGTTGTCGCGGTTGACCCGCAGCCAGAGCTGTTCGCAGTCCTGTTGTCGGGCGTCTAGCAGCGCCGCATTCACCAGCTGCCGGGCCAGGCCCCGGCCACGCTGTGCCCGGTCCACGTATAGCTTGTGCAGCCAGAAGCGGCTGGCGTCGGTCTCATCCGGTCCATGCGCCGCGAACGCCACCGCCGGTTCGGTCGGGTCCGTATGGGCCATGACATAACGCACGTCCGCCGCGATGTCCGCCCGCAACCGGTCGCGGCTGTAGCCGTGCGCCAGCATGTAGTCGATCTGCTCGCGGGTGATGATGCCGGGATAGTGCTCATGCCAGATGCGATGGGCCAGGGCGGTGATGTGGTCCAGATCCGCATCGGTTTCGGCGGTACGCAGGGTGATAGCGTCAGTCACGGCGCCCCAGGCGGCGATGCAGCTCGCTCTCGTAGGCCGCGCCGGCCCCGCGCAGCCCGCGGCCCAGGCGGGATTCGCCCAGCCGGGTCTGCAACAGGACCAGCCGCTTGCGGGCCCGATCGCGTTCGGCATTTGCCAGATCGGCGCGAGCCAACAGGCTTTCCACGCTTTGCAGTTCGCGGCGAATTTCCAGCTCCGGCGGCAGGAAGCCGCTGTTCTTCAAAAGACGGTAACCGGCCCGCAGGGCCGGCGGCACGTCCCGGTCGTCATCCAGGACCAGCGGCTGGCCGGCGCCGGGCAGATCATCGAACACGCCGTCGCGTTCGGCCTGGTTGATGCGCTCCTCGGCGAGGCGGTCGAGTACATCCATGCCCGGTCACGGTATCCTGAGACAAAACCGATGGGGGAACATTGCCCGATGAGTGATAACGCGTCGAGCCCGGCCGCGAGCGGTATCCGCAGCGGCCGTGTTGAAGCCAATGGCTGGCAGCTGGCCTGGGAAGAGCGCGGGCCGGGGGACGGTGAGCCGGTGCTGCTGATCATGGGCCTGGGCACCCAGCTGCTGGGCTGGCCGGAGCCGTTCTGCGACGCGCTCTCGGCGGCCGGCTACCGGGTCATCCGCTTCGATAACCGCGATATCGGCCTGTCCGACAAGTGGACGCGGCGGGGCGATTACACCAGCGTGCGAACCGCATTCCTGCGCTCAAGCTTCGGCCTGCCGGTGCGGGCGCCCTACACGTTGGCGGACATGGCCGCCGACACCGTCGGCCTGATCGAGGGCCTCGCGCTGGGCCCGGTGCATCTGGTGGGGGCCTCGATGGGCGGCATGATTGCCCAGATGGTGGCCGCCGATCATCCGGACCGGGTGCGCAGCCTGACCTCGATCATGTCCACCTCGGGCGCGCGCAGTCTGCCGCGAGGCAAGCTCAGGGTGCTGATGCGCATGGGCTCCCGGCCGGCTTCCAGTGACCGTGCGGCGATCATCGAGCATCTGACCACCACCATGCGCATGATCGGCAGCCCCGGCATCCAGAACAGTCGCGAGCAGTGGGCCGAGCTGATCGGCCGGGGGCTGGACCGCAGCTATCACCCGGCCGGCACCGCGCGTCAGCTACTGGCGATTCTGGCCTCGGGTAGCCGTGAAACCCTGCTGCGCCGCATCCGCGTGCCCAGTCTGGTGATTCACGGCGATGCCGATCCGCTGGTCCCGCTGGCCCACGGTCGGCACACGGCTGCCTGCATTCCGGATGCCCGTCTGTGGGTGGTGCCCGGCATGGGCCACGACCTGCCGCCACCCCTGCACGGCGATCTGGCGGCCGGCATTGCCGAACATGCCGCCGGCACCGACCGCGACGCTGCCTGAGCCCGTGCCATGCTGTTCGAGGTCGTCTGCATCAGCTTTGCCTTTCTGCTGGGCCTGCTGGTCCGGCTGATCGGACTGCCGCCGCTGGTCGGGTTTCTTGCCGCCGGCTTTGCCATCAATGCGCTGAGCGGCCCCCTGCAGCTACCGGCGGAGGCCGGGGCGGTGCTGTCGCACCTCAGCCATCTCGGCGTCCTGCTTCTGCTGTTCACCCTCGGGCTGAAGCTGCATGTACGTAGCCTGACCCAGCCACCGGTGGTAGGTGGGGCTCTGCTGCATTTCGCGGTGTCCTGTCTGCTGTTCGCCCCGGGGCTTTATCTGCTGCTGGACCTGGATGCCCGCACGGCGATGCTGCTGGGCATGGCACTGGCGTTTTCCAGCACCGTGCTCGCGGCCAAGTTCCTGGAGGCCAAACACGAACTGCGTGCCTTCCACGGCCGGGTGGCCATCGGCATTCTGATCGTCCAGGACCTGATTGCCCTGGGCGTGCTCAGCGTGTTCGGTGATCACACGCCGTCGGTCTGGGCGCCGGTGGTGTTGCTGGCACCGCTGCTGCGGCCCGTTCTCATGCGCCTGCTCGACTGGATGGGCCACGACGAGCTGCTGGTGCTGATGGGGCTGCTGCTCGCCCTGGTGGTCGGGGGCGTCGGCTTCGAGCAGCTGGGTCTCAGTCCCGAGCTGGGGGCGCTGGTGATGGGCATGCTGCTGGCGGGTCATCCCCGGGCGCAGGAGCTATCCAAGGCGTTATGGAGCCTCAAGGAAGTCTTTCTGGTGGGCTTCTTCCTGCAGATCGGCATGTCCGGCCTGCCGGACTGGTCGGCGGTGATTTTCGCCACCTCGCTGGTGCTGCTGCTACCGGTCAAGGCGGGGCTGTTCTTCGCCGTGCTGCTGCTGTTCCGGCTGCGGGCCCGCAACGCGTTTCTCGCCGGGGCGACGCTCACCTGCTACAGCGAGTTCGGGCTGATTGTTGCCGCCGGGCTGATCCCCGAATGGCTGGTGCCGCTGGCCCTGGCGGTAGCGCTGTCCTTCGTGGTGGCGGCGCCCTTCAACCGCCTGGCGCATCCGCTGTTCGAGCGGCTGGAAACCCGGCTCAATCGTCTGGAAGGCAGCGCCCGGCACCATCCCGACGAACAGCCCACGACGCTCGGGCACGCCAGCGCCATGGTGCTGGGCATGGGGCGGACTGGCACCTCGGCCTATGACGCGCTGACCGAACGCGGCGCCCGGGTCATCGGGATCGACGCCGATCCCGGCAAGGTGGCCGCCCACCGGGGCCGCGGGCGCCGGGTGGTGTACGCGGATGTGGAGGACTCCACTTTCTGGCACGGAGCCGATCTGGCGCACATCCGGGCGGTGATCCTGGCCACCGGCTCGCGCGAGGCCAGCCTGTTCGCCACCCGGCAGCTGCGGTTGGCCGGGTTCGAGGGCCTGATCATCGCCCACGCCTTCTATCCCGACGAGGCCGAGGCCATTCGCGCCGCCGGCGCCGATCAGGCCTACCAGACCATGGCCGAGGCCGGCGTGGGGCTGGCCGGCCATGCCTGGACAGCGCTCGAGGCCGACAAGCCCACCTGACGGCGGGCTCAGGCCTCGGTCTCGAGAAGCTCGCGGGCCCGCTCGAACATCCGGGGCACGCACAGCGCCATCTGCTCCCACAGTGGGTCCACACGCTGGCCCTTGCGATGCAGCCGCACGTTCAGACAGGCGATGGAGGCGAAGCGGTAGGCCGCCAGCGCCTCGAACCAGAAGGCATCGGGCACCGGTTCGCCGCGGGCGGTTTCGTAGGCCTCGCGGATGTCCCCGGCCGGGGGCGGGCAGACCGCGCCGAACTCCGGATGCCACATGGCCGGGTCGGCAATCATCAGCATCCAGCCGAGGTCCAGCGCCTGGGCGCCGATGTGCGCCAGTTCCCAGTCGATCACCCCGGTGACGCGCCCCTGGTTGAACAGGATGTTGCCGGGCTGGTAGTCCCCGTGCACCAGCCCGATCGGCGACGAATCCGGAATGCGGTCGGCAAGCAGATGCCGCACCTGGGCTGCCGCCTGCGCCCAGGCCGGTTCCGGCGCCTTCTGATAGATCGGTTCCCAGAAGGCGATTTCGGTGGCCAGAGAACGCGGCGTGTCCCAGTCCGGCAGATGGCGCTGGCAGTCGAAGGCATGCAACCGGGCGAGGGTCGCGGCGGCCTCGCGGTAGAGCGGCCGCATGGCCGCGACCGTGCGGGGGAAGACAGGATCGGGATCCCAGACCAGCAGATTGTGACCCGACAGTCTTTCCATGATCAGGAAGGGCAGGTCGAACCAGCCCTCGTCGGCCTGCGCCCACGGCACGGCCGGTACGGGCAGGCCCTCCGCATGCAATGCGCGCAGCAACGGGGCCTGGCGATAGACGTCGGTATTGCCGCGGCGTTTGACCCCCGGCGGCGGCAGGCGCAGCACGTAGCCTTGCCGGTCGCTGTCCTGTTCGACGTCGAACAGGAAGGTCAGGCCGGCATGGCCGTCCGCGGCGCGCAGATCACGTACCTGCGCGTGCTCGCCCAGTTGGTGCCGAATGAAGCCGGTCAGTTCCTGCTGCAGCCAGTCGAGGTCCATCATCGGAGTGGTCGGGTGGCGGATCGAGAGCGTCATCCTGCCCGAGTCCGCCGGCCTTGACAGCCCGGCGGCCGGCGGGAATGCTCGCGGGCCTTTGTGGTGCGTCGGAAAGGAGAACAACATGGGCCCACTCGAGGGGACCACGGTGATCGAACTGGCCGGACTGGGCCCGGCACCGATGGCCGGCATGATGCTGGCGGACATGGGCGCCCGGGTCATCCGGGTGGAGCGCGGCACCCGGCAGGCACCCGGGCAGAGTCACGACGCCAGCCTGCGCGGCAAGCAGTCGATCGCCCTGAATCTCAAGACCGACGCCGGACTGGCCGCCCTGCTGCGGCTGATTGATGACGCGGACGCGTTGATCGAGGGCTTCCGGCCCGGGGTGGCGGAACGCCTGGGCGTGGGGCCGGAGGTTTGTCGTGACCGCAATCCCCGGCTGGTCTACGGCCGCATGACCGGCTGGGGCCAGGACGGCCCGCTGGCCCAGGCCGCCGGCCACGACATCAACTACATCGCCCTGTCCGGCGCCCTGCATGCGATCGGCGAGCCTGGCGGCAAGCCGGTGATCCCGCTGAACCTGGTCGGCGATATGGGCGGCGGCGGCATGCTGCTGGCATTCGGCGTGGTCTGCGCCCTGTTCGAGGCGGCCCGTTCCGGCGAGGGCCAGGTGGTGGACGCCGCCATGGTCGACGGCACCGCGCAACAGCTCTGGATGCAGATGGGCATGATGGCCGCCGGGCTTTGGAACCCGCGCCAGAGGAGCGCCAACCTGCTGGACGGCGGGGCGCCGTTCTACCAGGTCTACGAGACCGCCGACGGGGGCTACGTGGCGCTGGGCGCGCTCGAGCCGCAGTTCTACGCGGAGCTGGTCGAGCGGGCCGGGCTTGATCCCGAGCGTTTCGGCAAACAGATGGACACGGCCGCCTGGCCGGACATGCGGGCGGTGCTGGCTGAGGTCTTCCTGACCCGCACGCGCGATCAGTGGTGTGCCATTCTGGAGGGTACCGACGCCTGCTTCGCGCCGGTGCTGGCCATGGACGAGGCGGCCCGGCATCCGCACAACGCCGCCCGCGGCACGTTCCTGGAGGTTGACGGCTGGACCCAGCCGGCGCCCGCGCCGCGGTTGTCGCGGACACCGGGCGAGGTTCGCCACGGACAGCACCGGCCGGGCGCGGACGGCGTCGCGGTGCTGCGTGCGGCCGGCTTCGAGGATGCCGAGATCGACCGTCTGCGGGCCGCGGATGCGCTGCTCGAGGCGACGCCGGCATCATGACCGCAATCCGGAGATAGCAGCGATGAGTCAGTCACTACAGGATCAGCTTCTGAAGGCCGGCGCGGTCAAGCCCAAGCAGGCGAAGAAGGCGCGGCGCGAGAAGGCGCAGGAACAGGCGGCGGCCCGCAAAGGCAATTCGTCGACGGACAATGCGTCGCTGCAGACCGAGATTGCCGCGGCGGAAGCCGCCAAACGCGAGCGCGACCGGCAGCTCAACGTCGAACGGAAGGCGCGCCGCGAAGCGCAGGAGCAAGACCATGCCATCGGGCAAATCATCGAGCGCAATCGAATCGAAGCCGATGGCGACGTCGCCTACAACTACAACCTGGGCAATCGGATTCGGCGCTTGGCGGTGAGTCAGTCACAGCAGCGTGATCTGGCGGCAGGCAGGCTGGCGATCGTTCGCCATCGGGAGCAGTCCGCCATCGTGCCCGCCGCCGTGGGCCGGCGGTTGATGGAAAAAATCCCCGCGCAGGTCTGGCTGGTCACGGCGGCTGACGAAACGCCCGATCCCGACGATCCCTATGCCGACTACCCGGTGCCGGATGATCTGATGTGGTGAGGCCGGTTCAGGCCGGCTTGTTCCGTTCGTCGGGCAAGCGCACCAGCGCCAGTTGGCGCGAGCGGGCCACCAGCTGGTCCTCGGTATCCCAGATTTCCCCGTCTTCCTCGGCATAGCCGCCGGAAATGAAACGGGTGACGAAGCGGCAGCGCAGCGGGCCGGGGGCCGGCCGTTGCCGGATGTGGGTGGTCATCTCGATGGTCGGCACCCAGCCGACCGGGCCGATCTGCCGGAGCACCGGCGGCGGGAAGGCGTCGGCGAACAGCGCCAGCGACAGCACGTCGGGTTCGCGGTAATCGGCGAACGAGACCCAACCGGTCAGTTCGCAGGTGTCGTCGTACTCGCCGCGTAGCCAGGCGGCCGTCTCGGGCGCCAGCCGGATGTCCAGATTCTTGAAGATGCGGAAGCCGATATCCGCGTGCACGCAGTCCTCCAGCCGGGGCACGCGCGGCGGGCTGCCGGCGATGTGGTCGAGGCCGTCGCGGCGGTCCAGGTCGCCGAAGGCGGCGGTCACCCGCAGGCAGTCCTCGCCGTCCTGACACAGGGTGGCGTCGGCATAGGTCAGTTTCTTGCCCGACTTCAACGGCGTCACGCGGATGTCTACCTCGCGGCATACCACCGGCCGGAAGAAATGCGCCGTGATCGAGAACGGGTCCGGGTGGGGCAGGGCCTCACTCAGCGCTCGCGCGGCCACGGCCATCAGGTAACCGCCGTTGGGAATGTCGCCGATGTTCCAGTTCTGGTTGATGCTGGCGCGAAAAGTATGCGCGTCGAGGCGTTCGAGCGCAAGGTCGTCATCGAATCGAAAGGTCATGATGGCCGGAGTTGATGGGGTCGGGGCGCCGCGGTGGGCCCGCGAAATTTACCATGCCTGTCGGATCACAGGAGCGGGAGCTGGTCTCCCGTACGTGGTGGCAGGCGAAAGTGCTCGGTTGTCAGATTGGGGCGCGCGCTCCGGTTGAGGCCGTTCTTCCGGCAGGCCAGGGCAAAGCGCTGGGCAATCAGGTCGGCGAACTTGCCGGTGCCGGTCAACCGCTGCCCCCAGGCAGCGTCGTAGTCCCGGCCGCCGCGCGACTGCTGGATCAGGCTCATGACGTGGGCCGCACGGTCGGGAAAATGCGCCGCCAGCCAGTCGCGGAATATCTGCTTGACCTCCCAGGGCAGCCGCAACAGCACGTAGCCCGCGCCGCGGGCACCATGCTCGGAGGCCGCCTGCACGATGGCCTCCAGCTCATGGTCGGTGATCGCCGGGATCACGGGTGCGGCCATCACCGACGTGGGCACCCCGGCGGCAGCCAGCTGCCGCACGGTGTCGAGCCGCGCGGCCGGCGAGGCGGTGCGGGGTTCGAGAATCCGCTTGAGCGAGGCATCCAGCGTGGTGATCGAGACTGCCGCCGACACCAGATTGTCGGCCGCCATGTCGCCGAGAATATCCATATCCCGCAGGATCAGTCGGCTCTTCGTGAGCAGGCTCACCGGGTGTCGGTGGGCTGCCAGCACTTCCAGAATGTCCCGGGTGACCCGCAGCCGCTTTTCCACCGGCTGATAGGCATCGGTATTGATGCCCAGCGAGATTGGCGTGGGCTGGTAGCCCGGCTTGCGTAGTTCGGATTCGAGCAGCGCGGCCGCATTCTCCTTGTAGAAGATGCGGGTTTCGAAATCCAGCCCGGGCGACAGATCCAGATAGCTGTGGCTGGGGCGAGCGAAGCAGTTGTGACTGACCACGCCGTTGGCGATGAAATCGCCGGTTCCGGTGGTGATGTCGAACAGCTCCCGTTCGCCGGGCAGGCGTTCGACCGTCCGGATACCGAGATCGGCCTCGCTCTTGATGGCGATACCGGCTGGCGAACATTTCCGCCGGATGGCCGGGTCGACGGTGTGGATGAAACGCATCTGCTCGCCGAGACCGCCGACCAGGCGAATGACGGTCATGTCGCGGCCACCGGGACGAGGGCCATGCTCCCGGCAGTGGGTGAACCCCAGGTGGTCCAGGCAGGTGACGAGGGCCCCGAGGATGGCCGGGTCGCTGTTGCTGATGCGCAGATTGTTCCCCGCGCGGTGACCTTCGGCATCGAACAGGCCGGCAACGAAGCCCTTCCGCCAGGACCCGCTCGGGTCGGTCGGCCAATCGATGAGGCCATGGACGGTTTCGAAGGCCTGCCGGCTTGATGCCCGCAATCCGGCAATCTCGGCTCGGCCTGCTGCTGCCTGCTGAAATACGAAGCGTTTCGTAGCCACGCCGAATTCATGCAGATAATCGTGGCTGCGCTGCAGCCCGTCGGCGTCCTTCAGCGCGAGCCGGCAGCGGTAAACCTTGCTCGGGCCGCGACCGGGACGGTCGTAGATATAGCGTCCCAGATGCCCGTCGCCGCGAAGCATGCCGGTCAGATAGCCGCGTCGATAATCGGTGTCGTGGACCGGTTGCGCGGAAAATCGGCCGGTTCCCATCAGCTTGTTGTTGCCGGTCAGATATGGCCTTTGCTCGCCGCGGACGACGGGCGGCGTGACATGTTTCCAGCCTCGTTCGGTCAGAAAGCGGTGATCGCTGCTGGCGTTCAGCACCGTGCCGTCAGCCAGCGTGACGCGAAAGGCCGGCTTGCGGGACGACCAGTGCGCCCGAACGCGCGTGGGCACATAGCGCCGGTACCAGCCGTCGCGCTGTGTGCCGATGATGATGTCGCCGACCTGCAGTTTGCGCAGGGGCCGGTGCCGGCCGTCGGCCATCAGGATGGGCGTGTCCCCGTCCAGACAGTAGGGGCACCCATGCTCGCAGCCACGATAGGGATTGATCGAGGCGTCGAATGGAATGTCCGGTGATTGGTTGCGGCTGATCAGCCGTCGGGCGGGGTCGGCTCGGACGATCGTGGCGGGGGCGGAAGTCCCGGCTTCTTCGTCGTCACCCGGCCAGCCGTCGTCGAACGCCTCGCGTTCGTCGCGCGCGAAGCGGCCGGCGCGGTTGCCGGTGGCCCCGCGGCCCTTGGCCGCATTCGGTTGGTGGCGTGCTGCCATGCCGATAACTGTAAATTAATACAGTTATCGGCGCCAGCGTTTTCCGGCTTGCCGGGCGTCTCAGTGTTGGTCGAAAAAGCGCAGGATGGCGGCGGCGCCGGTCTGCGGGATCTCGGTCTGCCAGAAATGGCCGGCGAAGGGCAGCATTTCCGGGTTGTCGTCGGCGCCGGGAATGGCCTGCGCCAGTTCCACCGCCCAGGAGGCCAGCAGGAAACGGTCTTCGGCGGCCCAGATCACGTGGGCGGGCTTGTCCCAGGCTTTCAGGGTGGCCACGGCGTCCTGGGTCCAGTGATTGGTCTGGGCGGTGGTGTAGGCAATCCAGTGGTCGAGCCGTTCGCCACCCTCGTTCAGGGCGGCATGCCAGTCCTGCAGGAATGCCTCCGGGATTCGCCGCCGGAAGGTGGTCTGGGGCCAGGGGAACAGCCGCATCAGCACCTGCGGGATGCGGGCGGCCGCGAGCGGCTTGATCGCCCGGCCCATCGCCATCAGTCCGTCGATGATCGGCACCGGCCAGTTGTCGAAGCAGACCACGTCGGTGAGCACCACGGCGTCGATGCGCTCGCCGTGACGCTTGAGCATCTGACCGCCATGGGCGCCACCCTGGTCGTGGAAGACGGCACGACAGGTGTCGATGCCCAGGTGATCGAGCAGGGCGGCCAGCATGTCGGCCTGACCGGGGCTGGCAAGATCGGCATCGGCCGACGGCGTTGATTCGCCCAGGCCAAGCAGGTCCGGAACGATGCAGTCGTAATGTTCGCCGAGCGCCCCGAGCAGCGGTTCCCACAATCGGCAGGAGGTGGGAATACCGTGCACGAGCAGCAGGGGCGGCGCTTCGCCATCCGGCCCGTGGCGCAGATAGGCCACCCGGCCCATGTCGAGGTCGGCGAACTGCCGCTCGAGGGTGCCCGGGGTCAGGGTGTCGGCTTCGGCGCGGAAGCGGCGAGTCGGTTTCTTCGGATAGGTTAGCATGGCTTGATGCTACGCCGGCATCCGGGTGGGCTCAATACGGAATCCGCTCGCCGTCCCAGGCGAACAGTCCGCCGGAGTCGTCCGGCGTGAGTCCGGCGATCACGGCCAGCAGCCGCGTGGCGGCGAACGCCGGGGTGAACAACTTGCCGGCCGGTACGTTGCGCTGGAATGGCCGCGACAGCTCTGTGTCGGTGGTGCCCGGATGCAGACCCACCACGATGGATTGCTTGTTGCGGCGACGCATTTCGATTGCCGCCGTGCGGGTGAACTGGTTCTGCGCGGCCTTGGCGGCGCGATAGCTGTACCAGCCGCCCAGGTGATTGTCGGCGATCGAGCCGACGCGGGCGGACAGGCTGGCGAACACCGCCCGTCGTTCGTGGGTAAGCAGCGGTTCAGCGTGCTTGAGCAGCAGAATGGGCCCGAAGGCGTTGACCGCAAACCCGGCGGCCAGCCGATCGGGCGTGATGTCGGCCAGCCGCTTTTCCGGCCGGAGACCGGTATCCCGGTCATGCAGCAGTCCGGCGCAGACGATGATCATATCCAGCGCGGGCGTGTGTTCTTCTACCCGTTCCATCGCGCGCTGAATGCTGTTCTCGTCGGTGAGGTCCAGCGCCAGTGGCAGCACGCGCTTTTCGTCGGCGCGGACCAGCTCGGTGAGCCCGGGACTGTCGGCATCGCGACTGGTGACGATCAGCGTCGCCACGTGCTTGTCTTGTAACAGTTGCTCGGCAAGTGCCCGGCCCAGCCCGCGGGCGGCGCCCTGCACCATGACCCGGGCATTTTGGGGCAGCTGCTCAAATGCCATGACGGGTGGTCCGGTTGCTGATATCGGTGCCGGGCATGTCCGGCTGGCGTAGAGTGTGCGCCCGCGTCGCGTCGACGTTCTTCTGCGGTCCGTGTTGTTGCAAGTTCATCGTCATCAATCCCTGCTGCGTGCGGCGCGCATTTTCTGGCGACATATTCTGCGTTACCGCCGCCTGTTGCCGGTGGCCAGCTTCGCCGCCGGCTTGGCCAGTTTCTTTCTGGTCGAGCGCCAGGCCCAGCTGGCGCAGTGGCTGACGGCCTTTCTGCTGCTGGGCTGGATCTGGCTGATCGGCGAGGGCCTGTTCGGCCGGCTGCTGTCGCGCTGGCTGCGGCCGCAGTGGTCCGAGGCCGCTACCCGGCTGGCGGCCCAGTCGCTGCACCAGGAAACGCTGTTCTTCACGCTGCCCTTCTTCCTCGCGACCACCACCTGGGCCAGCGGCCAGGTGCTGTTCACCGGCACGCTGATGCTGGCGGCAGCGGCGTCGATCGTGGATCCGATCTATCTGGGTTTGATTGCCTGTCGGCGATGGCTGTTTCTGGGTTTTCATGCCTTCACCCTGTTCGTGGCCCTGCTCACGGCGCTGCCCATCATGCTGCAGCTGACCACCGGCGAGAGCCTGGGGCTGGCCACGCTGGCGATGATGATCTTCGCCCTGCCGGGCGTGGCCGGGGTGCTGGACGTGCGCCGCACCCGGCGCTGGCTCACGATGGGGATACTCACCCTGGCGCTGGGCGGATTCGCCTGGACCACCCGCGGCTGGATTCCGCCGGCGACGCTGCGCGTGACCGACGCGGCCATCACCTTCCGGGTGACCGAGCAGCAGCGTATTCACGGGGAACATCGACCGCTGGTCGATGCGGACCGCCTTGCCGAGGGTCTTTACGCATTCACCGCCATCCGTGCGCCACGCGGACTGCATCAGCCGATCATCCACGAATGGCGGCACGAGGGCCGAGTGGTCGACCGCATCGAGATCGAGATCGTCGGCGGCCGCGAACAGGGTTATCGCGCCTGGAGCCACAAAACCGAGTTTCCGCCGAATCCGCATGGGGACTGGCAGGTGGTGGTGCGGACCGACGACGGTCAGTTGATCGGTGTGATCCGCTTCAGAGTGGTCTGAGGCCCTCGGGTCAGCCCAGTTCCATCGCCCGGTGGTACACCACCTGGAAGCTGAAGGTCTTGGACTTGGTGCGCTTTTCCAGCAGTGCCGCCAGCTTGTCGAGCCGATCGGGCAATGCCATGAGTTTGTCCTGGGCTTCGCGGCCGGCACCGTCGTCGGGCTTCAGGTTGGCGATGCCCCAGGCCTCGAGGCATTCCTCCACCAGCTTGCGGTAGTCGCCGGGGCCATAGATGCCGGCGCGCCGCACCACATCCGCCATCTCGGCATAGCCGTCGATGGTGTGGCCGGGCATGGACAGCCGCGGCAGCACCTTGAGGGCGGCTTCCAGCGCCCGGGTAGAGTCGATTTCCAGCAGGCCGCGGAACACGTCGCGGTAGAAGCGGAAGTGACGCGCCTCGTCACTGGCCACGTGGGCCAGCAGGCGCTGGATCACCGGTTCGTACTGCCCGGCGATGCGGGCGGTGTTGGCGTGGGCGGCCTGGGTGGCCCGCTCCTGCAGGCTGGTGTAAGCCAGCAACTGGTACGGGTCGCCATTCCATTCCGGATCGAAGCCGGCCTCGATGTACTGGTACTGCAGCTTCTCGAACGCGCGCATGTCCAGGATGCGGGCGTCGCGCACGTAATCGTGCAGTACGCAGCCGTGGCGGTCTTCCTCCGCCGTCCAAAGGTAATTCCAGCGCGACCAGGCGTTGTCCTCGCCCAGGTAGACCGCCACCAGCCGATGGAAATGCGGCAGGCCCTCCTCGGTGAGCAGATTCAGGGCCAGGGCCACGCGCACCTCGTCGGGAATCCCGCGGGCGCGGTCGGGCAGGGCGGCCATGTCGCGGGCCTGCTCGTCGGTCATCTGTTCGCTGGCGGGCAGGAAATCACTGGGCCACCACAGGCGGCGTTCGCTGATGTGGCGCTCCATGAGCTCACCCACCAGCGGCTCGATGGCGGCCAGCGCCTCCGACTTGGCGTTGATCGAATTCATGTTGGCTGCGGACGTGGCGATGGCGGTCTCCTTCCAGTCACACCGGTTTGCAGGCCCGACCTTCCGTCAATGCCTGGTTGACGGGCTATGGGTCAGTTGGCCGAGATGTTCGAGATTACCATTACCGGCGGTCACTGTCGTGACAGTCGGTGGTAAGCGCCCTAGGCCATTCGGGAGGACGACAGAATCTCGATCCAGTAGCCGTCCGGGTCGCGGATGAAGGCGATATGGTTCATCCGTCCGTCCTCCGGCCGCTTCTGGAAGGTGACGTTGTTGGCGTCGAACCAGGCCACGGCCGCGTCCAGGTCCGGCACGTCGAATGCGATGTGGCCGTAACCCTGGGGTTCGCTGTTGCCGTCGTGATAGGCCACGTTCGGGTCGTTCTCGCTGCCCCAGTTGTGGGTCAACTCGAGCACGCCGCGCTGGGCAAAGGTCCAGCGGGCTCGTTCGGCGGCGTCTTCCGGCGGCGTTTCGCCGGGCTGCAACTTGCCCAGGAAGTAGAGGCAGAATTCGGCGCCCTCGAAGTCGGCCTGGTGCAGGAGGGTCATGCCCAGCACGTCACGGTAGAAGTTCAGCGACTTCGCCGGGTCCTTGATGCGCAGCATGGTGTGGTTGAAGGTGAAGCCGTCGGTCTCGGCCATCATGCGTCTCCTGTGTCGGGGCCGGCGATGCGGCGGCGGTCGATTTCGGCGACGCTGCGGCAACCGGCCAGGGCCATGGTGAGCTGGAAGTCGGCGTGGAAGTTGGTCAGCACCTCCCGTACGCCGGCCTCGCCCGCGAGCGCCAGACCATAACAGTAGGGCCGACCGATGCCCACGGCCGTCGCGCCCAGCGCCAGGGCCTTGAACGCGTCCGCGCCGCCGCGGATGCCGGAGTCCATGATCACGGGGATGCAGCCGTCCACGGCGGCGACGATGCCGGGTAGCTGTTCGATGGTGGCCACCGAGCCGTCCACCTGTCGCCCGCCGTGGTTGGACACGAGCAGACCGTCGACGCCGTAATCCAGTGACTTGCGGGCGTCTTCGGGGTCGAGAATGCCCTTCAGCAGGATCGGCAGCCTGGTGCGTTCGCGCAGGAAAGCGAGATCGTCCCAGGTCAGTGTCGGGCGCGAGTAGGTGGCGATGAAGCGCCGAACCGCGGCCAGGGCCTGCCCGGAGCGCAACCCATCGAGCATGCCATCCGGCCACTTGCGCAGCACCTGCATCAGCACCCGCAGGGTGTGGCGGTTGAGTGGCTGTTTCGCGTCCGGTCCGGGCAGCGGGTCGGCCAGCTGGCGCCGGAACACCGGGTCCGAGGTGTACTGGGCAATGCCCTTGCCGTGCAGGAACGGCAGGTGGGCCAGTTCGAGGTCGCGGGTGCGCCAGCCTAGAAGCGTGGTATCCAGCGTAACCACGATCGCTTCGCAGCCGCAGGCCTCGGCGCGCGACACGAAGCTCTCCACCATCTCGTCCGACTTGTTCCAGTAGAGCTGGAACCAGCGTGGCGCGTCGCCCATGGCCGCAGCGCAGTCCTCCATCGTGCGGCTGGCCTGGCTGGAAAAGATGTAGGGCATGCCGGTATCCGCCGCCGCGCGGGCCACTGCCACGTCGGCATCCGGATGCGCCATTTCCAGCACGCCGATCGGGCACAGCAGGAAGGGTGTGGGCAGCCGCCGCCCGAATAGTTCCACCGAGGTGTCCTGTTCCGCCACGTCGAACAGCATGCGCGGCTTGATCTGCCAGTGACCGAAGGCCGACAGATTGCGGGCCATTGTGTCCTCGCGGCCCGCGCCGCCGGCGATGTAGGCGTAGCCCTCCGCGCTCATGCAGCGGGCGGCCGCGGCTTCCAGATCGGCCATGCCCACCGGCACCGTCGGCCGGCGTCCGGCCAGGCCGCCCATGTAGATGGCGCGCTGGCGTTCCACCGGGCCGGTGAGGCGTGTGCTTCGCGGGTCATCAGACATTGGCTGGCCCCTCGGGCGCGGGAATGGTGCCGACATTATGCCTGCCGACACATCGGCCGCCATGGTCAGCGGACTGTCATGCCCGGGTCACGGGGCCGCCAACTTCCGGTAACCAACGGCAGGTTAGTTTCCCGTTTCGACAATTCGTCCCAAAACATCGAATCCGGGGAAGCAGCATGTTCAATTCGGGGAGCCGGGCCGCGACAGGCCTTTGCGTGATTCTGACAGCGGTACTAGCCGGCTGTGGTGGCGATGACAGTGGCACACCGGGTAACGGTGACGCCGGCGGTCAGCTGTCGGCGGCCGTGCGTACATCCGTGGTCACGACCGATGACTGCGCCAGCGGCAGTGGTATCGAGGTCGATAGCGGCATCGACGAGAACGGCAACGGCACGCTTGACGACGGCGAAGTCGACGACACGCAACTGGTCTGTGACGGCACTGCCGGCACTGACGCGCTGGTGGAAACCGAAACGGTTCCCGCCGGCGATAGGTGCCCCGATGGCGGCGTGCTGGTGCGCGCCGGTCAGGATGACGACGGGGACGGCATGCTCGGCGACAGCGAAGTCGACAGCACCGACACCGTCTGCAACGGCGAATCGGGCCGCTTCGCACTGCAGTTGCTGCATCTAGCCGATATGGACGGCGCCCCCGAAGCGCTGCAGAACGTGAACGGTTTCTCGGCGCTGGTCGATGCTTTCCGTGACGACATGCCGGCGAGCACGCTGGTGTTGTCATCGGGCGACAATTACATTCCGGGACCCCGCTACTTTGCCGCCAGCGACGACGCGCTGGTCGAGGAACTCGGGGCGCCCGGCAACGGCCGCGGCGACATCGCATTCGTGAACGCCCTGGGTGTCCGGGCCGCCGCGCTCGGCAATCATGATCTCGATGACGGCACCGAGGCCTTTGCCGGCATCATCGCCCCGGATGGCGACTACCCCGGCGCGGCTTTCCCCTATATCTCGGCCAACGTGGACTTCTCCACCGACGCGAATCTGTCGGGCCGGGTGGTCGACGACGGCCTGCTGGCCGAGGACGGCGCCGGTGCGGTGGCCGGATCGGCTGTGGTCCTGGTCAACGGCGAGCGCATCGGTATCGTGGGGGCGAGCACGCCCGCCCTGGCCAGCATCACCAGCACCGGCGGCCTGACCATCAACCCGCCGCTGGTCGACAACGACGAGCAGCTGTTCGACGATCTGGCGGCGGCCATCCAGCCGACCGTCAATGCCCTGCGCGCCAGCGGTATCGACAAGATCGTGCTGCTGGGCCACATGCAGCAGATTGCCATCGAAAAGGCGCTGGCCGTGCGACTTGAAGGCGTCGATATCATCGTGGCCGGCGGCTCCAATACCCTGCTGGCCGACGGCGACGATATTCTGCGCGACGGCGATACCGCAGCCGATACCTATCCGTTGCTGTATACCTCGCCGGCCGATGAGCCGGTCCTGGTGGTCAATGTCGATGGCGATTATCGCTATCTCGGTCGCCTGGTGGTCGAATTCGACGGCAACGGTGTGCTCGATCTGGACAGCCTGGATCCGGCGCTGAACGGCGCTTGGGCGTCGACGCAGGCAGTCGTGGACATGGTTGGCGGCACGCCCATTCCGCGGGTGGCCGAGGTCTCCGAGGCCCTTGCCGAGGTGCTGGTGGCCCGCGACGGCAACGTGCTGGGTAACACGGCGGTGTTCCTCGACGGCCGCCGCAGCGAGGTTCGCACCGAGGAAACCAACCTCGGCAATCTGACCGCGGACGCCAACCTCTGGTACGCGCAGCAGGCCGATCCGGAGGTCGATATCTCGCTGAAGAATGGCGGCGGCATCCGCTCGGCCATCGGGCAGGTGCTGGTGCAGCCCGGCAGCAACGAAGCGCCGCAGCTGCTGCCACCGGCGGCCAACGAGGCCGTGGGTAAGCCGGCGGGCGGTGTGTCCCAGTTCGATGTGGAAGGCTCGCTGCGATTCAACAACAGCCTGACTCTGCTCACCGTGACCGCTGACGAGCTGCTGGACATCATGGAACACGGCGTATCGGCGACGGCGCCCGGCGCCACGCCGGGGCAGTTCCCACAGATCGGCGGCATGCGCATCGCCTTCGATCCGAACGCCACCGCCCGGCAGGGTGGCGATACCAACGGCGGTGCCGCGGTAATGGGCGAGCGTATCCGCACGCTTGAGATCATCGACGAAAACGGTGCGGTGCTGGAGACGGTGGTAGCCAACGGCATTCTCCAGGTGGACCCCAACCGCAGCTTCCGCATGGTGACCCTGAACTTCACCGTCAGCTGTGTGGCTGGTACCGACAACATGGCCTCCGATGCCTGCGGCGACGGCTATCCGTTCAAGAATCTGACCGCACCCGACCGGGCCGATCTGCCGCTGGCGGCTGATTTCGATCCGGCCTTCGATCCGGGCAATGCCGACTTCGCCGGGATCGGCACCGAGCAGGACGCGTTCGCCGAGTATCTGTTCAACTTCCATCCGGATGCGGCCATGGCCTTCGATCAGGCCGAGACCGATCCGGCCGCCGACATGCGCATCGAGAATCTGGGCGCCAGCGCGCCCTGATCGATTCGTCCGGCGGATTAATTACCCGGCGGCGGTCGTCTGACCGTCGCCGGGTTTTTCATGACGGGGTGGATGGGCGTTCAGCCCGACAGCTGCACCAGGTCCAGCGGATCATGGGCGCAGAACACGCGCACCCCGGCGTTTTCATCCAGCGCCAGGCCGCGCAGCCGCTCGATATTGTCCCGGCAACGGGGGCGATCCTCGCAGACCATCCGCTGAAAGGCGCGCAATGCCACGGGGCAGCTGGCGTGATCGGCCATCTGGCCGTGATTGAAGAAGGCATCGCCGGCATGCAGTAGCCAGCCGTCGTCGCCCTGTACCGCGATGCCGGCGTGCCCGCGGGTGTGCCCGGCCAGAGGGATCATCAGGATCTCGGGTGGTAGACCCGGCAGATCCCGCACAGCCGCAAATCCCTGCCATGGTTCGCCATCGGGCTGATGCAGCGCCCAATCCGGTGCGTGCGCCCACTGCGCATCCCGGTAGCGGGTTTTCTCCAGCAGGCTGCGGCTGGCCAGCGTGGCTTCGTACTCGTCGGCCAGCACGTGCACGCGGGCCCCGGGGAAATCGGCAATACCGCCGGCGTGGTCGATGTCCAGATGGGTCAGCAGAATGTGGCGCACGTCGTCGGGATCGAGGCCGAGTTCGCGGATCTGCTCGCGGGCGGTTTCCACCCGGGCCAGCGCGGGTCCGGTCATGGCCATGAAGGCACGGCCTAGCCGCTTGCCCGGTTGGTCGATGTCGGCCAGCCCGAAGCCGCTTTCAACCAGTACCAGGCCGGCCTCGGTCTCCACCAGCAGGACGTGGCACACCAGTGGCGCCATGGCCGCCGGCGCACCGGGGCTGCGAAACAGGCCGCCGAGCGGTGGCTGCATGGAGCCACAATTCAGGTGATGAATCTTCATGACGGCATCATCGTCATCGCAACGGTTTTGCGCAAGCGTGGTATCACGGTTGACGTAATATGCCAGTGACGGCGCAATCGGCTGGCAAGCGCGATGCGCGGACGCGACTTGGTGGCGAGGTGCGTGGTGGAATATCGACATGAGTGAATGGCTGCAGCCGATTGCGATCTTTCTGACCGCCGCGGTGGTCGCAGTGCCTCTGGCGCAGCGGCTGAAGCTGGGGTCGATCCTCGGCTATCTGATCGCCGGGGCCGTGATCGGCCCCTGGGGGTTGGGGGCGATTGCGGAAGTCGAAGACGTGCTGCACATCGCCGAGTTCGGCGTGGTACTGCTGCTGTTCGTGATCGGCCTGGAAATGCAGCCGCGACGGCTGTGGGCGCTGCGCAAGACAATTGTCGGGCTGGGCGGCATGCAGGTGCTGGTCAGCGGCGTGCTGCTGGGCGCGGCGGCGCTGCTGCTGGGGTTGCCCCCGTCGGCGGCGGTGGTGGCCGGGGCGGCGCTGGCGTTGTCCTCTACCGCGTTCGGGTTACAGCTGCTGGCCGAGCGCGGCGAACTCACGGCCCGCCACGGGCGGTCGGCTTTCGGCATCCTGCTGTTCCAGGACCTCGCGGTGATTCCCATCCTGGCACTGCTGCCGTTGCTGGCAGTTGGCGGCGAGGCGATGAGTCTGGGCGGGGCGCTGCTGGATACGGCGAAAGTGGCGGCAGTGCTCACCGCCATGGTGATCGGCGGTCACTATCTGCTGCGGCCGATCTTTCGCATCGTGGCGGCCACGCGCATGCCGGAGATATTTACCGCCTGGGCACTTCTGGTGGTGATCGGCACTGCGGTGATCATGGAGCAGGTGGATGTTTCCGTGGCGCTGGGCGCGTTCGTGGCGGGGGTGCTCCTGGCGGACTCGGAATATCGCCCGGAGCTGGAAACCAACATCGATCCGTTCAAGGACCTGCTCCTGGGGCTGTTCTTCATCGCCGTGGGCATGTCGCTGAATCTGGGCCTGTTGCTGTCGGAGCCCCTGCGGCTGGTGCTGATGACGCTGGCGCTGCTGACCATCAAGGGTCTGGTGCTCTACATCCTGGGCCGGCGTCACGGGCTCGATCCGCCGGCCGCCCGGAATCTGGCCGCGGTCCTGCCGCAGGGTGGTGAATTCGCGTTCGTGATTCTGGCCGCCGCGGTGGCCGCTGGTGTGTTCGAGCAGGCCGACAGCGATGTCGTCGTTGCCGTGGTCACGCTGTCGATGGCGGCAACGCCGCTGCTCGCCGGCGGCGCGGGCTGGCTGAACCGGCGTCTGAAACCGGCCGGCGGCGACTCACGCTCATTCGATACGCCGGACGAATACGAGCATCCGGTGATCATCGCCGGCTTCGGGCGTGTGGCGCAGATCGTCGCCCGCCTGCTCACGGCCAAAGGCGTGTCGTTCACCGCCCTGGAAATCAATCCGGACACGGTCGATTTCGTGCGCCGTTTCGGCGACAAGATCTACTACGGCGACGCCTCTCGCATCGATCTGCTGCGCCATGCCGGCGCCGAGGAGGCCCGCGTATTCGTGCTGGCCATCGGGGACCCGGAGGCTTCGGTGCGCACGGCCGGCGTGGTACGCCAGCACTTCCCGCATCTGAAGATCATCGCCGCCGCGCGAAATCGCCAGCATGTATTCGCGCTGAAGAAGCTCGGCGTGTCCGTCATCCTGCGGGAGAAGTTCCTGTCCTCGCTGGAAATGGGCGGCGAGACGCTCCAGGCGCTGGGCGCAAGCCGCAGCGAGGCGGTGCGCGCCACCAGTCTGTTCCGGCAGTATGACGAGGAGCTGCTCGACGAGCAGGCGGCCGCATCCGAGGATACGGCCAAGCTCGTTCAGATGCGGGAGGAGGCGATGGCCGAACTGGAAGAACTGTTCGAGCGGGATGCGGGTTCCGCCGAGGGAACCGGGTCGGAATCGGGACAATCACAATCGTCACGGAACGAATGATGACGAATGCGAACGCCACCGCCGCGCCGCTGCGCGGCGACATGAGCCGTCGGGAAGTCGTGGATACTCGGGACCTGGCATGGACCGAAGCCCCCGGCGGGCAGGTCTGGCGCAAGCGGCTGCACCGGGTGGGGCCGGCCGAGGCCGGGGAGGTGACGTCGCTGGTGCGGTACGTGCCGGGGGCCTCGTTTCATTCCCATCCGCATCCGGATGGCGAGGAGATTTTCGTGATCGAGGGCCATTTCTGTGACCAGCAGGCGGTGTCCGGGCCGGGCACTTTTCTGCTGCACCCGGAAGGGTTCGAGCATGCGCCCTGGTCCGAGGACGGCTGCCTGCTGTTGGTCAAGCTTCGCCAGTACAGCGGTGAGGGGCGCACCTATGTCACCCGGGATACCGAGGCCATGGGCTGGGCTGACAGCGATACGCCCGGCGTGATGGTGAAACCATTGTATGCCGATGCCCGCTTTCCCGATGAAACCCGGCTGGAGCGCTGGGCTGCCGGCACCGAGCTGCCGGCGCGGGTGTTCCCGGACGGGGCGGAGCTGTTCGTGCTGGAAGGCGGGTTCGGCGACGAGCAGGGCAAATACGGGCTGCACACCTGGCTGCGCCTGCCGCCCGGCAGCAGTCATCGGCCGGTGAGTCCGCAGGGCTGTCTGGTCTACATCAAGACCGGCGGCGTGGCGCAGCTGCAGCACGATCCGGGGCGCTGACCGCGATGATCGACCTCTACTCCTGGGTCACACCCAACGGTTACAAGGTGCACATCCTGCTGGAGGAGCTGGCGCTGGATTACGCGGCTCATGCGGTGAACATTCAGCAGGGTGAACAGTTCGAACCCGAATTCCTGAGTATCTCGCCCAACAACCGCATTCCCGCGATCGTGGATCATGACGGGCCGGACGGTCGGCCGGTGTCGGTGTTCGAGTCCGGCGCGATCATGCTGTATCTGGCCGAGAAGACCGGCCGTTTCCTGCCCGCCGATCCGCGGGACCGGGTGGCGATGCAGGAATGGCTGATGTTCCAGATGGGTAACGTGGGCCCGATGTTCGGCCAAGTCGGCCACTTCACCCAGTACGCGCCCCGCCGGATTGATTACGCCGTGGATCGCTACACCCGCGAAATGCATCGGCTGTTCCGTGTGATGGATCGCCGTCTGGGCGAGGTGGAGTATCTGGCCGGGGATTACGGGCTGGCCGACATGGCCACGTTTCCCTGGGTGCGCTCGGCCCGCCGCTTTGGCGCCGAGCTGTGCGACTATCCGGATCTGAACCGTTGGTACCAGGCTATCCGGGCACGACCCGCGGTGGACCGTGGCCTCGCCGTGCTGGCGGAATACAAGAATGCGACGCCGCTCAGCGAGGAGGCGAAGGAGCAGCTGTTCGGCGACACGCAGTATCAGCGACGCTGACCCCGGCGGTCCGCCGCCGGCTTCGATAACGACAAGGGGGAGATGATGGACAACGACCAAGCGGTGGAACTGCCCGGCTGGCGCTGGGGGCCGTTCACCTTCCGGCTGCCCTTCTACCACACCAAGCTGTACTGGCCGGAGTTTCTCCAGGGCGTGGCCCTGGCCTCGGCCACCGGGCTGGCATTGGTGCCGATCATGACCGGCCATTTCGGGCTGACTTTCGAGCAGGCCGTGGCGATGTCGCTGGTGCACATGTTCCTGATCGCGATCGCGCCGATTGCCTTCGGCGAACCCTATGCCCCCGGCTGGGTGACGCCGGCGCTGCCGCTGGTCCTGACCTTCGTTCTCGGGGGGTATGACACGCCGGTGGAACGCTTCCAGGCCATGACCGCGCTCACGCTCGTGTTGACCGCAATGCTGGCGGTCCTGGGCATCACCGGGCTGGGTAAACGGTTCATGGAATGGCTGCCCAATGCGCTGAAGGCGGCGATCATCCTGGGTGCTGCCATCGCCGCCTTCAAGCGGGTATTCGTGGACGATGTCGACGACTACCTGCTGGCCCAACCCATCAGCATCACCCTGGCCTGTGCGGTGTGCCTGATCTTCATGTTTTCCATTCCGTTCCGGTCGCTGAAACTGCGCTCGCCGATGCTCACCCGGCTGGCCAGTCTCGGCCTGCTGCCGGGCTTTCTGGTGGCAGCCGCGGTCGGACCGCTGGTGGGCGAGGTCAGCTACGACATCCAGTGGGGGATTCTACTGCCGCCGGTGAATGAGGCGTTCGCCAAGGCCTCGCCGTTCGTCATCGGCTGGCCCAGTTGGGACATGTTCGTGGCCGCTGTGCCGCTGTCACTGATCACCTACATCCTGCTGTTCGGCGATCTGGTCACCGGCAACGAGATCATCCACCAGGCCGAGGATGACCGGCGTGATGATCCGATCAACATCGACACCAGCCGCACCCATCTGTCGCTGGGCATCCGCAACGGACTGATGGGCATTCTCGCGCCGTTCTTCCCCACCCAGGGCAGTCTCTGGACCGGGGTGCAGGTGATCATCGTGCAGCGCTGGCGCGAAGGCCGGGCGGGCATGAACTCGCTGTATAGCGGTACCGCGTCCTACTACTTCATGGGCCTGCCGTTCATCTTCTTCCTGTTGCCGCTGCTGACCGGCCTGCAACCGCTGCTGGGCATCGCCCTGTGCCTGACGCTGCTGCTCACCGGCTTTGCCTGCGCCTACGTGGCGATGGCCATGTGCACGCATCCCACCGAACGCGGCGTGGTGCTGCTCACCGCCGTGGCCATCGCCGTGTTCCCGGCCTGGATTGCGCTGCTGCTGGGGCTGGTGGCAACGCTGGTACTGATCGGCGGCAGCGATGCCGAGGCGATGGAGGAAAAGGTGGCGGCGGAAGAGGCGAAGCTGCGCCAGAAGGCCTGACCCGGCGTCAGTCGATCCACATGGCATCGCCGTAGGACAGGAAACGGTAATCGTTGGCGACCGCATGCCGGTAGGCGTCGAGTACCGACTGGCGCCCGGCAAACGCGCAGACCAGCATCAGCAGGGTGGATTCCGGCTCGTGAAAGTTGGTGAGCAGGGCGTCCACCACCCGAAACCGGTAACCCGGCTTGATGAACAGCCGGGTTTCGTCGGCGAACGGCGTCAGTTCGCCGTCGGCTGCCGCGGCCTCCAGGCTGCGGACCACGGTGGTGCCCACTGCCACGACCCGGCCGCCGGCGCGTCGGGTGGCGTTGATGCGCTCGACCAGATCGACGCCGATGATGACCCGTTCGGCATGGAGCTGGTGCCGTGACAGGTCCTGGGTGCGCACTCGCTGATAGGTGCCGGCGCCCACGTGCAGGGTGAGGTAGTCGATACCGACACCGCGGGCCCGCATCGCGTCGAGCAGGGCGTCGTCGAAATGGAGCCCGGCGGTGGGTGCGGCCACGGCGCCGGGCTCTCGTGCCCAGACGGTTTGATAGCGCTCGCGGTCGGTGTGTTCGTCCGGCCGGCGAATATAGGGAGGCAAGGGGATATGGCCGTGCTCGGCCAGCAGCGCCTCTAGCTCGCCGGTTGTCAGCTGCAGCAGGAACAGTTCGTCGTCGCGGCCGCCTACCGTGAGCCGGAACTCGCCCACGATCAGTTCGGTGCCCGGCTTTGGCGTCTTGCTGGCCCGGATCTTGGCCGAAAAGCGCTGATTGCCCAGCACCCGCTCCACGAATATCTCCACCGCCCCGCCGCTGGCCTTGCGGCCATGCAGCCGGGCCGGAATCACCCGTGTGTCGTTGAGCACCAGCAGATCGCCCGGCGCCAGCAGCGTCGGCAAATCGGTAATGTGCCGGTCGGTGCAGCGACCCGTGGCCCGCTCAAGATGTAGCAGGCGGCTGTCGCCTCGCCGCGCCGGCGGTCGCTGGGCGATGCAGGTGTCGGGCAGGTCGTAATGAAAGTCGGAACGGCGCATGGCGGCGCATGGTAGCGCCAATCAACCCGGCCAGGCAGTAGAATGGCTGCCGTTTTTCACCGGAGCGATTGTCGCGATGCTCAACACGCTTTCTTCGACCCTTGCCAGCACGGCTCGTGCCTGGCGTGGCTCGCTTGCCTTCAAGCCGGCCTCGCGCCAGCCAGAGAAACTTCTTGAGCTCTACGAATTCGAGGGCTGCCCGTTCTGTCGGTTAGTGCGCGAAACGATCACCGAACTGGACCTGGACGTGTTGATCAAGCCCTGCCCGAAGGGCGGTACCCGGTTCCGGCCGGAGGCCGAGCGGCTCGGCGGCAAGGCGCAGTTCCCGTACCTGGTGGACCCGAACACCGGCCGTCAGCTCTACGAATCCAGCGACATCATCGACTATCTGTATGCCGAGTACGCCGGTCGCCCGGCGCCGGCGCGGCCGCTGGGTGGTGCAGTCGCGGTGATGGGGTCGAATGCGGCCACCCTGTTGCGGGGTTTGCGCGGTATGCGGCGCCGGCCGGCACGAGTGCCGGATCAGCCCCTGGCGTTGTACAGCTTCGAGTCCAGTCCGTTCTCGCGGCCGGTGCGCGAGCTGCTGTGTGAAATGGAAATTCCCTACATCCTGCGCAGTTTCGGCAAGGCGGTGCCGCAGGAAATCGGCCCGCCCTGGGTGCGCACGCGCTTCTTCCCGGACATGCCGGTTTGCGGCCGCAACCGCCGGGCCATGCATGAGCAGACCGGCCGGTTGCAGGTACCGTACCTGGTGGATCCCAACAACCGGCAAGCGCTGTATGAGTCCGACGCGATCATGTCCTATCTGAAGACGACCTACGCTGCCTGAACCGCGGAAACGCCCCATGGGATTTCCGCGAATGCTGTCGCATTCTCGCAATGACGGTTTCGGGGATCGGCATCATCCCTCGTCATTGCGAGCGGCCGCAGACCGCGCGGCAGTCTCTTCGGTGCGATATCACTTGCGGTTGTGTTGCCACCTGCCGTGGAAGCGGCGGATAGTGCTCATTGAATTCAGTGGCAGAAGCAAGGTCCAATAAGTCATGAACGCCCGGCTTTTCACATCGGTCCGTCTGTCCGTTCTGACCCTGGCACTACTTGCCGTGTCCGCTTGCGCCAATCAGCGGCCGGTGATCTATCCCGAGGGCGGCCGCAGCACCTCGGCCGGTTCGCAGCGGGCCGTTGACCAGTGCATGGCCATGGCCGAGGCCAACGGCCTGGATTACAGCGACGGCGACGTGGCTGGTCGCACGGTCCGGGGTGGCGTGATCGGCGGTGCCGGAGGCGCAGCAGTTGGCGCGGTATTCGGCGATGTCGGCCGCGGCGCCGGTGCCGGGGCGGCGCACGGGGCTGCCACCGGGCTGTTCAGCGGCCTGTTCGCCCGTGGCACACCGGACCCGGTTTATCGCAACTTCGTCAATCGCTGCCTGCGCGACCGCGGTTACGATCCGATTGGCTGGCGCTGAGCCCGTTTACTGTGGTGTTGACAGGTCGTCCAGCGGCTGCGGGTCGTCCACGTAATCGCTGAACGACAGCGCCTGGTCGTTGATGTCGTCGGGGTCCACCTGTACTAGGAAATCCCCGAACCGCGTGCCCTGATCCTCGCGGCGGCCGTCGCCGTCGAGATCGCCCACGGCGAAGGCCGTATCTGCCGGGGTCGCGGGCATGGCGGACGGCGGCTCGGGCGCCAGCAGAGCGCCCACCAGCGGAATCCCGCCCAGCAGATCGCCGATGCCGGAGCCTCCGGCCGACGCGGGATTTGCGAGCGGGGTTGCCGTCATGCCGGCACCCAGCAGCGGCTGACCGGCCAGCGCCACGCGTAGCGGCGTGTCGGCATCGGCGAGCTGGATATCCACCAGCGGTGACTCGTTCTGGGCGTGGGCCGTTCCCAGGGTCGGGAGCAGAATGGCGGCGGTCAGCAGCGTGTATTTGATGGACATGGCGGGAACCGGATCGGGCGTTATCCCCACTTTACCCCCGCTGCCGTGATTGGCAAGCAGCCCGGTTACCGGCGTCGGCGGAAAAGCCGTGCCGGCAGCCCCAGTGCATTGCGAACCGCGCCCATCAGGCGGGCCCCGGCGTAGGGCAGCAGCCGTCGGGGCGGGGGTTGTGCGCGTCCGGATGCCCGCTGCGCGGGTGGTGCCGACGCGGCCGGGGCGCCGGTGCTGGCCGATGCGGGCAGGGAGTGGCGCCAGCGCGGATGACCGGCTTCCAGCGAGCGTTTCCACAACAATAGTGCGGTGCCATAGACCGCGGTCAGCGCCACACTGGCGCTACGCTCGATCAGCCCGGCGCCGATCGGGGACCGGGCGCGGAAACGTGATACCCACTGGATTTCGGTGCCGCCGGCCACTTCCCGCAGCCGCAGCTCGGCGCCCAGATGGTGGATCGGAAAGGGCACGCGGATCATGCGCCAGGCCAGCCGGTGTGGCGGATCGAATTCGGTGATGCGCTCCACCAGGGTGCCGAACGTTAGCGCGATCTCGCGTTCGGCGCCGGTGCCCTGGCGTTCGGTGGTCCCTTCACGCAGCAGGCGGGCCCGGCGCACGCCCGGCAGCCGGGCGTAATTGTCCAGATTCGCCACGTGATCGAACACGGCCTGCACGGGGGCGGCTATCTGCCGCCGGATGCGGATGACGCGAAAGGGCATCAGGGGCTAGGTTCCGTCGGTCGGCAGCAACTCGCGCAACGCCCGCCAGCCGCCATCCACCGATACGACCCGGGCGTAGCCCATGGTGCGCAGGGCGTCCGCGGCCAGGGCCGAGCGGTACCCGCCGCCGCAATACAGATACAACGGCTGCTGCGGGTCGGGATGCCGCGCTTCGATGTCGCGCTCGATCACGCCCTTGCCCAGGTGTTCTGCGCCGGTGACATGGCCGGCCGCGTACTCGGATTCCTCGCGCACGTCGATCAGTGCGGCATCGGGTTCGCGGGCCAGTGCGTCGGCCAGGTCGGCGGCGTCGATTTCCGCCACGCGGGCGCGGGCCTGCGCCACCAGCGCCAGAAAACCGGGCGAATGGTCACTCATCGGCGGCGTCGGGGAGGGACGTTCTCATCGCGTAAGTGTGCCTCGAAAGCCCGGGCCAATACGAGCATCCCGAGCCCCGGGTTGGCTACACTTGCGCCCTGTTTCAGAATCCTGCCGCCATGAGCCACCTGATCAACCGCCGCGACCTGGATTTCCTGCTGCACGAGTGGCTGGACGTGGCCGCCCTGTGCCAGCGCCCGCGCTTCGCCGGCCACGACCGGGAAACCTTCGATGCCGTGGTGGAGGCCGCGCACACGCTGGCGGCGGATCAGTTCGCCGCCCACGCCGCGAAACTGGATGCCAACGAGCCCACCTTCGACGGCGAACGGGTGCATATCATCCCGGAAGTGAAGACGGCGCTGGATGCCTACGTGGACGGCGGCTTCATGGGCACGGCGTTCGACGAGGCCGACGGCGGCCTGCAACTGCCCTACACCATCAGCCAGTCGGTGGCCGCACTATTCACCGCCGCCAACATCGGTACCGCCGGGTATCCGTTCCTGACCGGCGCGGCGGCGAATCTGCTGCGGGTGGTAGGCTCGCCCGAGCAGCAGCGGCGCTACATGCACCCGATGATTGCCGGTCGCTTCTTCGGCACCATGTGCCTGTCCGAGCCGCAGGCCGGGTCTTCGCTGGGTGACATCCGCACCCGGGCGGTTCCCAACGAGGACGGCACCTATCGTCTGCGCGGCAACAAGATGTGGATTTCCGGCGGCGAGCACGACCTGTCCGAGAACATCGTGCATCTGGTGCTGGCCCGCATCGAAGGGGCGCCGGCCGGCACCCGGGGCATTTCCCTGTTCATCGTGCCGAAATACCGGGTGAACGACGACGGCAGCCTGGGTGCACGAAACGGCGTACGGCTGGCCGGGCTCAATCACAAGATGGGCTACCGGGGCACGGTCAACACGGTGCTGAATTTCGGTGATGACGACGATTGCATCGGCGAGATCGTCGGCGAACCCAATACCGGTCTGGCCGGCATGTTCCACATGATGAACGAGGCTCGCATCAGTGTCGGCATGGGGGCGTCGGTGCTGGGTTACTCCGGCTATCTGCACGCGCTGGATTACGCGCGCGAACGCCCGCAGGGCCGCCATCCCGGCAGCAAGCCGACCGATGCGCCGGTGCCGATCATCGAACACGCCGACGTCCGCCGCATGCTGCTGGCCCAGAAGGCCTACGTCGAGGGTGGCCTTGCCCTGTGCCTGTACTGCGCCACGCTGGTGGACCAGCAGGAGACCACCGAGGACGAAACCGAACGCAACCGCCTCGGGCTGTTGCTCGACATTCTCACGCCCATCGCGAAGGCCTGGCCTTCCGAGTACGGGCTGGAAGCCAACAAGCTCGCCATTCAGGTGCTGGGCGGCTACGGCTATACCCGCGAATACCCGGTGGAGCGGCTGTATCGCGACAACCGCCTCAACCCCATCCACGAGGGCACCAACGGCATTCAGGCGCTGGACCTGCTCGGCCGGAAGGTCACCATGCGCGACGGGGCGGCTCTGTCGCTGCTGCTGCGCGAGATCGGTGCAACCGCCGAGGATGCGGCCGAGTTTGACGAACTGCATGAATATGCCCGGGCACTGGCCGAAGCCATCGACACCGTGGCCGACACCACCCAGGCGCTGCGCCAGCAGGCCACGGACGCCGAAAGCTATCTCGCCAACGCCAACGAGTACCTGGAAATGCTGGGCCACGTGGTCATCGCCTGGACCTGGCTGCGCCAGGCCCTGGTCGCCGTCCGGGCCATGCCCTCCGGCGACGAGGAGCGCGATTTCTACCGGGGCAAGCTGCAGGCCACCCGCTACTTCTTTCGCTGGGAACTGCCCACCATTGATCACCGCGCCCACCTGCTGGCGGCGGTGGACGATACCTGTCTGGGGATGCGGCCGGAATGGTTCTAGCGCAGAACTCTAACCGGGAGTCGGTTGCGGCAAGGGCGTTTGTAATGAAATCCTCTCGTCCCTTGGGGAGAGAGTTAGAGAGAGGGGATTCACCAACCGCCCTCTCCCTGGTCCTCTCCCGCAAGCGGGAGCGGGGGCGGGCGATTCGCGCAAACGGAGCAATCCCGGTGTCCCCCGCGCCATGCGCGGCGGGCTGAAGCCCGCCCTACGAGAGCATGTACCCAGCCTGACGCGAGGCCGTTATCGAAGCCGAACCGCGTCGCCCATCACGCCGCTCCGACTTCCGCCTCCGTCCCACGCACCGCCGCATCCAGCTCATCCAGCGCCTCGCCGGTATACACCGCAATCCGCTGCATGTGCGGCAGGCTGTCGCGGCAGCCGGTAAAACCCAGATTCGACTTGCCGTCGG
>NZ_JAVRHY010000016.1:0-63492 GCF_031846305.1 Spectribacter acetivorans
GTCGTAGCTGACCAGCGTGATGTTCAGCGCCTGCCCGTTGAACAGCAGCGACACCGGGTAAACCGCGTCCAGCGTCGCGCCGTCGAGATACAGCGTCTGCTTCGGCCCCGGCACGTTGGATACTGCCAGGTTGAACATCGGGCGGGTCGCCGCGCCCAGCCCCAGCACGATGCGGATCAGGTACGGCCCCATGAGCATGGCTGTGTACGGGTCCATGGCCGCCTTGGGCAGGCGGTTGAGATGACCCTTGGCGGTGGTAGTGGAGCGGTGGATGGCCGCCAGCCGCTCCGCCGGGTCGGCGATGTCGGTGCGCATTTTCGCCATCACGAAGGTGATGGCATTGCCCACCTCGGTTTCATCGGCCGGCCGCACGGATACCGGCACCGCCGCGGTCATGCTGGTGGTCGGCATCGCGCCGGTTTCGGTCAGGTAACGCCGAAGCGCCCCGGCACAGATCGCCAGGAACACGTCGTTGGTGGTGGTATCGGAGGCCACCGCGATGGCGCGAATCCGGTCCTGATCGTACTGCTGCGTGGCGAACCGGCGTGGCGCGCCAATGCGCCCGTTCAGGCTGGTGCGCGGGGTGGCAAACGGCAGCGCGTTGTCCGGGTCATGCCGGGGCCGGAAGCGGCGACGCAGCATCGCGCCGCGCAGCCGCGTATAGGCCGTCAGTGCCGGCCACAGCTTCGGGCGCATCTTCGGCGGCCGGGGCTCGTCCGGGGCACGCCGCGTCCGGCCCATGCCCACCGCCCAGATCGGTTCCACCGGCGGGGCATCCGGGGTTTCCGCCAGCATCGACTGCAACACGCGGATGCCGCCCACGCCGTCGATCTGCGAATGATGCACCTTGATGTAGAGCGCGAAGCGGCCGTCCTCCAGCCCCTCGATCACATGGCATTCCCACAACGGCCGGTTGCGGTCCAGCGCGTGCGAATGCAGCCGCGACACCAGCACGCCCAGTTCCCGTTCGCCCCCGGGGCGCGGCAACGCCGAGTGGCGGAAGTGGTAGTCCAGGTCCACCTCGTCGTCATCCAGCACATCCCAGCTGGGAAACGGCCACGGCCGGTAACGGTAGTTGAAGGGCGGGGCGAATCGCGTGCACTCCCGCCAGCGCCGCACCAGATTCTGCAGGTAGTCCTCGCCGGGATCGGGCGGGTAGTGAAACGTGGCCATCGCGGCCACGTGCGTGGGCGCCTTGGCCTTCTCCCCGATCAGAAAGCTGATGTCATTGAGCTTGAGTGCCTTGCGCATGCCACTGTCTCCCCCGGTTATTGTTGGTTTATCGGGCCGTTTGTTGGCGGGCCCTTGTCGACGACTCTACAACGGTGGCGCTCGGGTTGTCCCCATGACGCGCGATGAAGCGCTTGCCGGGGCAGAGCACAGGTGGTTCTCAGGGCCGCGTTGTGCCACGGGCTCGAAAGCGGGCTCTCCGGACGTACGTGTTATAGACGGCCGAACCAGTAAAACGGCTGACGGGCCTAGTGTGCGACGGCCAATATCCGGATGTGTGTAGAGATGACGCGGAAGTGAATCGTGTGGTCCCACCGGCTATCAGGCTGAACCATGATTGACCGAATGCTGCCCCGAGTGACCGGCGCTGACTGAGGGAATTCGCAGATTTGTCGGAGAGCGGCGCGGACCTAGCGCGATAGCATTAGCTGCTTGCTGTATCGGGACTCGATACGCGCGAACACTTCCTCGCCCGGAATGCCCTTGACCTTCCCGGACGCCAGTTCTTCATCCCGCCGTTCGGCTTCATCGAGCCACAAGGCCGCCTGTTCGGGGGATTTCTCTGTGTGGGTGTTGCTCATGAGTCTGATGTACTCCTCGAAGCGCCTGTTAGGTAAGGCAGTCTCCGCTCCCTTTTACGTTGAGTTCAGAGGCGCGCGTTAGCGCGTTCGCTGGAGCGCATTGTCATGTGCTATCCGCTTCAAATCCCGTTCAGATGCTTCGTATTCACCCAGGTGCGCACGCATCAGGCTTTTCCAGAGCTTGCCGTGGTTGGGGACGAAGAAGTGCAGCAACTCGTGCACGATGACGTAGTCCCATATTTCGACATCCACATCGAGCAATTCGGCATTGAAGTTCAGATGACCCGCCGTGGAACAGGATGCCCATTTGTTGCGCATGGGTCGCACCCCCAGCCAGACGATGTTCACGTCCAGCTTTTCTGCCCAATGCCGGACGCGCCGCTTGAACTCACTCTTGCTGTCCGTAGCGCTCACTGTCTAGATTCTGTCCGCCCGTGCCAATAACGAGAACAACTCATCCACGACCGCAGTGACACGGTCCAGATCATTGGTCTCGGCAAAAATGGCGAAGGTGACCTGCCTGCGTAGTTCACGCAGCGCCTTGTCGCTGCTCTTCCAACCGGGATGATCCGCAAAAGCCTGTCGAATCCGCTGGCTTACCGTTTCCGCGTTCTGAATCTCCGTATCGAGCAGGCTGCGATAAACGAAATACGTCAGTCCGTCGAACGATTTTTCCGCCTGTTCCTTCTTGCGCGCCTCGTTCGATTCCATTTCCTTGAGCAGCGCGTCCAGTGCCTCGGCGGTGCTCACCTGGCGGCCTTCGAAGCTTTCCTGCACGAGGCGCGCACGCTCGGCCATGGCGATCAGGTAGGGATCGTCGCTATTTTCGTCCGCGAACTTCTCGATGCTTTTTACTAGGTTGATCACCTTGGTCCCGTCACCGCCTTCCTTGTTCTTGATCAGCTCGATCGTATCGGCGTTGATTTCGACCAGATCGCCCACGCCTGAAACCCCGTAGCTCCCCACCTGTTCCTGGACGAGGTTGTTGGTCTTGCGCTGGAAATCGCGGTCCACCTGCACCCGCCGGGTGTAGGCCTTACGGACCACCTGAAAAATCGACGACAGCGTGCCGTAGTCATCAATGAACGGGCGCAGGAACGCATCCGGCGAGATGATCTCGTAGAGCATCTCGATTTCCTTGTACTCCTTGAAGAACTCCTTGCGGCGCTCGGGATCGCGGAAATGCTCGATGAGCGTGTCCACGTCCCGGTCGTCGAAGTTGCGCTCGATCAGGCCCAGGTATTCCGGTGCCCTGGTCTCCATCTTGTTCTGGAACAGCACCTTCAGGAGCTTGAGATCCTTGACGATGGCGTTGATCTCGTCGCTGTCGAAGGCGAGCGCCTTCTCCAGCTTGTCGAAGATGCCCACGAAATCGAGCACGAAGCCATGGGGCTTTACCATCTCCTGCGTTCCGTTCTCACCCTCCTTCTCGAATGGACGGTTTACCCGGGCGATGGCCTGCAGCAGCGTGTGGTCGCGCATCGGCTTGTCCAGGTACATGGCATAGAGCACGGGCGCGTCGAAGCCGGTAAGCAGTTTCTCGGTGACGATCAGAATCTTCGGGTACTGATCGAGCTTGCCGAAGCTCTTGCGAATCTGCCGTTCCTTCTTCGGGTCGAGATGCAATGCCTTCAGCGCGGCGGAGTCGTTGTTGCTGCTGGTGTACACCACCTCGGAATACTCGGGCGGCAGAAACTCGTCGAGCGCATGCTTGTATCGCGCGCAGGCCTCGCGGTCCACGCCGACGAGAAAAGCCTTGTAACCGAGCGGCTCGACATTCTGGCGGTAATGCTCGGCGACAAACTGCGCCACCTGCTGGATGCGTTCTCTGCCCTTGAGGAAATTCTTCAGGTTCACCGCCCGCTCGAGAATCTTGTTCAATTCCTCGATGTCGGCCACGCCCTCGGCTTCGGCCAGCGAGAGGAACTCGGCGTCCAGCGTTTCGTGCGGCACCAGCATCTCGTTCGGTGCAAGCTGGTAGTACAGCGGCAGCGTGGTGCCGTCCTCGATGCTTTCGGCGATGGAATACTTGTGCAGATAACCCCGGTCGTCTTCGCAGCCGAAGGTCTTGAACGTGCCTCTGCCGTAGACGGTCTTGTCCACCGGGGTACCGGTGAAGCCGAGGAAGGTCGCGTTCGGCAACCCGGCCATCAGGAAGTTGCCCAGGTCCCCGCCGGTGGTCCGGTGGGCTTCGTCGATCAGCACATAGACGTTCGAGCGGGTATTGATATCCGCCGGCATGTCCCGGAACTTGTGGATCATCGTCACGATGATGCCGCGGTAGTCGTCGCGCAAAAGTCGATTGAGCCGGGCGATGCTGCTGGCGTGTTCCAGAGTGCCCAGGCCGAGCGCGGCCAGGTTCTTGAGCATCTGGTCTTCCAGCTCGTTGCGGTCGATCATCAGCAGCACGGTGGGCTTGTCCGCCTCATGCGCGCGGAAAAGCCGCTCGGCCGTCTTGATCATGGTGAAGGTCTTGCCGCTGCCCTGCGTATGCCAGACCAGGCCGCGGGTACGTTCGGCATCGAGGGCGCGGTCGACGGTCGCCTCCACCGCGCCGGTCTGGTGCTGGCGCAGGACGTACTTGTGCAGTTCCTCGTCCTTCTCGGCAAAGACGATGTAGTCTTTCAGAAAGGCGAGCACCTGCGGGATGGCGCAGAAACCATTTACCTTCGCCTCCAGCTGGCCAACCGCCTCGTGCTTCCAGTTGAAGATATTCCGCCGCACCAGGTTCCAGCTCACCCCGTAGGAAAAGCCGATGGCGTCGGTCGCAGTGAACAGCTGCTGTGAGACGAACAGTTCGGGCGTCTCGCGGTGGTAACGGCGAATCTGATCCACGCCCAGGGCAATCGCCTCGTCCTTGCTGGCGTTCTTGCACTCGATCACCAGCACCGGGATGCCGTTGATGAGAAAGACCACATCCTCCCGCGTGCCGTAGTGACCGTTGTGGAAGGCCCACTCCTCGGTCACTTCATAGACGTTGTTCGACGGCTCGTCGTAATCAATCAGGATCAGGTCACGCTCGCGGTTTTCCTCGTGGTCGAAGAACGTGCCCCGGTTGCGTAGCTGCTCCACGAAATCCCGGTTGCCGTAGATATCGGTACGGATATGGCGGAACTGCCCGAGCAACGCGCCCGCGGCCTCCGCGTAGCGCGGGTTGAATTCCCGCACCTTGGCGTCGAGCAGGTCGTCGAAGAAGAGCGAGCGGTTTCTGGCTCGGTCGGCGGCGGGAACGTCGGGATCAAAGCCGCGCCGCTGCTCGGCCTCCTCGCGGGGCACAAATGTCCAATCAATGGCCTCGGCGTATTCGAGGATTCGGGCTTGGACTGTTTTGTGTTCACCAGACGTGGGCATTCTTAGGTCTTCTTTTGCTAAGACCGTTTCGCAAATTCAAGAGTTCGCCGAACAAAGCCCTCCAGTTGGGCGCTATTCACAACTTCCGTTTCCCAAGCCGGGTTGGTGTCGTGGTGAAACACATTTGCGTAGTCTACGAGGTCTCTCAGTTCATCGATATCGGCCTGGCGCAGAATCTCTTCGTGGGTTCCAACCCGTTGACTACACTTTTCGCGGAAAGGCCCCAAAAGCGTGCCAGGTGGATAGTGTTCGGGATAGGCAACGCGAAGGAACGCCTCCAAGCATGGGCGAATCGCTGCCGCTATCTCCTTTTCGTTTTGACCGCCATGTCTCAGGAAGTACCTTAAGGCTTGATGCCTGCGGTCATTATCGGTTTCCGAGTCGGCGTTGACGTCCCATTGGGTGATGGTGGAAGCATTTGCCTGCCTCGCTACTTGAAGTGCGGTCTTGCTTGCAGGGGTTACGCTTTCCCATAAACGACAAAGGAACGGCTTGCTGTGGGAAAGAATGACAATCTGGCCGACGTGGCTCAGTAACCGACGCACTTCCTGAATGGTAGTCAGCGATCTGTGTTCATCCAAGCTTGACACAGGGTCATCAATAACAACCACGCGGCCGGCTTGGTTCGGATCCAACTCAATTGATGCAAGGAAGAACGCTATAGCTAGCGTGTTTCGATCTCCTGCGCTCAGGATGTTTCTGAACGAAGGTTCCCCAGCCTGCGCATTTCCGCCGGTAACCGTCACAGCAGTGTTGTTTACGACGACGCTGTAAGAGCAAGTAGGTCCACCACGGGTATTCACCGGTTGCACCCTTTCCAGTCTGTAGCCGGCGTTAAATCGCTCGAGGTACCTATTAATTGCAGCCTCGTATTCTGGGAATACTTGAGTGCGATATTGATCGAGTGCTTGGCGAGCCTGATCCCGTTGCTGCTCAGTGGCGCCCTTTGCCTGCCTCTCCTCCAGATAGGCTTGGCAACGAGCATCCGTCGTAGGCGTGTATCGTGCCTTAGTTGCTTTTAGCCGGGTAAGAGTGGCGGTCAAAGCAGTCGCGCTTGCTGTCGCTGCCTGCTGCTTTACTGTCGCAATCATTTGATTTACTGATGCGATTTGCTGGTTCAAAGCAGCGACTTCATTCCGCCTGGTGTTATAGGTTTCAATCGATGCATGAACTTCATCGGGCAGGGTGATAGCGTCAAGCGGAGCTGCTCTCTTCTGTTGGAAAAGTTGAGCGATCTGTGCGCGCGCCGCATTCCAGTCGCTAGTAATGGCGGCGGAGTCAATAGCCAGTTCTGGAATCTCACCGAATTCAGACCAGAACTGTCGACGTTCGGCCAATGTGCGGATCGAACGTTCAAAGGGAAGAGCAGCGCCTTCGGAATGAGTCCGGTTAAAGCTGGATTCTGCGCTACGAATGGCTTCTTGGTGCGACCGATAGGCCGCACTAAAGAAAGCTCGATAGTGGTCAATTACTGCTGATTGTGAAATATCTTGGGCGCAGAATACACACTTGTTTCCTCCTGCTTCGGCAACCGAATTCTGGCGTATTACCCCCTCGCCAACCCAGCGTTCGGCGCCCTCACCGATACTCTGCAGATGCGCCTGAACCCTTTCTGCAGCGGCCGTATCAATATCAGGTAACCCCAATTCTAGGATAGCCTCGATTGCCGGAAGGTCGATCTCGGGAAGGTCCAATAATTGAAGTTCTGGAGCGTTTCGAATCCGATCTTGCTGACGACTCGCGGCTAGGTTTTGTTCCGCAGTCTGAATCTCTTGATCGATATTCGGATTCGGCGGTAAATCACAGAATTGATCGACAGATAGCCTTCCCCGCTCGTCAGCTGGAATCTCGCTGCTATGCCGTCTGAGCTCACTATTATGCTGCTCAATTCGAGCTATGTGGGTCTGGAGTTGCTGGTTTAGCGCAACTCCCTGAGCCCCCAGGATCAGTTCATGAAGGTTTTGACGGTGGTCGCTCCCGACGACGAGTCCGGAGTAAACGTTCTCATCGACAAACACGTCATCGAAAATCACCACGTCTTCTAGCACTCTGTTCCAGGCGCCGTCCTGAAACATCGCATCCGGCGGGCCGCCGATGCACGAAACAATCACATGCGGCGGATGTTGAGCCGCGAGTCTCCGTCGTTCACTGATTGGGGTGGAGTCTCCGGTCGCAAGCGATCTTAGAATTGCGGAAAGTGTAGTCTTTCCCTGCCCGTTTTCAGCGTAGATTAATGTGAGCTGAGCAAAGGGATGGTTGGATCCGTTCGTAAAAGAATCGAATCGACCGACGTTCCGAATCAGATTGAGGCTTTCTAGCATCTTTTCAACTCGGCCTGAGAGACTTGAATCTCAAATTTACGAACTCGCGTCTTCGCGGTCATCAGTTCGTGAAGGAGAGTCCGAAAGAGGTCGCGGAGAACAACCGCCTTGTCAGTCGAGTGCGTAATCTTCGCTCCGATAGCGTCAAGTGCTGCGACGATCTCTCCCTGTTCTTCAAGCGATGGCATGGGAACGATTATGGATTTAACGTCGCTTTGGTTGATGCTCGACTGGGCAACCGCTCGCTTGGCAGTTCCGATGATCTGCTTCTTGGTCAGCGGCGAGTTCAGAAACTTGAAGACGTATTCCTTGAGTACCTGTGATTCGTTGACTGAGAACCGCATCATGTTGGACTCAAAGACTATCTCGTCGCCGATAGCTCCGATCAGGGCGGTTTTGCCCAAGTGGGAAAGACTGTTCACTCGGTTGATGACGATGTCGCCGGCTTCCAACCCATAGGTTTTGACCTCGCTACGAGCCAGGGCGACACGGTTCCCGGCGCCAGTGACGACATTACCGTCGTTGCTGAAGTCGTCGATTCGTAAAATCTGAGTGCCTGAGCCGTATTCGCGCCTGTGCTTATAGATTCCGTTCTGGGGCTGCTTTTCGAATAGAGCTCCCAGCTTCACCACCTCCCAACCCTCGGGAGCAGGGCCTATTCCAGTTTGTTTCTGGGGTTCGTTGCGGAGGCCTTCGGTGAATAGCTTGTGCATGAGGGCCTTTTTCAGCTCGGTGGTGATCTGAATGATCCGCTCCTGCGCTTCGATCGCCCGCTGCACCGTCGAAAGGATGTGCGCGATCTTCTTTTGCTCGGGGAGTGGGGGGAGTGATAGCTTGAAATCACGTAGTGAAGGCCACGAAGTGCGGGGGTGTTGAACGCCAGACGTAGTCGATTTCGCGTGGCTGATGAACTCATCAGCGTGGACGAGATACTTCAGGAACGCGGACTCGCATCGATCTTTTGCCCGAAATACCAGGATGTCGGTGGAGCTGATTCCATCGCAACCAGCTTGGGCTCCCTTTCGGAGATATGGGCGAAGCTTCCCAAAGAGGATATCGCCAATTTGGAAGGCGGTTTTCGACGACTTAATATCACTTTCGCTTCCACGTCCCACAAATGCGGGGAAACCTTGCGCCAGGTGCTCGAGACCAATATACGGAGTATCGCCGCCTTCAATGGGGGTGTAGGAGTCTTTGACGCGGTCGCAGACTTCAGCGAGCGTGCAAATCTCCCAACCGGTCGGTACGGGATCGATTAGAAGATTTGCGTCAATCATCCCCCTCTCCCTTCCGCTTTAAATCCGTCTCCAAGTCCTCAATCGCCTTCAGGTCCTCGGCATCGGCCTCAATCGCCTCTGCCTCTCGCCGTTTCGCATCAAAGTCTTCATACCGCTCCTGCGCGATCTGCTTCATCTGGTCGCGACTGACTGATCCGGCACCTTCTAGGACAGCCTGCTCGTTGAACTCGAGCATGCGGTCGATATTCTCCCGCCAGTAGTCGAGGGTGAGGTCCTGCCTCTGCTTGGCGCGAAGTTCAGCCTGCTCCAGGAAGATGACGACCAGCCGGTTGAGCGTGTCCACTTCGTCCGCGCTGAGGTAGTTCTTGGCGACAATGACGTCGTGCTTACGTACGCGGGAGCCACTCCAGGTGGTGAGTGCCATGTTGGGCTCGTCGGGGTTGGCGCGGTCGATAACAAGTTCGGCGGCGGTTCGCCCGGCAACGGCGAAAAGCAGCTTGTTCTGCACCTCGGCGAAGAAGCGCTGAGTTTCCTGCTCGCGGGCCTGGTAGTCGCTGCTTAGAGCAAACAGGTCGCGGACTTTCTGGTAAAAGCGTTTTTCGGAGGCCCGGATCTCGCGGATGCGGGCGAGGAGCTCGTCGAAATAGTCCCAGCCGCCGGGGCTCTTGAGGCGTTCGTCGTCCATGACGAAGCCCTTGACCAGGTATTCCTTGAGATGGGTGCTGGCCCACTGGCGGAATTGCACGCCGCGTGGCGAGCGTACCCGGTAGCCAATGGCCAGAATGAGGTCGAGGTTGTAGAGCCTGATGTCCCGTTTGACCTCGCGATTGCCCTCGGTTTGAACTGTCAAGGATTCCTTGACAGTTGTCTCGGGGCTCAACTCGCCGTCTTCGAAGATGTTGTTGGCGTGCAGGCTGATGTTCTGCTTGGTGGTCTGGAATAGTTCGGCGATTTCCAGCTGGCTGAGCCAGACCGTCTCCCCCTCAACCCGCAAGTCGAGCCGGGTACGGCCGTCGTCCGAGGTGTAGAGGATAAGATTGCTCATACCCCGATTTTCTCCAGAATCTCGTTCAAGGCGCTGTCCGCCTCGCGCGCCTCGGCTTCGGCGGCCCTGAGGTCCGCGACAATCTCGCCGAGCGGCCGGTAGGTCTCGGCGTCGCTGGTGTGAATGTAGCGGCTGGGGGAGATGTTGTAGTCGTTCTTCTTCAGCTCGGCATGATCGACGATGCGGCTGAGTTTTTCCTCTTCGGTCCAGCCGATGAGGGTTTCGGCTATTCGCTGAATCCCCGCGTCAGGAATGAAGTTCTTGGGGTCGCCTTTCTCGAACACCTGGCTGGCGTTGACGAGGAAGACCTTGCCTTTCCGGGCCCTGGCCTTGGCGCGGTTGAGGAATAGCACAATGCCCGGCGCACTGGTGTTGTAGAAGAGGTTCTCGGGCAGGTAGAGGGCGCTCTCGACAAGGTCATTGTCGACAAACCACTGGCGGACGGCCTTTTCCTTGTTGGTGCCGGCATTGCCCGAGCCGCGGGAGGCGGCGCCGGTGTCGAGGACGACGGCAGCGCGGCCTTTGGCATCGAGACTGGCATGCATGTGCTGCACCCAGCCCCAGTCGGCGGAGGATTTGCCGGGGAAGCCGGCGCCGGCGGGGAAGCGGTCGAGTTCGTCGTTGTCGTAGTCGGCCTCGGTAAACCAGTCCTGATTCCACATGGGGTTGGCGACCACGCGGTCGAATGTGCGCAGCTTGCCCGCCTTGCTTCGGAATTTGGGGTTCTTGAAGGTGTCGCCGATCTCGATCTCGCCTTCCATATCATGAATGATCATGTTCATGTTGGCCATGGCCCAGGTGTCGGCGGTGTATTCCTGGCCGTAGAGCTGGAGCGGGGCGATGGTGCGTTTCTTGCCCTTGGCCTCGTCTTCCATTGCGATTTCGCACTTCACCAGCAGGCCGCCGGAACCGCAGCAGGGGTCGTAGACCGTCATGCCGGGCTCCGGCTGGAGCACGCGGGACATGATGGTGCCGACTTCGGGCGGCGTGTAGAACTCGCCCGCGCTCTGGCCGCCGCCCTCGGCGAACTTGCGGATGAGGTATTCGTAACTCTTGCCGATGATGTCCGCCTCGACATCCTTCAGGCCCAGGCGCTTGGTGCTGATGGCTTCGATGAGATTGGACAGGCGGTCATCATCGATATCGCGCTGGCCATGGGTGGTGGCATTGAAGTCGACCCGATCGATGATGCCCTGCAGGCGCGGGTTTTCCTTGGCGATGGCGCGCAAATAGCTCGTGACACTCTCGCCGATCCTGTCGGCGAGCTTGCGAATTATCGACCAGACGGGTTCCTCCGGATCATCCGGCACCAGCGGCAGGTAGAAACGCACGAGCTTTTTATCGGCCTTGACGAGCTGGAAGGCCTTCTTGCGCGAACCGACTTCGGCGGCGATGCGGTTCAGTTCATCGTCGAACACGTCGCAGAGGCGCTTGGTGAAGATCAGCGGGAGGATGAAATCCTTGTACTTGGGGGCATCCTTAGCGCCGCGAATCGAGCAGGCGGCGCTCCATATCCAGGATTCCAGGGATTGCACGTTACTGTTACTCCGCGCCATCAGCGCCAAGTCCTTTTGTTTCCACGCGCATACCAGTGATTCGATGGGACTCCGCGATACTGCATATTTGTGCTTTCTCGATGACACCGAATCTGGTGCGGTGCTGGGATTTGGATGATTGTGCAATGACAAATGCATGGCGAGACTTGCCCTGGCACACGCGTATTATCGTGCTTTCCGTATTTTGGCGGCTTAGTATTCGAGCCTACTACCAGGTTCATTCTCGGCGCCAGCCGGCAACTGGAGACGCATAAGGCAGTTGATGCGAACCTGCAAGGCTGGACGTGAAACGGATTGAATCAGAAACCGGCTTCATTGCCTGGTAATCCGATGCAGGTTACGCCCGTTGTTGTACGGGACAGGGGCGCGCTGCGCTTTTACCAGGGCAGAATCTGCCCCTCGGCATGCCAGAAGGTGCCGCTGCTGGGCATATCCAGCTCATCCATTCGCTGAATCAGCAGCGCGGCGGATTCGGCGGGTTCCAGGTGGCCGCTGTGCCCGGTCATGTTGGTACGCACCCAGCCGGGGTGGAGGATGGCGACCGCGATGCCGCGGTCGGCGAGGTCCACGGCCAGGGATTTGCCGGCGGCGTTGAGACCGGCCTTGCTGATGCGGTAGCCGTACTTGCGGCCGGAGTCGTTGTCTTCCATGGAGCCCATGCGCGAGGTCATCAGGCCGATTTTGCCGCCGGACGGGAGGCGGTCGATCAGGGCCATGGTGACGCGTAGCGGGCCCAGGGCGTTGACCTCGAATTGCTCGCGAATGCGGCCGAAATCCATGTCGTCCAGCGTTTCGCTGTGCATGACGCCGGCGTTGTTGTAGAGCACGTCGATTCGGGTATCGGCCAGGGCCTCGCTCAGCCGCGGCATGTCGGCATCGCGGCCGACGTCGATGCCGTCGATGATGTCGACGTTCAGCGCCTGCAGGGCTTCCGAGGGTTCACGGCACACGGCGATGACGCGCTCGCCGCGTTCGCGCCAGAGGCGCGCCATCTCGAGGCCGATGCCGCGGTTGGCGCCGGTAATGGCGATGGTCTGGCTCATGGGGCTATCCGGACGCGATATCAGTCTCGCGACGGTAGTGCGTCCGCGGGGTCGCCATCAACCGGAAGGGGTGGCGGCTGCGCCGGTCGTCCGGCGCAGCCGCAATCGGTCAGGCCGCGTCCCAGTCCCAGTCGTCGAACTGCTGGCGCAGGCCCAGCTTGTTGAACTTGCCGGTGGAGGTGCGCGGGACTTCGTCGATGAAGGTCACGGCCTCGGGCAGCATCCACTTCTCCATGCGGCCGCGCAGGAAGTCCATGACCTCGTCGGCGGTCAGGTCGGCCCCGGATTTCTTCACCACGCAGGCCAGGGGACGCTCGCCCCACTTGGGATGCGGGCGGGCGATGACGGCGGCTTCGGCCACCTTGTCGTGCGCCATGATCTCGTTTTCGAGCTGCACCGAGGAAATCCACTCGCCGCCGGACTTGATCACGTCCTTGGTGCGGTCGGTGATCCGGATGTAGCCGTGCCTGTCGATGGCGGCGATGTCGCCGGTGCGCAGCCAGCCGTCGTCGGTGAACTTGTCCTCGCTCTTGTCGAGGTCGAAGTACTTGGCGGTGATCCACGGGCCGCTGCACTGGATTTCGCCGACGTCCTCGCCGTTCCAGGGCAGGATGTTGCCGTCATCGTCCTGGATGCGGACATCCACGAACGGGGCCGCGAAGCCGGCGGTGGCCCGCTGCTTGTAGCGGGCGTCCTCGTCGGCGTCGTCGAAGGCCGGCTTGAGGCGGGCCATGGAGGCCAGCGGGGAGGTCTCGGTCATGCCCCAGGCCTGGATGATCGACAGGTCGAACTTGTCGAAGCGGCGGATCATGGACTCCGGCACTGCCGATCCGCCGACCAGCATGCGCATCTTCGGCAGCTTCCAGCGCTGGGGTTCGGCTTCCAGCGCCTCGATGATGGCCATCCAGATGGTGGGCACGCCGCCGGCCAGGTTGACCTTTTCCTCCTCGAACAGCTGCAGCAGGCTTGGCGCGTCCATGTGCGGGCCGGGGAAGACCTGCTTCAGGCCGCACAGGGTGGCCGAGTAGGGCAGGCCCCAGGCGTTGGCATGGAACATCGGTACCACCGGCAGCACGCAGTCCCGGGCCGACAGCGCCATGCCGTCGGGCAGGGCGGAGACCAGGCTGTGCAGGCAGGTGGAGCGGTGCGAATAGAGCACGCCCTTGGGGTTGCCGGTGGTGCCCGAGGTGTAGCACATGCCGCAGCCGTCGTTTTCGTCCTTGTCGGGGTAGACGAAGTCGTCGGCGGGTTCGCTGATGAAGTTCTCGTAGGATTCCATGCCGTCCGGGATGGCCTGGTCGGTCAGCGACACCACGAAGATGCGCTCGAAGTTGACCTTGTCGGCGAACTTCTCGAGCAGCGGCAGCAGCACGCCGTCCACGATCAGGAAGCGGTCGGAGGCGTGGTTGGCGATCCAGGCGATGTCATCCGGCGCCAGCCGCAGGTTCAGCGTGTGCAGCACGCCGCCGGCGCCGGGAATGCCGAAATAGGCTTCCAGATGCGCGTAGTGGTTCCACATCAGCGTGGCCACCCGTTCCTCGCGCTTCAGACCGGCGTTCACCAGCGCCTGCGACAGCTGCCGGGCGCGCTTGTAGAAGTCGCGGTAGGTGTAGCGATGACGCGACTTGTCCGGCATGTTGGACACGATTTCGGTGTCCGGATACTGGCGCGCGGCGTGCTCCAGGATGTCGTCCAGCAACAGTGGGCGAGTCATCATGGTCGATTGCATTGTGTCTCCTCCGGAGTGTTTTCTGCGGTTATCGCCGGAAGGTTCACACGCCAACGGCCGCGGCGTCCACTACTCGGACCGGCAGGGTCTTGCGGAAACGCGCGGGGTTGTGAGTCTTCCCCTCTCCCCGCGGGAGAGGGCCAGGGAGAGGGGTTACGGTCCGGGTCGGCGGTGGTGGATAGCCACCCTCACTCCGGCCTGCTCCCGCCGGCGGGAGCGGGGGCGTTCGTGATCCGGCTTGTCAGCCGGCCCGGTTTTCCTGCCGCTGATAGCACCAGATGGTGGCCGGCGGGAAGTTGCGGGCGATGAAACGTGCCACCTCGGCCTGATAGCCCCATTGCCGGAGGCGGCGCTTGGGGACGGGCGAGCCCGGCATGTAGGTGATCTGCAGGAAGCGGCCGCCCGGACCCATGGCCGCGAACGCGCTGTCGAGAATGCGCCGCTGCAGCGCGGCCGGCATGGTCAGGATCGGCAGGGTGGAAATCACCGTGTGCACCGGCGTGGCGCCGTGGGCGGACAGGATGGCGTCCAGCGAGCCGGCGTCGCCGTTGACGGCAGTGACCTGGGGGAAGCGTTCCTGCAGCAGGCGGTGCAGCTCGGCGTTGTTCTCCACCACCAGCAGCCGCTCGGGCGGGATGCCGTGGTCGATCAGCGCCCGGGTGACCGGCCCGGTGCCGCCGCCGAGTTCCACCATCCAGCCGGGGGCCTCGGGGTCGACGGGTTCCACCATCGCGGCGCACACGTCCTGGCCGCTCGGCGCGGCGGTGGCGATTCGCAGCGGGGTTTTCAGCCAGAGTTTCACCAGCAGACGGCTGTCGGCATTCCACATGAGGGTGTTGTTCGTGGTGGGTGTTGCGACGTTTGTATGGCCTGCGGGTGACAGAACCGTGACGCCCCAACGACCGGTATACTCGCGACCATGAGCAAGAAGCTGAACAAAACGGTTGCGAGCATGGCCCTGGCGCTACTGCTGGGGGCCTGCGCCATGGGCCCGGATTCGGAGAAGGATGAACCCCGGCAGACGCCGATCAAGCCGGTGGATGCCTTCGAGGAAGTGGATCAGCCGCTGCGCGGCGCGGATGGCTTCAGCGATCAGCCGGATGCGCTATCGCAGGATATCGAGCGGCTGCAGGATGCCAAGCGCAAGTACCAGGCCGAGCGGGATTTCGAGGCCGCGGAGCGGCGCCGTCGCCAGGCCCTGTGCCGGGAAAGCGGCGAGGGCAGGGAGACGCCGATCGAGGATGGCAGCGCGGAACCGGCGGTTTACTGCCAGCCCAATCCGGAGTCGTCCCGATCGGCTGAATAAGGGCGGGGCAGTCACCGCCCTCTCCTGCTAGCGGGAGAGGGGATGTCAGATTCAACAGGCGGTGTCGATTCCTTATCCTCTCTCCCCGTCGGGGAGAGAGTCAGAGAGAGGGGGATTGACCCGCAACCCTTTCCCGCAAGGCGGGAGAGGGCAGGTCCGCTACCGCTGATCGATGGGCGTGTAGCTTCGCTTGGGGCTGCCGGTGTAGATCTGCCGCGGCCGGGCGATGCGCATGGCTGGGTCGTTCTGCATCTCGCACCAGTGGGCGGCCCAGCCCACGGTCCGCGCAATGGCGAACATTGACGTGAACATGTTGATGGGGATGCCCAGCGCCTGGTAGATGATGCCGGAGTAGAAGTCGACGTTCGGGTAGAGCTTGCGCTCCTTGAAGTAGTCGTCTTCCAGGGCGATGCGCTCCAGTTCCATCGCCAGCTCGAACAGCGGATGGTTCTCGATGCCCAGGTGCTGCAGCACTTCGTGGCAGTAGCCGCGGATGATGGTGGCGCGGGGGTCGAAGTTCTTGTACACCCGGTGGCCAAAGCCCATCAGGCGGAACGGGTCATCCTTGTCCTTGGCCTTCTCCAGGTATCGGGGCACCTGGGAAATGTCACCGATCTCGCCCAGCATGTTCAGCACCGCCTCGTTGGCGCCGCCGTGGGCCGGGCCCCACAGGGCCGCGATGCCGGAGGCGATCGCCGCATAGGGATTGGTGCCGGTGGAGCCGGCCATACGCACCGTCGAGGTGGAGGCGTTCTGCTCGTGGTCGGCGTGCAGGATGAACAGCACGTCGAGCGCCTTGGCCGCGATCGGGTCCACCTCGTAGGTTTCGGCCGGCACCGCGAACAGCATGTGCAGGAAGTTCGAGGTGTAGTCGAGGTCGTTGCGCGGGTACATCTTGGGCTGACCCACGGAATGCTTGTAGGCGGCCGCGGCGATGGTCGGCATCTTGGCGATCATGCGCCGGGCGAAGATTTCCCGGTGACCGTCATCGCGGATGTCCGTGGTGTCGTGGTAGAACGCCGACAGCGAGCCCACGATGCCGGTCATCATGGCCATCGGGTGGGCGTCGTAGTGGAAACCGTCGAAGAACTTGGAAAGCGATTCGTTGAGCATCGTGTGCTGGGTGATCGCGCCCACGAATTCGTCCAGCTGCGGGGTGGTCGGCAGCTCGCCGTAGAGCACCAGATAGGCCACTTCGAGGAAGCTCGAATTCTCCGCCAGCTGGTCCACCGGATAGCCCCGATACAGCAGGATGCCCTCGGCGCCGTCGATATAGGTGATGTCCGACTGCGTGCTGCAGGTGGCGGTGAATGCCGGATCGTAGGTGAACACGCCGTGCTCGGCGTTGATCCGGCTGACATCCACCGCAGGCGTGCCGACAGTGCCCTCCACCACGGGCAGTTCGGACGTGACGCCCGATTCCGGATTGGTCAGCGTAAAGGCCTTGTTCGACATACCTGAAAGTCTCCCGATTGAACGCTTGGCGATGGCCTAGTCCGAACCCGTCGTCGCCGTGACGGGCTGCGGATAGTGCTTGGGATAACCGGTCCGCGCCACCCCCGTCTCCACCGCGGCGGCTGCCACGGCGGCCGGGATGAAGTCGATCAGGCGCGGATCGAACGGGCTCGGAATGATGTATTCCGGCCCGAAGGCCATCGAGGTCTGGTCGTGTGCCTCCAGCACGCTGGCGGGCACCGGCTCGCGAGCCAGGGCCTGCAGCGCGTTGGCGGCGGCGATGTGCATCTGGGTATTGATGCGACGGGCGCGCACGTCGAGCGCACCCCGGAAAATATACGGGAATCCGAGCACGTTGTTGATCTGGTTCGGATAGTCGCTGCGGCCGGTGGCCATGATCAGGTCGTCGCGCACGGCCATGGCCAGCTCCGGGGAAATCTCCGGATTGGGGTTGGACAGCGCGAACACCACCGGGCGCGGCGGCATCGCGCGGATCATGTCCTGGGTAACGGTATCCGGGCCGGACAGGCCGATGAACACGTCGGCGTTGCGCATGGCGTCGTCGACCGTGCGCAGGTTCGTTTTGGTGGCGAATTCGGCCTTCTGCGGCGTGAGGTCGTCGCGGTCGCTGTGGATCACGCCCTTGCGGTCGAGCATGAACACGTTGTCCAGCTTCGCGCCCATTTCCAGCAGCAGCTTCATCGAGGCCACGCCGGCGGCGCCCGCGCCCATGCACACGATGACGGCGTCTTCCAGGCGCTTGCCCTGCAGGTCCAGCGCGTTCTTCAGCCCGGCCGCCACAATGATCGCGGTGCCATGCTGGTCGTCGTGGAACACCGGGATGTCCAGCTTTTCGATCAGCCGGGTCTCGATCTCGAAGCAGTGCGGGGCGGCGATGTCTTCCAGGTTGATGCCGCCGAAGGTGGGCGCGATGCGCGCCACGGTGTCGACGAAATCGTCCGGGTTGTCGGCGTCCACCTCGATGTCGAACACGTTGACGTCGGCGAATTTCTTGAACAGCACCGCCTTGCCTTCCATCACCGGCTTGCTGGCCAGCGCCCCGGTGTTGCCCAGACCCAGCACCGCGGTGCCGTTGGTGATCACCGCGATCAGATTGCCCTTGGACGTGTAGCGGAAGGCATCCTCGGGATTGGCCGCGATCGCCTTGACCGGCTCCGCCACCCCGGGGCTGTAGGCAAGCGACAGCTCCTCGTAGGTGGTGAACGGCTTGGTGACCGAGATCGCCAGCTTCCCCGGCTGGGGGAATGCGTGGTAATCCAGCGCTTCCTGTTTGCGTGAATACTCGGCCATGAACCCGTGATCGGTCGGAGGGACGGTGCGTCCCGGTTGACATAATGAAAACGCGGCGCGCTGCGCCGCAACATCGAATTATAACGGTCGCAGTGGTCCGCGACCACTCGCCCGGGTAGTGGGGGTGTCGCCCCGTCAGTCGTCCTCGCGCTCGACCTCCACCACGGACGGTTCGTCGGGGTGAAACAGGCTCACGCTGACCCGCATCGGCTGACAGCAGATCTGGCAATCCTCGGTATAGCGGGCATCGCCCGCGGAGGAGTCCACCAGCAGCGTCTGGGCCTCGCCGCAGTAGGGGCAGTCGATGATTGTTTCGTCCAGCATCGTCGCCGGCGTCAGGCTGCGCTGGGCAGCAGGTCGGTCAGCAGGGTGTCGAGATGCCGGCTGCCAAGCGCCGTACAGCGCAGGGCGCCGTCGTGGTGTTCCACCAGCCCGCGGTCAATCGCCGGGGCGAGTTCGTGGAGCAATTGGCGCCAGTCGCCGCCGGTCCGGGTTTCGAAGCACTCGCGGTCGAACCCGTCGGTCAGCCGCAGGCCGTTCATCAGGAACTCGAACCGGGCGTCATCGGGCGTCACCCGGTGCTCGGCGGCCGGTGTGACCGGATCGCGGCGATAGAGATTGGGCAGCGGCTGCTTTGCCCGGCGCTGGATGCGGCCGTCCGCACCGGTGAGTTTGCCGTGGGCGCCGGCGCCGATGCCGAGATAGTCCCCGAACAGCCAGTAGTTGCGGTTGTGGCGGCTCTCGCGGCCCGGTTGCGCCCAGGCGGACACCTCGTAGCCGTGGAAACCGGCCTCGGTCAGGCGTCGCGCGCCGCTTTCATGCATGGCCCAGGCGGCCTCGCCGTCGGGCAGGGCCGGCGGCCGGGCGTGGAACGGCGTGCCCGGCTCCAGCGTGAGCTGGTAGCGGGAGACATGCGGCGGCGCCAGGTCGAGCAGCGCGCCCAGATCGGCGTCGGCCTGCGCCGGTGACTGCTCGGGCAGGGCGTACATCAGGTCCAGATTGAAGTTGGCGAAGCCGGCGCCACGGGCGGCGGTTACCGCGGCGCGGCCGGCGGCCGCGTCGTGAATCCGCCCGAGCCGCTGCAGAGCCCGGTCGTCCAGGCTCTGGATGCCGATCGACAGCCGGTTCACGCCGGCCTGACGGAAGCCAGCGAAGCGCGCTTGCTCCACCGCGCCGGGATTGGCCTCCAGGGTGATCTCGCAGTCCGCGGCCAGCGGCAGCCGCGCCCGCACCGCATCCAGAATGCGCTGGATCGCCTCGGCCGAGAACAGACTGGGCGTGCCGCCGCCGAAGAAGATCGAGACCAGCGGGCGCCCGCCGGCCAGGGGCAGGTCGTGGTCCAGGTCCCGTATCAGGGCGTCGACGTAATCAGTTTCCGGCAACTGCGCCGGCGCGCGGTGGGAGTTGAAGTCGCAGTAGGGGCACTTGCGCACGCACCAGGGCAGGTGCACGTACAAAGCAAGCGGAAGGCGATCCCGGTCGGCGGGCATGGCGGGCGCGGACCTCAGGCCGGCCCCAGCAGCGCCAGCAGGGCGCGCATGGCCTGGCCCCGATGGCTGATTCGGTTCTTGCGGTCCGGCGCCAGTTCGGCGGCGCTGGCGTTTTCCTCGGGCACCCAGAACAGCGGGTCGTAGCCGAAGCCACCCTCGCCCTGCGGCAGATCGAGAATGCGGCCGGCCCAGCGGCCCTGGGCGATGCTGGGGTCCGGGTCGTCAGCATGCCTGACCAGTACCACCGTGCAGTGAAAATGCGCGCCGCGCTGATCCGCACCGAGCCCGGACAGCTCGGACAGCAGCCGGGCGTTGTTGGCATCGTCGTTGCCGTGTTCGCCGGCGTACCGCGCGGAATGCACGCCCGGGGCGCCGTCGAGTGCGTCCACGCACAGGCCGGAGTCGTCCGCCAACGCCGGCAGGCCGGTGGCCCCGGCCACGTGACGGGCCTTGATCAGGGCATTTTCCACGAATGTGGGCGCAGTTTCCGGCGCCGCGGGCAGGTCGAACGCCGACTGCGGCAATACTTCGATGCCACGACCGTCGAGCATTGCCTGCAACTCGGCCAGCTTGCCGGCGTTGCCGGATGCGAGGACGAGTTTCGCGTCAGTCATTGCCGGACTCCGTTGCCGTCGACGGATTCAGAATGCAACACGAAACCTGAAACGGTTAAGCACGCGGTTTCGTGCGCTCAGCCCGCCAGCGCCTGCTGCTGCAGCGCCGTCAACTCGCCGATTCCCTTCTCCGCCAGCGCCAGCATCGAATCGAGTTCCTCGCGCCGGAAGGCATGGCCCTCGGCGGTGCCCTGGATTTCCACGAAGGCGCCGGCCTCGTTCATGATCACGTTCATGTCGGTTTCGGCGCGCGAATCCTCGGCATAGTCGAGATCGAGCACCGGCTGGCCGTCGAACACGCCCACCGAGACGGCGGCGATCTGCCCGTGAACCGGGTTGCTCTTGAGCTTGCCCTGCTTGCGCAGCTTGCTGACCGCATCCACCAGCGCCACGTAGCTGCCGGTGATGGCGGCGGTACGCGTACCGCCGTCGGCCTGGATCACGTCGCAGTCCAGGGTGACGGTGCGCTGGCCCAGGGCCTTCAGGTCCAGCACCGCCCGCAGGCTGCGGCCGATCAGCCGCTGGATTTCCACCGTGCGGCCGCCCTGCTTGCCGCGGGCGGCCTCGCGCCCGCCGCGGGTGTTGGTGGCGCGGGGGAGCATGCCGTACTCGGCCGTCACCCAGCCCTGATCGCTGTTGCGCAACCAGGGCGGTACGCGGTCCTCGATGCTGGCGGTGCAGATCACCCGCGTGTCCCCGAAGCTGACCAGGACCGAGCCTTCGGCGTGCATGGTGAAGTGGCGCTGGAATTCGATGGCGCGCAGTTGGTCAGCCGCGCGGCCGCTGGGTCGGAAGCTCACAAGCCCGTTCCGCCGTTGAGTGGGCGCGGAGTATAGCAACGGTCGGGACTCGGGACTCGGGACTCGGGACTCGGGACTCGGGACTCGGGACTCGGGACTCGGGACTCGGGACTCGGGAGGGCGCTATTCATGGCGCCAGTCCGATTCAGGCGCGGCATTGCCAGGTGATGCGCCCGGTGGCGTCCAGGATTCCATGCTGCTGCAGCCAGGCGAGGGCGTCCTCGGCATCCTGCTCGAACCAGGCGGCGGTCGAGCCCAGACGGAAGCTGTAGCCCCAGCGGTCCATGTCCCGGCAGAGCCGGTCGCGGCCCACGTCGGGCAGTCGGTCGGCCAGCAGCAGTTGCAGGTAGCAGACGCCGTTTTCCTCGTCGTAGTCGCCGCCGGCATCGGTGTCGAGCCCGGCCCGGCGGCGGCCGTCCATGCATACGAAATGTCCACCTTCGTGGAGGGCGGAATGCACCGGGGTATCGGCGCGCAGGTACAGCCGGTCGCCGACCAGGCCGGCTTCTTCGTCGCCCCAGAAGCTGCCCGGGATGGGGTTGGCCGGGGCAACCGAATGCACTGTCAGGCCGTAGGCTTCCCACAGGCTGGCCAGGGCGTCCTGATCAACGTCCTGCCAGCGCAGCACATCGGTTTCTGACATCATCGGGTCCGCGGCTGTCATGCAATTCTTTCATCCTCTGCGGCAAGGGTTTTCCATGTTTCAACGGTTTGTTCCGGGTGCCGTCGCACTGTGTCTGGTTGCCGGCCTCGCCGGTTGTGCCGGCTGGCCATTCGGCGGCGGCGCGCCGGCCGATAACGGTCAGGCCGAGCGCGTTATCCGGGCCTATGATCTGGACGGCATGCTGGCCCAGGTGGGCCCCATTATCCGTGATTCGCTCGACTCGAATCTGCCGGCAACGGTTCCTCCCGACAAGCGCCGGCAACTGGATTCTGTGATCGGCGAGGTCTACGCCCCCGAGCGGCTGGCGCAGGATATGGCGCAGCGGCTGCAGCAGCGGGCGGTCGAGCGGGAACAGACCGGCAAGCTGGCGGTGGCGGCCGAGGCCGTGGACGATCCTCTGGTGGGCCGCATGGTGGCCAACGAACAGGCGGCGGAAACCGAGGCGTTCGCCACCGGGTTCCAGGAGTTTCTCCAGCCGCCGCATGATCCCGCCCGCGAGCCGCGCCTGGATCGCATGCGCGAGCTGATCTCGGAGATGCAGCTGGTGGATCTGCAGATCGAGTTCAATGCCGGCATGTTGCGGGGCATGGTTGCGGCCCGCAATGAGGTGGTGCCCGCCGAATACCGGGTATCGGACGAGAATCGCGCCCGCATGCTGGACCAGACCCGCGAGTCGCTGCGCGAGCGGTTGCCGTCGCAGTTGCCGATGATGCTGCTCTACGCCCACCGGGATGTCAGTGATGCGGACGTGTATGCCTATCTGGCGATGCACGACCAGCCGGGCATGCGCTGGGTCAATCGGGCCCTGCCGGCGGTCCTGGCCGATACGCTGACAGCCGCGGCGGAGCGTCTTGCCGCGGCCTATCCGGCGCCGCCGGCAGAGCCACCGCAGGGCTGACGAAACCGTTGCATTTCTGCGTGGCGTCGCCTAGCATTGGGCCTGAAATTATGCCCAAGCTTAATTTGTTACACCCGGCTCCATGACTGCTGCCATTCTCGCTGCCAAACAGGGCTTGCTGGACCTCCAGCAATGGGGCCGACAAGCGCTGTCCTGGCGCGTACTCGTGCCGGTCGGCTTGCTGCTGCTCAGTTGGCGCTTTCCCGAGGTGGGCAGCATCATCGTCAACACGATCAGCGAGGCCTACCTGCAGGTCAGCGTATTCGTGGCCGGCACCCTCATTGTCATCTACGGGCTGGAACGGCTGTTCCGGGTAGACAGCGCCGATCTGCTCGCGCGCCATCCGAAGGCGCAGGTTCCGGTTGCCGCATTCCTCGGGGCCCTGCCGGGTTGCGGCGGGGCAATTGTCGTGGTCACCCAGTACGTGAACGGCCAGGTCGGCTTCGGCGCCCTGGTTGCCGTGCTGACCGCCACGATGGGCGACGCGGCCTTCCTGCTGCTGGCACAGGAGCCGCTGACCGGCATGGCGGTATTCGCCCTCGGCATGGGGGTGGGCACGATTAGCGGTTACCTCCTGGAAGCGATCCACGGCCGCGACTTCATGCGTCGGCAGACCGATGACAGCGCGGCGGAAACCGTTGCGGCCAACCGCCCACCCACCCGGTCCCGCGATGTTCGCGGGCTGCGCGTGGTCTGGATGATGCTGATGGTGCCCGGCGTGGTGATGGCGGTTCCCATCGCCATGCAGCTGGAGCCGGATACATGGTTCGGTCCCCTGTCAGAATTCCGGCCGGTGACCATGCTGGGGTTTGTCGGCGGCATGATCTGCCTGCTGATGTGGTCGATGTTCCTGTCGTCCGACCCCGGCCACACCTATGCCGCTGCCAATCCCAACGACCGCCGGGAGGGCCGGCCCAGCCTGGTGTCGCGGGTGGTCAACGACACCAACTTCGTCACCGTCTGGGTGATTGCGGCCTTCCTGCTGTTCGAGCTGGGCGTGCATTTCACCGGCGCCGATCTGGGCGCCTGGTTCGCGGTGTGGGCGCCGTTGACGCCGCTGCTGGCCGTGCTCGTGGGTTTTCTGCCCGGCTGCGGGCCGCAGATCATCGTGACCACGCTCTACCTGACCGGTGCCATCCCCATGGCCGCGCTGCTGGGCAACGCCATCAGCAACGATGGCGATGCGCTGTTCCCGGCGCTGGCGCTGGCTCCGCGGGCGGCGCTGGTGGCCACGCTCTACACTGGCGTGCCGGCGCTGATCGTCGGCTACGGGGCGTACTTCCTGCTGGCGTAACCGGTCGGATGAATCCGACTCTACGGCACGCGGGGGTAACAATTAGCCGGCGGATACCGCGGCGCCAGCCGTTCGCAGACGACTACCGCGGAATCGGCTTCGGTGTTATCCAACAACTGGATGACCCCCTCGGCCACCCGCTGGCGTGAGGGCTCTACACCGGGCGACTGTCCTTCAATCTGAAAATCCGGGCGGTAACCGCTGCTGGCGGCGCCGAATTGCGGCATCAGGAAGGCCGGCCGCAGTCGCGGTTCCCGGTCGGCCGTAAAGCCCTCGGCACCCTGTTCCAGCGCGAGAGTGGCGGCACGTAGCCGCCACAGGTCCAGCAGTCGTCCGTCGCCGGTCCAGGCATTGCCGCGGACACGGATCCGCCACCGATCGTCACCCAGATCGGTGGTGCGGTAGCCCGTGTCGTCGGTCCCGGCGGCTGGCTGGTAACCGGTTGGTGCCAGGGTGCAGGCGCCGCCGAGCAGGCAGGCGCCCGCGGTGATAAGCGGCGCCAGCCGCACGGGGCTGCCTCAGCGAAGTTGCCGCCGGAGAATCTTGCCTACCGGCGATTTGGGCACTTCGTCGATGAAGTCGATGTACTTCGGCTGCTTGTAGCCGGTGAGGTTCTCTTTGCAGAAGTCCCGCACGCTCTGTTCTGTCAGGCCGGGATCCTTCCTGACGATGAACAGCTTCACCGCTTCGCCGGACTTGTCGTCGGGCACACCGATGGCCGCGCCCTCGAGCACGCCGGGATGGCCGGCCACCACGTCCTCGATCTCGTTGGGGAACACGTTGAAACCCGAAACCAGGATCATGTCCTTCTTGCGGTCAACGATGTAGAAATAGCCCTTCTCGTCCATCCGCGCGATATCGCCGGTGCGGAAATAGCCGTCGGGCGAGAATGCCTCCTCGTTGGCCTCGGGCTTGTTCCAGTAGCCCTGCATCACCTGCGGGCCCTTGATACACAGCTCGCCGGATTCACCCATGGCCACGTCGTTGTTGTCGTCGTCGCGGATGACCACGTCGGTGGCGGGCGCGGGCAGGCCTATGGAATGGTTGAATTCCTCCAGATCCAGGCGGTTGCAGGTGGCAACTGGCGACGTTTCGGACAGCCCGTAGCCTTCCACGATGGGCACGCCGGTGACCTGTTTCCAGCGCTCGGCCACGGGTTTCTGCACCGCCATGCCGCCGCCCATGGCGAACTTCAGGGTGGAAAAGTCGAGCGCTTCGAACCCGGGCGTGTTGAGCAGACCGTTGAACAGCGTATTGACACCGGTTATGGCGGTGAACGGCTGCTTGCCCAGCTCCTTCACGAAGCCCGGCATGTCGCGGGGGTTGGTGATCAGCACGTTTTTGCCGCCCAGGGTGAAGAAGATCAGCGTATTCACCGTCAGCGCGAACACGTGGTACATCGGTAGTGCGGTGATGATGACTTCTTCGGTCTCGGTGTTGACGTAGTGCTGGAACCAGGCGTGGCATTGCTGCAGGTTGGCCACCAGGTTGCCGTGCGACAGCATGGCGCCCTTGGCCGGCCCGGTGGTGCCGCCGGTGTACTGCAGGAACACCAGATCCTCCTGGGTGATCTCGGGCGGGTTGAAATCGGCCCGCGCGCCACGCTTGAGGGCGTCGCCGAAATCGGTCGCGCCGGGCAGGTTCCACCTGGGCACCATCTTCTTGACGTGTTTGACCACGGCATTGGTGATCAGGCCCTTGGGAAAGCCGAGCATGTCGCCCAGCTGCGTGGTAACCACGGTCTTGGTGGGCACCGTGTCGATCACCTTTTCCAGGGTGGCGGCGAAGTTCTCCATCACCACGATGGCCTGGGCGCCGGAGTCGGCAAGCTGGTGTTCCAGCTCCCGGGCGGTGTACAGCGGATTGACATTGACCACCACCAGCCCGGCGCGGATGGCCCCGAACAGCGCCACCACGTACTGCAGGCAGTTGGGCATCATGATGGCGATGCGATCGCCCTTCCCCATGCCCAGTTCGCTCTGCAGGTAGGCCGCGAACTCGCGCGACCGCCGTTGCACGTCGGCATAACTCAGCGTGGCGTCCATGCTGGAGAAGGCCGTGCGGTCGGCGAAACGGTCGCAGCTGTCCTCCAGCGCGGCGGCCAGGGAGGGGTAGCGGTCGGTATCGACGTCGAAGCCGATGCCAGCCGGATAATGGTCGAGCCAGACGCGGTTCATACGGATTCCTCGGCTTGTTGATGTGGGGCAACGGGGGCCGGCGACGGAACGGTTTCCGCGCCGTCGGCCGCCAGTTGCCGGATGGTCATGCCGGCCAGGGCGCTGGAACGGGCATCCTGCAGTTGCCGCAGGGTTTCGGCCACGCGCTGCTGCACGCGGTCTTCCCGCGGGGCGACGATCAGGGCTTCCTTGCTGGTGCGAACGGCCTCCAGCACCGTGTCCACCGTGAGGCTGTCGATATCGCGGCGCGGCAGCACGCCACTGTCGTTCGGACCGGTCTCCGCCAGCAGGCCCGCGCGGGTCAATCGATCGACGATGTCATAGACGTGCGCGGGCACCGCGTGCAGGTGATGGGCCAGTTCGTCCTGCTGCCAGGGCGGCCGGGCGCCGATGTAGCGGTGGCCGATCTGCGCCATGATCTGCAGCGCCAGGGATTCCTCCCGGGCGGCGCCCAGCCGCGGCGGGTAGTCGCCGCGGTTGAGCTGTTCCGGATGCTGCAGCAGGAAGGCCACCCGGCAGCCCAGCAGCATGATCAGCCACGAGACATATAGCCAGATCAGCAGGAAAATCAGTAGCGCGAAACTGGAATAAATGGCGTTGACGTTGCTGGCGCCGCTGGCGAAGCTGGCGAAGGCCAGACTCGCGGTCTGCCACAGCACACCCGAGAACATCCCGCCGGCGGCGGCCGGCAGCAACCGCACCCGGGTGTTGGGCATGAACAGGAACAGGAAGGTAAAGCCGGCGCTGTACAGAAAGAACGGCAGCAGCTTGCCCACCAGCAGCAGGGTGGTGCCGAACGGCTCGATCGCCGCGATCTGCTGGACCAGCGCGTTGCTGGTTACCGAGGCGGTCATGCTGGTGGCGCTGAGGATCACCAGCGGGCCGACGATCAGCACGCTCAGGTATTCCGAGAAGCGCCGACCCAGACTGCGGGGCTGGCGCACCTGCCAGATGTAGTTGCAGCCGCCCTCCACCTTCTGGATCAGCGAGATCACCCCGTAGAGCAGCAGGCCCAGGCCCACCACACCCAGCACGCCCACCTTGATGTTCTCGACGAAGCCGATGATGGTCTCGGCGATCTCGGCCGCCCCGTCGCCGATGGGCGCCAGAAAGCGCAGCAGCACCGGCTGCAAGGCGTTATGGATGCCGAAGGCCTTGAGCAGGGAGAAGCTTAGCGCCAGCAGCGGCACCAGCGACAGCAGGGTGGTGTAGACCAGCCCCATGGCCCGCATCGTGATCTGGCCGTCGAAGATGTCGCGGATCAGTACATGGACCAGGCGTGCCGCGATCACCGCCCAGCGGCGCGGCACCGTCAGATCGGCAGGGGGGGTGCCCCATACCCAGTCTTCGGCCTGCTGTACCAGGTTGCGGATCATGCGTGTGATTGGGTCGACGCCGGCATCGCGTCATTGTAAACACGTCAACCGCGGGCTGCCGGGGCTGCTGGTGAGGCTCAGTGGCCGGTGCTAGCCTGTCGACGCCCGGCCACGGCGTCGCGGCATGCGGTTTCATCGACACGGACAGGCATGGCAGCGTCAACCAGCAAGGTTTCGAACAGCTCGCGTTCCAACGGCGCAGCACCGCCGGCGGACCCGGCACGTCCGGCGGCGGAGAACGCGCTCGGGGCCAACCCGGTGGTGGGCATGACCCGCGAGGACCTGCTTGATGCGGTGTCGCGACTGCTGCGGCTGCTGTCACTGAATCCGCTTACCGTGGCCCGTCACGAGTGGCGCTTTGCCCGCGAACTGGTGGCGATCCTGGCCGGCCGCTCGCGAATCGAGCCGGAAGCCGGTGACCGCCGTTTCCAGCACGCCATCTGGCAGCGCAGCGGCTACTACCGTCGCCTGATGCAGACCTATCTGGCCTGGTCGCGGAGCCTGGTCGACATTCTCGAAAGCATCGACGCCGACGACGAGGACATGGAGCGCGCCCGGTTTGTGCTCAATCAGGTGCTCGCCGCGGCCGCGCCGGTGAACAATCCCTTCGGCAATCCCGGCTTCCTGGACAACGCCCGCCGGACCCGCGGCCTGTCGATGGTGCGCGGCCTGCGCAATCTCGCCCGCGACCTGGCGAGCAACGGCGGCATGCCCAGCCAGGTGGACCCGCGCCCGTTCCAGGTGGGCCGCAATCTGGCCAATACCCGCGGCGCGGTGGTGTTCCGCAATGCCGTCTGCGAGGTGATCCAGTACGTGCCCACCACGGCCGAGGTGGATGCCATCCCGGTGGTGCTGATTCCGCCGCAGATCAACAAGTATTACATCGTCGATCTCAACGAGGACAAGAGCTTCGTGCGCTTCGCCGTGGACCACGGCCAGCCCATGTTCGTGCTGTCCTGGCGCAACCCGACCGCGGCCCAGCGCGAGTGGGGGATGGATACCTACGTGTCCGCCGCCAAGGAAGCCATCGACGCGGTACTGGAAATTACGGGCGCGCCCTCGGCCAAGGTCATGGCCGCCTGCGCCGGGGGATTTACCGCGGCGGTACTCCTGGCGCACATGGTGGCCGCCGGCGAGGGCGACAAGATCGCCTGCCTGACGCTGCTGGTTACGGTGCTGGACACCCGCGCCCGCACGCTGCTCGGGCTGTTTTCCAGCGACACTGCCATCAATGCGGCGATCCTGCGCAGCAGCGCACGCGGGGTGCTGGACGGCGCCGAGATGGCCCGCGCCTTCGCCTGGCTGCGGCCCGAGGATCTGGTGTGGAACTTCGTGGCCAACAACTACGTGATGGGCAACGATCCGCCGGCGTTCGACGTGCTCTACTGGAACAATGACACCACCCGGCTGCCGGCCCGGTTCCACGCCGATCTGCTCAATCTGTTCCGCGACAATCCGCTGCTGCGGCCGGGCAGTCTCAAGCTGCTGGGCACCCCGATTGACCTCTCGCAGGTCACCTGTGACGTGTTCATCATTGCCGGCGAGACCGACCACATCACCCCCTGGCAGGCCTGCTACCGCTCGACGCAGTTGTTCGGCGGCGATGTCCGCTTTGTGCTGTCGTCGTCCGGGCACATCCAGTCGATCGTGAATCCGCCCACCAATACGCGGGCCCGCTACTTCACCAACGACGACTATGATCAGGATGCCGGCAACTGGCTGGCCGGCGCGCAGGCGAACAAGGGTTCCTGGTGGATTCCCTGGCTGGACTGGGTGCGCGGGCACGGCGGTGCCACGGCGGCGGCCCCGACTGCGCTGGGCAGTCGCAACTACCCGCCGGCCGATCCGGCGCCGGGCCGTTACGTCTTTCAGAAATAGCCTTCGGTAACACCGGTTTCCGTCGGCTTGCCGAGTTTCCGGGGTTTGCGTAGGCTCGAAGGCCACGTCGGGGGAAGGCGTTCCATCATCAGCCGGTTCGGATCATGGTCGATCCGGCCCGTGTCCGTGCAGTCAGCGCCATGCCCGCCGATACCCTCAGGACGATCGGATTTCGACCCAGGAGGTTTGCGGGATGGTAGCCATGGTCAAGCCCACCGGTGCCCGGAAGTCGGCGACCGCGCCGGCCGGGGCCCTGACCCGGAATCGCGCCATGCGGGTGGAGTTCGTCGAGGTCGACGGCATCCGCCTGCGGGTGGCGACCCGCAGCGGCCGCGGGCGCCCGCTGCTGCTGTTCAACGGCATCGGCGCCAACCTCGACATCGTCCAGCCGCTGATGGACGCGCTGGATGACATGGAGCTGATCATCTTCGACATGCCGGGCACCGGCGAATCGCCGCCCACACGCTGGCCCAGGCGGTTTTCCGGCCTGGCCCGGATGACGGTCAAGCTGCTGGATACCCTGGGTTATCCCGGCGCGGTCAACGTGGCCGGGGTGTCCTGGGGCGGGGCCATGGCCCAGCAGTTCGCGCTGCAGTTCCCGGAACGCACCAATCGGCTGGTATTGGCGGCCACCTCGGCCGGCATGATCGCGCTGCCAGCGCGGCCGGGGGTGCTGATGCGCATGATCACGCCCAAGCGATATGTGTCGCGCAACTATCTGGCCGAGGTGGCGCCCGAGATCTATGGCGGGCTGATGCGACGGCGTCCGGAACTGATCGAGCGCCATGGTTCGCTCACCCGGCCGCCGTCGATGCGCGGCTACATCTATCAGTTGCTGGCCGGCGCCTACTGGACCAGTGCCCACAAACTGCACCGGCTGCGCTGCCCGACGCTGGTGATGGGCGGCGACGACGATCCGCTGATTCCGCTGGGCAATGTGCGGCTGCTGTACTGGCTGATCCCGAAGTCCTATCTGCACGTGATCCGCGGCGGCGGCCATCTGTTCCTGGTGGTACGCGCCAACGAATGCGCCGCGATCATCCGGCGTTTCGTGCAGGAACGTCGTTACGACGGTACCGATCCGCAGGACTATTTCCTGGATCGGGGGCTACCCGAGGATGGCGAGGTGATGCCGGCGTTGCAGGCGGCTGGTTGAGGACCCTCTGACCTATTCCCCGCGACCTGCGTTTGCGTCCCAAGCCGCGTCACAACAAGGCGCCCGGCGCCGCGCCGTGGCGGGGTCCACGGTCAAGCCGGGCAACGCAGGTGTGGCGTGGCTTGGGCCAAACCGCTTCGCGGCCGGGCCTTTGCGCGCGCCTGGACGGCGTCATTCGTCGCTTATTTGCAATCAGCAAATCGCACTCCTCATTCCTTGCCAGCCACGCGCAAAGGACACCGGCGCAGGCCGCGGGGAATAGGTCAGAGGGTCCTTACCTTAGGTTTCTGCGACCGCGCCCTTGTGCACGCCCTCGAAGGCGCGCACCCGGAACCGGTGGTTGGGTTGTTCCCGCTTGAGCTGTTCGGCGATGTGGCGGGCGATGTTCTCCACCGTGCTGGGGCCGTCCAGCAGCACACAGCGGCGGGCGTCCAGTTCCAGCTCGAACCGGCCCTGGTCGGCGGTGTAGCCGAACCGGTGGCGGGTAGTACTGGGGTCCCCGATCAGATGTTCCCGGCTGCCGAGAAATACCTGACGCCACTGCCGTGACCAGCGCTGCGCGTGGGCCGGGCTGGGCTGGCCGTCCACCTCGACCTCGAGCCGGCAGCGGTGGCCGTGGGCCAGTCGCTGGCAGTTGCCGTCGTGGGCGGCCAGGCCGTGGCAGTACTGGTATTCGGCGCCGGGGATGGCCTCTTCGCGCAGGGTCAGCGACAACCCGCTGACCCGGTCGGGCAGCCGCGGCCGCAGATCGGCCTCCAGCAGCGCCGCGATCGCGGCCGGCTCGACGGTATCGGTGGGCAGGATACAGACGGCGTCGGCCGGGGCCAGGTAATCCACCCGATAACCGGCGTCGTCGTGAAAATGCAGGGACAGGCCGTCATCGGTGTCGGCCCGGTCCAGACCGGCGGCCTGGCCGGGCACCAGCAGGCGATGATCCACCAGGGCGTCCAGGCGTTGCTTCACCAGCGTCTTGACCGGGCCGAAGTCCACGATCATGCCGGTGTGGGTGTCGATCTCCCCGGTCAGGCTCAGGTCCACGATCCAGCTCACGCCCATCAAACCGCGCAGGCGGTCGAGAACGCCGCAGTCGATGACGGTGATTTGATCGACGAAAAGTTGCATGGCGCGTGCTGGCCGCGATGGCCGCGGATTCGGGGACGGTCGATTCTACTCGCAGGGGATGCCGCGGTCGGGCAGCATCACGGGGATGCCGTCGTCAATCCGGTAGATGGTGTGGTGATCGTCGGTGATCAGCGCCTCGTCCAGCGCTTCATCGACCACCGTGCCGTCGACATAGCGGGCCTCGCCGGACCGGATGCGGGCATTGACGCGATCGCGCTCGTCCGGCTCAAGGCGGTGAACGGCGGCGCCGGTGACCGGGCAGACCAGAACGTCGAGCAGGTGCCGGTCCACGGCGATCAGTGGCAGTGGTCGGGGCAGTCGGCCTGCCGGCAGAGGCGGAAGTTCAGGATATGCGCGGCCGCCAGCACGAGCCCCCCGACCATGGTGATCGAGCGTTCGGCGTGTTCGCCCCAGACGCTGTCCACGGCCAGCGCGGCCACGATCAGCATGGCCAGGCCAAGCCCGCCCAGCGCGGCCACGCCGCGGCTGCGGTGACGGTGACAGCCGATGCCGAAGGCGATCAGGCTGGTGGGCAGTACCACGATCAGCATCAGGTCATGGAACGCGCCGTGGCTGAGCGTGGCGCCCAGCACCGGCATCATGGTCACGGCCACCGGCAGCATCAGGCAATGCACCAGGCAGATGGCGGAAAATGCCACCGCCAGGCCGTCGAGTTTTGCTGTTCCAAGCCGCATGGCAGGCCAATCGCGCGAGTGTTGATGCGATAGTATAACGAAATGGGACCGCATGCAGGACAGGTTGAATGCCGAATTTCCGCCACCGCGCCGGCCTGATCGGGCTGGGTTGCCTCGTGATCGGGGCGGGCTGCGCGCCCGGCGCGCCCGCGCCGGATTGCGGTGGCCTGCGCGTGGAGGCCCCCTGGGTGAGGCTGCCGCCGCCCGGCGCGCCGATGCAGGCGGCGTATTTCGAACTGCACAACCCGGGCAATCGCCGGGTGATTGTCACCGGTGTCACCAGCCCGGATTTCAAGCGCGTGATGATGCACGAAACGGTCGACCGGGATGGCCAGGCCACCATGGCGCATCTCGATGAACTGTCGGTCGGCCCCGGCGAGCGGGTGGCCCTGCGCCCGGGCGGCGCGCACGTGATGCTGTCCGCCCCGCCCGAGGCCCCGGCGCCCGGCGACTCGGTGACATTCGAACTGCAGTGCGGCGCCGCCGGCGAGGCCACCCACCGCTTCGAGGCGAGTTACCGCCGCGGCCCGCCGTCCGCCTCATGACCCGCGAGTTCGCCAAGATGCACGGGCTGGGCAACGACTTCGTCGTGTTCGACGCCACCCGCGAGCCCCTGACCATGACCCCGGAACTGGCCCGGGCTGTGGCCGACCGCCGCCTGGGTGTCGGCTGCGACCAGATTCTGGTGGTGGAACCGCCGCCCGCGCCCGACGTGGATTTCGGTTATCGCATTTACAACGCCGATGGCTCGGAGTCCGGCCAGTGCGGCAACGGCGCCCGCTGTTTCGCCCGTTTCGTGCGGGATCGCGGCCTGAGTGATCGCAATCCGCTGGTGGTCGCCACCATTGCCGGCCGCATGACGCTGGCGATTGCCGATGACGGCCAGGTCCGGGTCGACCTGGGTGTGCCGGTGTTCGAACCGGCCGATATCCCGTTTGAAGCGCCGCGCCGTGAACCGACGTACAACCTGGCCATGGACGGCGGCCGCGAACTGATGGTGCATGCCCTGGCCATCGGCAATCCGCACGCCGTCATGGTGGTGGATGACGTGGACAGCGCACCGGTATCGGTGCAGGGGCCGGCCGTCGAGCGCCATCCCCGTTTCCCGGCGCGGGTCAACGTGGGGTTCATGGCGATCCACGGGCCGGACCACGTGGCGCTGCGGGTATTCGAGCGCGGCGTGGGCGAAACCCGGGCCTGTGGCAGCGGGGCCTGTGCGGCGATGATTGCCGGCCGGCTGTTCCACGGGCTGGACGAAACGGTACGGGTGGACTTGCCCGGCGGGCAACTCGCGGTAAGCTGGGCAGGGGAAGGCGAGCCGGTGTATCTGACCGGACCCGCCACGCATGTCTTCGACGGCCGGTTGCCGATGTCGATGGAAACCGCCGGCAACCATGGCGGCCGTTGAATCGTAGCTATCCGGGCGCAAGCGCAGTCTGTTTCAAGGTGATGTCGATGAGCGAACCCAAGGCCGATCAGGATCCCGTCCCGACTCTGGACGAAGCCGAAGTGGCGGCCTATCTCCAGGCCAACCCGGACTTCCTGCAGCGTCATCCGGCGGTACTCGAGGCGCTGGATGTGCGCCATGACACCGGCAGCGCGGTGTCGCTGATCGAACGTCAGGTGGCATCCCTGCGTCGGGACAATCACGATACCCACGCCCGGCTGCGTGAACTCATCGATACCGCCCGCGATAACGAGACCCGGGTGCAGCATCTCAACGGGCTGGCCAGGGTGCTGCTGGGCGCCGACGACGCCGACCAGCTGGCGACCCGTCTGCGTGAGTTCCTCAAGCGCGAACTCAAGGTGGACGCCATGTTCATCGGGTTCACCGGCATCGACGAGAATGTCGGTGGCATCCATGCGCTGCCGCGCGACGGCGAAGCGATGCAGGCGCTGACCAACCTATTCCGGCGCGGCAAGCCGATCTGCGGGCCGCTGACCGAGGATCAGGTCACGGCGCTGTTTGCCGATGCCGGGGATACCCCGCCGCAATCCGCCGCGCTCATTCCGCTGGGCGAGGACAAGGTGCACGGTGCCCTGGTGCTCGGCAGCCGCGATTCACGCCGTTTCGTGCCGGACATGGGCACGCTGTTCCTGGAGTTGATGGGCAATCTCGTCACCGCGGCCTGCCGGCGGCATCTCTGAGCCCATGCCATGAGCGCGGAAGACGAGGCCCTCGTCGACCGGTTCTGCGCCAGCCTCACGCGCGAACGTCACGCTTCACCCCACACGGTTAGCGCCTACCGGCGTGATCTGACAGCCGCCCGCGCGGCGCTGCAGGAACAGGGTGTTTCCGACTGGGCAAAGGCGGACCTGCACCACATGCGCGTGCTGGTCGCGGCCCGCCATCGCCGCGGCGCGTCACCGGCCAGCCTCGCCCGTTTCCTGTCCAGCCTGCGCAGTTTCTACAACTGGCTGATTCGCGAGGGGGCGGCGGCCAGTAATCCCGCCCGTTCGGTACGCGCGCCCAAGCGGGCCCGGCCGCTGCCGAAGACGCTGGATGTCGATCAGACCCATCAGCTGCTGGAAATCGACAGCGACGATCCGATCGCCCAGCGCGACCGGGCGATCATGGAAGTCTTCTACGCCAGCGGCCTGCGGCTGGCGGAACTGGTGGGGCTGGAGCTGCACGACGTGGATCTGGCCGCCGGCGAACTCACGGCGCTTGGCAAGGGCCGCAAGCAGCGGCGCGTGCCGCTGGGCCGCAAGGCGATCGACGCACTGCGCCGCTGGCTGCCGATTCGCGCCGACTGGGCCACGGCCGACGAAACTGCGCTGTTCGTTTCGCGTCGTGGCGGGCGTCTGGCCCGGACCAGCGTGGCCCGGCGGCTGGCAGTCTGGGGGCGGCGCCAGGGGCTGGACGCCCACCTGCATCCGCACAAGCTGCGGCACTCGTTTGCCACCCACCTGCTGGAATCCAGTGGCGACCTGCGCGCGGTACAGGAGCTGCTGGGCCACGCCGACATTGCCACCACGCAGATCTACACCCATCTGGACTTCCAGCGGTTGGCCTCGGTGTACGACGCGGCGCATCCGCGGGCCCACCGCAGCTACGAGGAAGAGTAGTCGGCATACGCTGCGGGGTGGAAAGCTCAATCGCGTGACATTGAGTCGGTGCGTACCATTCCGACGGAGTTTTTTGTGTTGTGCTTGCTGGGAGAAGGCTTATGTGTCGAAGCGCGATCGCGTTCAGTGTAATTTTTTTGGCGATCGTAACGGGTGGTTGTGCAACGATATTTTCTGGTACCAGCGACGATATTCGTATTTCGACTGACCCGGAAGACGCGAAAATATATCGGGAAGGTCGCCTCGTCGGGGAAGGCGATGTGACGCTGACGATTCAACGCGCCGGCGCGCCGCCCGAAATTCGCGTGGAAAAGAACGGGTACGAGAGTCAGAGCTTCAAACCCGAGACGACGTTCAATAACGTTGCCATGATTAATTCGACGTTCGTTCTGTCATGGGGAACCGACATTCTCTCCGGGTCGGTGGTGCGGTATGCCGAAGATTCCTACCACGTTCAACTGATACGCGACGGTCAGGCCGGACTGAATCCTGCACAGCGCATCGTGAAATTCTCGCTGCTGAATGCAGCCATGGTTAAACTTGATTTAGCCGTGGGGGAAGGTGAATACCTGACTGAACTGGCCGGCATTTCGGGCAGCCAATCGGGAGAGGACGCTTTTCGCGCAGCACTTCTCGCGGAACGTGTGACCCTGCTGGAAACTGGTGACCCGAAAGCGTTCGCGACGCGTGTGGATCGTATTTTCTCGCGCTTGGCAGCGATGGAAAGTTAGCTCGAACGCGGGCTGTGATCGCCGGACCTGAAAGGGATTCTGGTGCTCCTCGCGATTGATGCCTGCTTGAAGCGGGCCGGCTTGACCCCAACAGTTCCGACGTAGCGCACCGGATCTCGCCGTGCGCAACATTTTAAATCGGAGAATTTCTTGGAACAGTTTCGCGGAACCACCATCCTGTGCGCGCGCCGCAACGGGGTGGTGGCGGTGGCCGGCGACGGCCAGGTATCGATGGGATCGACCCTGTTCAAGGGCAATGCGCGCAAGGTGCGGCGGCTCTACAAGGATCAGGTGCTGGCCGGGTTTGCGGGCGGCACCGCCGACGCCTTCACCCTGTTCGAGCGCTTCGAATCCAAGCTGGAGCAGCACAGCGGCAACCTCACCCGCGCGGCGGTGGATATGGCCAAGGACTGGCGTACCGATCGCATGCTGCGCCGGCTGGAAGCGCTGTTGCTGGTGGCCGATGCCTCGACCACGCTGATGCTGTCCGGCACCGGCGACGTGATGGAGCCGGAACACGATGTCATGGCTATCGGCTCCGGCGGCAGCTTTGCGCAGGCCGCGGCCAGGGCGCTGATCGACAATACCGATCTGCCGGCCCCGGAAATCGCCGACAAGGCGATGCGCATTGCCGCCGACATCTGCATCTACACCAACGACCACATTACGCTCGAGGTACTCGGCGATGAATGATGCCGCCACCGATACCCCGCTGGCCCGACGCTCGGCCGGCCAGCTGACGCCGGCCCAGATCGTGGCCGAACTGGACCGCCACATCATCGGCCAGGCCGACGCCAAGCGCGCGGTGGCGGTGGCCCTGCGCAACCGCTGGCGGCGCATGCAGCTGGGCGAGGACATCCGCGCCGAGATCACCCCCAAGAACATCCTGATGATCGGGCCCACCGGCGTGGGCAAGACCGAGATCGCCCGCCGTCTGGCCAAGCTGGCCGATGCGCCCTTCATCAAGGTGGAGGCCACCAAGTTTACCGAGGTCGGCTACGTCGGCCGCGAGGTGGATTCGATCATCCGCGACCTGGCCGACGTGGCGGTGAAGCTGGCCCGCGAGGCGGCCGTGCATCGCGTGCGCCACGAGGCCGAGATTGCTGCCGAGGAGCGCATTCTCGATGCGCTGCTGCCGCAACCGCAGTCGGCCCGGGACAGCGAGTCGGCGGCCAACGAGTCATCCGCCACCCGACAGGTGTTCCGCAAGCGCCTGCGCGAGGGCAAGCTCGACGACAAGGAAATCGAGCTGGACCTCAGCCAGCAGGGCGCCAATGTGGAAATCATGGCGCCGCCGGGCATGGAGGAAATGACCAGCCAGTTGCAGAGCATGTTCAAGAACATGGGTGGCCAGAAAAGCCAGCGCAAAAAGGTGAAAATCGGCGATGCCTTCCGGCTGCTGGTGGACGAGGAAGCCGCCAAGCTGGTGGACGAGGAACGGATCAAGGCCGACGCCATCGAGGCAGTGGAGAACAACGGCATCGTGTTCGTCGACGAGATCGACAAGGTGGCCAAGCGGGCCGAGCACGCTGGCGGCGGCGATGTGTCCCGCGAAGGCGTGCAGCGCGATCTGTTGCCGCTGGTCGAAGGCTCCACCGTGTCCACCAAGTACGGCATGGTGCGCACGGACCATATCCTGTTCATCGCCTCCGGCGCCTTCCATGTGGCCAAGCCCTCGGACCTGATCCCGGAGCTGCAGGGGCGCCTGCCCATCCGGGTGGAACTTCAGGCCCTGTCCGCCGAGGATTTCGTGCGCATTCTCACCGAGCCCAACCATTCGCTGACCGAGCAGTACGCGGCGCTGATGGGCGTGGAGGATGTCTCGCTGGAATTCGCCACGGACGGCGTGCGCCGCATTGCCGAAGTGGCCTTCAAGGTCAACGAGGGCACCGAGAACATCGGCGCCCGTCGGCTGCATACGGTGATGGAGCGGTTGATGGAGGAAATCTCCTTCGACGCGGCGGAACGCGGCGGCGAGTCGCTGACCATCGATGCCGCCTACGTCGACAGCCGTCTCGCCGATCTGGCCGAGGACGAGGACCTGTCGCGCTACATCCTGTAGCCATGCGGTAGGGCGCCTTTCAAGGCGCCTTGCGGGGCTGCTCGCCGTGCGTTTCGACTGTCCCTGAAACCGGCTTCAAGGTACCCTTGCCAGCTGCTCAGGCCTGCTTCCCGACCCATGACCGACCCCGCTGACGACACCACCGACTTCGGCTACCAGCGCGTGCCGCGCGGCGAGAAATCGCGGCGGGTCGGGGCAGTGTTCGACTCCGTGGCGGATAACTACGACCTGATGAATGACCTCATGTCGATGGGCATTCATCGGCTCTGGAAGCACTTCACCCTGGAGCTGGCGGCCATCCGGCCCGGCGAGCGGATTCTCGACCTGGCCGGCGGCACCGGCGACCTGGCGGCCGGCATGGCGCGGCGAACCGGGCCGTCCGGGTCGGTGGTGCTGTCCGACATCAACGGCCGGATGCTGGCCCGCGGCCGCGACCGGCTGGCCGACGCCGGCGTGGCGGGCAATCTCGAAGTGGTCCAGGCCGACGCCGAGGCCCTGCCGTTCGCCGATGCCAGCTTCGATCTTGTGACCATCGGTTTCGGCCTGCGCAACGTCACCGACAAGCCGGCGGCGCTGGCCGAGATGAAACGGGTGCTGGCGCCCGGCGGTCGTGCTCTGGTGCTGGAGTTCTCCAAGCCGGCGGTGCCGGGGCTGGACAAGCTCTACGACATTTATTCCTTTTCCGTACTGCCGCGCCTGGGCCGGCTGGTGGCCGATGACGAGGATTCCTACCGCTACCTGGCCGAATCCATCCGCATGCATCCGGATCAGGGCACGCTGCGATCGATGATGGGGGACGCCGGCTTCGAGCGCTGTGGGTTCCACAATCTCACCGGCGGCATCGTGGCGGTGCACCGGGGTTACGCCTGATGCAGCTGCCCGGTGAATTTACCGGGGCGCTGGAAATCGCCCTGTCGCGCTGGCTGGCGGTCGACGATATTGCCGCCGACCGCGCCGCCCGGCTGAATGGGCGCTGTCTGGCGATCCGGCTGCGGGAGCCGGATCTGGAACTGGTGTTTCGCCCGGGCGATACCGGCATGCGCGTGGATCAGGGCCCGGTGGATGATCCCGATGTGCGCCTGACCGGCGGGGTGGGGGATTTCGCCCGCAACCTGTTCGGCGATGGCGAGGCCCTGGGCGGCGGTATTCGCGTGGAGGGCGACGTGGGGCTGGCCCAGTCCTTCGCGCGCCTGCTGCAGGAGGCGGATATCGATTTCGAGGACTGGCTGGCCCAACACCTGGGCGACGTGCCGGCGGAACTGGCGGGCCGCGCGCTGCGCGCCGGCCGGGATCTGGCCCGCCGCGCGGCCGATATACTGCCGCGCGATCTGGCCGAGTACCTGCGCGAGGAAACCGGCGACCTGGTGGGCCGCGCCGAGGCCGATGAATGGCTGGCCGAGGTCGATCGTCTGCGGGCCGATACCGACCGCCTGGCGCAGCGCATCAAACGTCTTTCCACCGGCTGACCCATGCTCGAACGTACCCGCCGTCTGTGGCAGATCCGCCGCATCGCCCGACGCCACGGCCTGGGCGAACTGGTGCCGGACAGGCGGGCCCGCTGGCTGCTGGGAAGCGGCGGTGGCCACGACCGGCCGATCGGTGTGCGGCTGCGTCTGGCGCTGGAGGAACTCGGTCCCGTCTTCGTGAAATTCGGCCAGGCGGTTTCCACCCGGCGCGATCTGCTGCCCCCCGAACTGGCCGAGGAACTGGTCAAGCTGCAGGACCAGGTGCCGCCGTTCGACGGCGACGAGGCCGCGGCCATCGTGGAACGGGCCTACGGCTGCGAGCTCGGCGAGGTGTTCGCCGGGTTCGACCGGGAGCCGCTGGCGGCGGCCTCCATTGCCCAGGTCCACACCGCCCGCCTGCATCCGGCTCCCGGCGACGACGAGGGTATGTCGGTGGTGGTCAAGGTCCTGCGTCCGGGGGTGGAGGCGGCAATCGACCGCGACGTGGCCCTGATGTACCTGATGGCCGACCTGGCCATGCGGATCCCCGAACTGGCCCGCCTGCGCCCGCGTGAGGTAGTGGCGGAATACGACCGCATCATCCACGACGAACTGGATCTGGTGCGCGAAGGGGCGAATGCCAGCGAACTGCGCCGCAACTGGCAGGGTTCCGATCTGATCTACCACCCGGTGGTGCTGTTCGATCACACCCGCGACAACGTGCTGGTGATGGAGCGCATTCACGGCATTCCCATCGACGATGTCGAGGCGCTCACCGCCGCCGGGGCGGATTTCCGCGTACTGGCCGAGCGCGGGGTGGAAATCTTCTTCAAGCAGGTGTTCCGCGACAATTTCTTCCACGCGGATATGCATCCCGGCAACATCTTCGTTGACGCCAGCAATCCCGACCGGCCGCGCTACATCGGGGTGGACTTCGGCATCGTGGGCTCGCTGACAGCGTCGGACCAGCGCTATCTGGCGGAGAACTTCCTCGCCTTCTTCAACCGTGACTACCGCCGCATCGCCGAACTGCACGTGGCCTCTGGCTGGATGCCGGCCGATACCCGCATCGAGGCGTTCGAGGCCGCCATTCGCACGGTCAGCGAGCCGATCTTCAACAAGCCGCTGGCGGAGATTTCGTTCGGCCTGTTCCTGATCCGGCTGTTCCAGATCGCCCGGCAGTTCGATTACCGGGTGCAGCCCCAGCTGGTGCTGTTGCAGAAGACGATTCTCAACGTGGAAGGGCTGGGGCGAGACCTCTATCCGCAGCTTGATCTGTGGCAGACGGCGAAGCCGGTACTCGAGGAGTGGATGCGCGACCGCTACGATCCGCGCCGTACCCTGGCCCGGATTCAGAAACAGCTACCGCAGCTGCTGGAGTCGCTGCCCGACCTGACCGAGGCAGCGCTGGCCAGATTGCAGGCGCCGGCACCGCCTGCTGCGGCACCGGTCGCACCGGCTCCGGGCCTGGCCGGAGCGATCCGGATCGGCTGGTCGGTACTGGGCACGGGCCTGGCGGTTGGCGCCGTGCTGGCAGCGGGCCTGTCGGCGGGCCCGGCCTGGATGGCCCCGTTGCTCGGGTTGCTGTCGGCGCTGGCGGCGTGGCGGGCCGTGCGCCAACCGGGCTGATCTCCAGTCGGTCAGGGACCCCCGGATTGATTCGCCGCGCGGGTCAGCGCCCGCTCTGTATGTGCAGGCCCTTGAGCAGGTTCAGCGCCTCATAGAGCGCGTAATCCTCTTCGGCCAGCACACCCCTGTCTGCCTCCCCGGCGTCTTCCGCCTCGTCGCCATCGGTTTCGGGCGCATCGCCCTCGACCGGGACTCTGCCGTTGGTCAGCGCGCCGGACAGGTCGGCCTCGGAGAAACGGCCCAGGTTGGATTCCTTTGCCGCGCTCACCTTGACCGACTGGATTTCCACGTCCGGCACGATCCCCTCGGCCTGGATCGACCGGCCGTCGGGCGTGTAGTAGCGGGCGGTGGTCAGCTTCAGCGCGGCGTCGTTCTGTAGCGGCACGATGGTCTGCACCGAGCCCTTGCCGAAGGTCTTGCGGCCCATGATGATCGCGCGCCCCGAGTCCTGCAGCGCGCCTGCCACGATCTCGGAGGCCGAAGCCGACCCCTGGTTGACCAGGACCACCAGTGGCCGGCCGCGCAGCTTGTCGCCGTTGCCGGCGCTGAAGGACTGATCGGCATTCTTGACGCGGCCGTCGATGGACACGATTTCACCCTCGGTGAGGAAGGCGTCCGATACGTCCACGGCGGCGTTGAGCAGACCACCGGGGTTGTTGCGCAGGTCCAGCACCAGGCCGCGCAGGTCGCCCTCGGCTTCGTCCATCAACTCGTCCATCGCGTCGTTGAGGCTATTGCCGGTCTGATTGGAAAACTGGCTGATGCGCACGTAACCATAGCCCGGCGTCAGCATGCGGGAGCGCACACTCTTCACCTCGATCACGTCGCGCGTAATGGTGACCTGGAACGGTTCGGCATCGCTTTCGCGCAGTACCGTCAGGGTGATGTCGGTGCCCGGTTCGCCGCGCATCAGCTTGACCGCGTCGTTGAGCTTCATGCCCTTCACGGCCGTGTCGTCGATACGGATGATCAGGTCGCCTGACTCGATGCCGGCCTTCTTGGCCGGGGTGTCGTCGATCGGCGAGACCACGCGCACGAAACCGTTTTCCATGGTCACTTCGATGCCCAGCCCGCCGAACTCGCCGGAGGTGGAGATGTTGATCTCCTTGAACTCCTCCGGTGACAGGTAGGCGGAATGCGGATCCAGCCCGTCGAGCATGCCGCGGATCGCGTTGTTGAGCAGGTCCTCGTCGCTGACCTCCTCGACGTAGCCCTGCTTCACTCGGTTGAGAATCTCCACGAAACTGCGCAGGTCTTCGAGCGGCACCGCGTTGTCGGCCTTCGCGTTTTCGCTGGTGGCGAATACGCCCTGGCCGAGTGCGAGCAGAACGCCGACGATCACGCCGGTGGCAAGCAGGAGCAGGCTGTGGGAGGTGCGGGGCATTGAAACTCCGAATCAGGACGGATGCGGCCCGGCGGTGGCGAGCCATCCGCGGACGCGTGACGATATCACAGGCATGTCGGATCAGCCGCTCAGCCAGCGTGCCGGATCGACTGGCGTACGGCCCCGGCGAATCTCGAAATAGACCCCGTGACGGTCATGGCCGCCGCTGTTGCCGGCCGCGGCGATGCTCTGTCCGGCTCGCACCTGATCGCCCACCTCCACCTGCGCTGTCTGGTTGTGACCGTACACAGTGTAGTAGTCATCGCCGTGGTCGAGTACAACGATCAGTCCGTAGCGGTGCATGCGGCCGACATACACCACCCGCCCGGCCGCCGCGGCGCTGACCGACGTGCCGGCGCCGGCCGCCAGCCACACCCCCTGCCATTTCAGCTTGCCCCCCGCCTTGGCGTCGCCGAAGCCGGCGATCACCCGCCCGCTTACCGGCGGTGCCAGCTGCCCGCGGAGATTGCCGAAGGGTTTGCCATCGGTCGCCGGCGGCGGCGCCCTGGCGGTGCGTTCGCGCACCTCGCCGATCAGCGATTCCAGCGCTTCGGCTTCCGACTGCAGCGAGTCCAGATTGTTATCGCGGTCGGCCAGCCGGCGCTTGATGCGGTCGAGGGTGTCGGCGCGTTCGCGCCGGGTGTCGTCGAGCGAGGCCAGGGCGCTGGCGCGCCGGGATTCGGCGGCGGCCAGTGCCTGGCGTTCGGTGGTGATCTGCCGGCGCTGTTCGGCCAGGGCCGAGAGATCGATGCGCAGCTCGCGGATCGCGCCGGCCTGGGCCTGGCTGTAATACTCGTAGTAGCCCAGCAGGCGGCCGATGGCGGCCGGGTCGTCCTGCGACAGGATCAGCCGCAGGCGCCCCTGGCGGCCGACCCGATAGGCGGCATTCATGCGCTGACCGAGGGTGTCCACCCGGCCGCCGAGGCTGTCGCGCAGGCTTGCGGCCTCGGCCTCGAGCCGGTCGATTTCCGCCTCGTGCGCGTGGATATCCTCCCGGATGGCGCGTAGTTCGCTGCTGGCCTCGGCAATTCGTGTTTCCACTGTCGCCAGTTCCGCGCTGAGGTCGCCGCGGCGCTCCCGGTCCTGGTCGATACGGTTCCTGAGGGTGGCGATCTCGCTGCGCAGGGCTTCCAGTTGCTGCTCGCGCTCGGCCAGATCCTGGCCGATGGCCAGGCCTGCCGGAATCAGTGTCAGGAGAAGTATCGCGAGTCCGCGTGGCATGACGGCATTGTAATCAAAGCCCCGGTGCGCCGCCGGTTCCGGCGGGTGTGGCGCTTGTGTGATAATCCGCCGCCCGCATCCGGTCCACGTCGCTACGTCATGCAGCAGTTGCTCGAATTCATTGCCAATCACCCGTTTCTCTGGTCCGCCGTGGCCGCGGTCATCGTGGCGCTGGTGGCCAACGAGGTCTGGCGCTCGCTGCGCGGTGATCGGCCGCTACCGCCCAGCGACGCGGTCCGGTTGATCAACAGCCGCGACGCGGTGGTGGTGGATGTGCGCTCGGCCGGCGACTTCAAGAAGGGTCATCTGCTCAACGCGATCAACATCCCGCTGGCCGGCATTACGGAACGGGCCAACGAGATTTCCAAGAACAAGGAATGCACCATACTCTGCTACTGCGCCATGGGCTCCACGTCGCAGCAGGCCTGTCAGCGCCTGGCCAAGCTCGGCTACAGTCATGTGCATTCGCTCAAGGGTGGCATCAACGGCTGGCAGGCGGCGGGGCTGCCCATCACGCGCAAGTAGTCGACACGACAAGGACGGGGCAGGTTGATGGCGGACACCGATGCGAATAGCGGCCGGCGGGTGCTGGTGCAGAAACTCTATCTCCGCGACGCGTCGGTGGAAGTGCCGGGCGGACCGGGCATTTTCGAAGGCGAGTGGCGGCCGCAGATCGACGTGGATCTGAACTTCCGCGTGGGCGACCTGGGCGAACAGCGCCACGAGGTCAGCGTGTCGGTCACGGTGACCGCCAAGCGTGATGACAAGACCGCCTATATCGTCGAGGTGGATCAGGCCGGCGTATTTCTGGTCTCGGGCTTCGACGACACCGATGAGCACCAGCGGGTGCTCGGCGCTTATTGTCCCAGCGTGCTTTTTCCCTACGTGCGTGAAACCGTGGGGGACCTGGTGCAGCGGGCGGGTTTCCCGCATTTCCTGCTGCAGCCGATGAATTTCGACGCCCTGTTCGAACAGCATCGGCGTTCGCAGGACGCGGACGCGGCGCAGCCCGCCACGCACTAGGCGCTGCCAATGGGTATTCAGCGCATGGCCGCGCTCGGTGCCGGATCCTGGGGCACGGCCCTGGCGATTCAGCTGGCCCGCAACGGCGTCGAGGTGCGTCTGTGGGGACGCGATGCCGAGGCCATCAACAAGCTGCAGGCGGCGCGCGAGAACCAGCGTTATCTGCCCGGTGCGGCCCTGCCGCCGGCCCTGATCGGCGAACCCGATCTGGCCGCCGCGGTGGCCTTTGCCGAGAACGTGCTGGTGACGGTGCCCAGCCACGCCCTGCGGGAAACGCTTGCCGTGCTGCAACCGCATCTGCGCCCGGAACAGCGCCTGATTCTGGCCACCAAGGGGCTGGAGCCGGGATCGGCCCGGCTGCCGTTCGAGGTGGCCGCCGAGGTGCTGGGTGAGGACCGGCCGGTGTCGCTGCTGTCCGGGCCGAGTTTTGCCGGTGAAGTCGGGCGCGGGCTGCCGACCGCGGTCACCATCGCGTCGAACGATGCCACGCTGGCCGCCGACATGGCGCGAGCGTTTCACGATGGCGTGTTCCGCGTGTATGTCGGCGCCGACATGGCCGGCGTCGCCGTGGGCGGCGCGGTCAAGAACGTGCTGGCCATTGCCGTGGGCATTTCCGACGGCCTGGGCTACGGCGCCAACGCCCGGGCGCTGCTGATCACCCGCGGGCTTTCCGAAATGGTGCGGCTGGGCGAGCCCCTGGGCGGTCGCCGCGAGACTTTCATGGGCATGGCCGGGCTGGGCGATCTGCTGCTGACCTGTACCGACGATCAGTCCCGCAACCGGCGCATGGGACTGGCGCTGGCGGCGGGCCGGACGGTCGCCGAGGCCGAGGCCGATATCCAGCAGGTCGTCGAGGGGGTGCGGGTGGCCCGCGAGGTGCACCGCATCGCCGAGCGCGAGGGGGTCGAATTGCCGATTTGCGAGCAGGTCTACTCGGTGCTGCACGCCGATACCGCGCCGCCGGAGGCGGTGCGTGTGCTCACAGAGCGGCCATTCCGCAACGAAATAGACTGACGAGACAACCCGGACCCATCGCATGGCCAACTCGATCACCTTCGGCCGTTGTCTGCTCCTGCTGTTGCTGCTTGCAGTGGTGTACAGCGGCATGCCGACCCTGCAACTGCTCAACGCCCCGCTGGTGATCCTGATCATCGCGCTGGATGGCGTCGATGGCTGGGTGGCGCGCAAGCGCGGCGAGGAGTCTTTGTTCGGCGCCACGTTCGATATCGCCGCCGACCGCATGGTGGAGAACGTGCTGTGGGTGGTGCTGGCCCATCTCGGGCTGATCGGCGTCTGGGTGCCGCTGCTGTTCATCGTGCGCGGCACGCTGGTCGACGCGATCCGCAGCACCGGCACGGCCTCGGGCACCGCCGCCTTCGACATGATGCAGAGCCCGGTTGGCCGCTTCCTGGTGGCCGGGCGTTTCATGCGTTTCAGCTACGCCGCGGTCAAGGCGGTCACCTTCGCCTGGGTGCTGCTGTGGCAGCCATTTCCGGCGCTGTTCCCGGCCTTCTGGAACACCTGGGGTGCCGGTATGGATGCCATCGGTCTGGCGCTGGTGGTGGCATCGGCCGCCCTGTGCGTGCTCCGCGGTTTGCCGGTGGTGATCGAGTTTCTGGCCAACCGGGACTGACCATTTGGCCCTGATCCTCTTCGACGTCGACGGCACGCTGGTGCCGGCGCCCGGCACCGAACCCCGTTTTGCCTGGTATCTGCTTCGCCGCGGCGGGCTGGGGTGGCGGCAGTTGCTGGCCACTGGCTGGTTCCTACTTCGCTACTGGCCCCGCTTCGGTCGCCAGGTGCCGCTCAAGAACAAGGCCTGGCTGACCGGCCTGGTGCGCGGCGAGGTGGCGGCGCTGGCGCGCGACTTCATCGCCGAGGAACTGGCAAAGGTGCTGTACGCCCCGGCGGTCGCCCGTCTGCGCGAACACGTCGCCGCCGGGGATCATGTGGTGCTGCTGACCGGCACGCCGCAGTTTCTGGCGCGGCCCCTGGCCGATCATCTGGGGGCCGCCGATGCAGTCGGTTCGCTCTGCGAGGTGGCGGTCGGCCGTTTTTGCAGCGGGCCGCCCGTGCGCCATCCCTACGGCGAGACCAAGGTCGAGGCCGCCCGTGTGCTGGCCGCCGGGGCCGGCCTGGATCTGGCCAGGGCTGTGGCCTACGCCGACACCACCAGCGACGCCCCTTTGATGCGCGCGGTCGGGCGGGCGGTGGCGGTGATGCCCGATCGCGGGCTGCTGGCCATGGCGCGGAATGCCGGCTGGGAGATTCTTCAGTCGGACTCGAGCATGCCCCGCAGCCGGTAGATCAGGGCTAGGGCCTCTCGGGGGGTGAGCTCGTCGGGATCGAGATCGGCCAGCTGCTGGCGCAGACGATCCCCCAGGCGGTCTTCGTTGAACAGCGGTATCTGCGGGGTGGCGGCCGGTGCTGGCGTCGGTGCCGGTCCACTCTCCAGTTCGGCCAGATAAGTGCGGGCGGCGGCCAGCACCGGCTGGGGCACGCCGGCCAGTGCGGCCACCTGCAGGCCGAAACTGCGCGAGGCCGGGCCCGGCCGGGCGGTGTGCAGGAACACCAGCGATTCCCCCTGTTCGGTGGCGTATTCACTGGCGTCGAAGTGGATGTTCTCCGCGCCGGGCAGGGCCTGGGCCAGGGCCGTGAGCTCGAAATAATGCGTGGCGAACAGGGTGAACGCGCGGTTGTGGCGGGCCAGCCGCTCGGCGGTGGCCCGGGCCAGCGCCAGCCCGTCGTAGGTGCTGGTGCCGCGGCCGATCTCGTCGAGCAGGACCAGGCTGTTGGCGGTGGCGTGGTGAAGAATATGCGCCGTCTCGGCCATCTCCACCATGAAGGTGGACTGGCCGCTGGCCAGATCGTCGCCGGCGCCGATGCGGGTGAAGATGCGATCGATGGGCCCGATCTCCGCGCTGTCCGCCGGCACGAAACTGCCGATATGCGCCATCAGCACGATCAGCGCGGTCTGACGCATGAACGTGGACTTGCCGCCCATGTTGGGGCCGGTGATCAGCAGCATGCGGGTGGCGTCCGACAACGCCAGATCATTGGCCACGAAGGGCTCGGCGAGTACCTGCTCCACCACCGGGTGGCGGCCGCCGCGCAGGGTCAGGCCGGGTTCGTCCACCAGCGTCGGTTCGGTCAGCCCCAGGGCCACCGAGCGCTCGGCCAGATTGGCCAGCACGTCCAGTTCGGCCAGCGCATCGGCCAGCGCTCGCAGCGGTTCCAGGTGGCCGGCCAGATCATCCAGCAGTTCCGCGTACAGGGCCTTCTCGCGGGTTAGCGCCCGCTCGCGGGCGGATAGCACCTCGTCCTCGAAGCGCTTGAGTTCGGGGGTGATGTAGCGCTCCACGGCCTTAAGCGTCTGGCGCCGGGTGTAGTCGTCGGGTACCCGCTCGGCGTGGGTCTTGCCCAGTTCGATGAAGTAGCCGTGGACCCGGTTGTAGCCAACCTTGAGGGTGTCTACCCCGGTGCGCGCCCGCTCGTTGACCTCCAGTTCGCGCAGGAAGCCGTCGGCGTTGTCGGCAATGCCGCGCAGCCGGTCCAGTTCCTCGTCGTAACCGGCGCGCAGCACGCCGCCGTCGCGCAGCCAGATCGGCGGCTCGTCCACCAGCGCGCCGTCGAGCTGAGCCTGCATGGCCGGGAACGGCCCCAGCTGGCCGGCCTGCTCGGCAAGCAGGTCTGATGGGGTGTCAGCCAGTTGCTCGCAAAGCCCGGGTAGGCGCGCCAGCGCGGTGCGCAGGCCGTGCAGATCGCGCGGCCGGGCGGTGCGTAGCGCCAGCCGGGTAAGAATGCGCTCCACGTCCGCGATGCCGGTCAGCGACTCGCGCAGGCTGCGGCTGCCGCCGTCGCTGTTCAGGGCACGGATGGCCTGATAACGGCCGCGAAGGATGTCGTGATCGCGCGGGGGTCGGCCGGCCCAGCGCCGCAGGCAGCGGCTGCCCATGGCGGTGGCGCAGCGGTCGAGCACCCCGACCAGCGTGTGCTCATGGCGCCCCGACACGCTGCGTTCGATTTCCAGATTGCGCCGGGTGGCGGCGTCCAGCAGCAGGGCGTCGTTGCGGATCTCAGTGCGCAGGCCGGTGATGTGGGGCAGGGCGCTGCGCTGGGTGGCCTGCAGATACTCCAGCAGGGCGCCGGCGGCGGCCACGGCCGCCTCGGCATCGTCGCAGCCGAAACCGCGCAGGTTGGCTACCCGGAAATGGTCGAGCAGGCGCCGACGGGCGCTGACCGCGTCGAACAGCCAGGGTGAGCGGGTTCGCGCCAGCGGATGGCGGCTGGCGGCGTTGTCGGCATCCTCGGGGACCAGCACCTCGGCCGGTTCTAGCCGGGCGAGTTCGGCCGTCAGGGCCTCGTCGTCGGCCAGCCGCATGACCGAGAAATCGCCGCGGCCCATTTCCAGCGCGGCCAGGCCATACCCGCCGGCGCGGTCCGCGGCCACCGCGACTAGCCGGTTGGCTTCGCGGGCATCCAGCAGGGCCTCGTCGGTCACCGTGCCGGGCGTGACCACCCGCACCACCTCGCGCCGGACCGGGCCCTTGTTCTTGCCGGGGGGTTCGAGCTGTTCGCAGATGGCCACCGACTCGCCGCGCCGGATCAGCCGGGCCAGGTACTGGTCGGCGGCGTGATAGGGCACGCCGGCCATCGGGATGGCCTGGCCGCCGGATTCGCCGCGCTGCGTCAGCGTGATGTCGAGCAGTTCCGCGGCGCGCCGGGCGTCCTCGAAGAACAGCTCGTAGAAATCCCCCATGCGGTAGAACACCAGCATGTCCGGGTAATCCGCCTTTATCCCCAGGTACTGGCGAATCATCGGCGTGTGGTCGCGGGGGGTGGCGGTATTGTCGGCCATGATCAGTCGAGGCGTCGCCCGCCGCCTGCCGGCGGATGCGGGATCGGACCGGTGGTGCTGGACAGGCGGGACATGGGCAGCTCTGGCGGACGGGTCGGGGCCGGTGTCGTGCTATTTTCGGGCCGCAACACGCAGCGCAGAATAGCATGAGCGACACAGCCTTCGAGGCCCGCGTGGCGGCGCTGGCGGCGCGTCTGGGTGCGGCCTCCCAGCGGCTGGCCACGGCGGAATCCTGTACCGGCGGCTGGGTGGCCAAGGTGTGTACCGACCGGGCCGGCAGTTCGGGCTGGTTCGAGGCCGGCGTGGTGGCCTATTCCAACGCGGCCAAGCAGTCGCTGCTGGGCGTGCCGGGTGACCTGATCGTCGAACACGGCGCGGTCAGCCGTGCCGTGGCCGAGGCCATGGCCCGCGGCGCGCTAGCCGCGACCGGCGCCCAGTGGAGCGTGGCGCTGACCGGCGTCGCCGGGCCGGGCGGCGGTACGCCGGACAAGCCGGTGGGCACGGTCTGGATTGCCTGGGGCCTGCCGGATGGCGGCGTTGACGCGGTGTGTTCGGTGTTCGCGGGCGATCGCGACGCGGTGCGCGCGGCCTCGGTGGCGGCGGCGCTGGAGGGCCTGCTGGCACGCGTTCCGGCGGGCCGGTAGCGTTATGGGTCGTGGGCGTGCGATGTCCCGGTGTAGGCTCGCCCGCAACTGTGGAATAATGCAGACCTGTACATACTGACAGTTGGAGGCGCAAGCCATGGATGATGATCGCAAGAAAGCACTGGCCGCCGCCCTGACCCAGATCGAACGCCAGTTCGGCAAGGGCTCGGTCATGCGCATGGGCGATGCCGAGGCGGTCAAGAACGTGGCCGCGATCTCCAGCGGATCGCTGGGGCTGGACGTGGCCCTGGGGATCGGCGGCTATCCGCGCGGCCGGGTGGTGGAGATTTACGGGCCGGAATCTTCGGGCAAGACCACGCTGACCCTGCAGGCGATCGCCGAAGCCCAGAAGGCCGGCGGTACTGCCGCGTTCGTTGACGCCGAGCACGCGCTGGACCCGCAGTATGCCGAGGCCCTGGGCGTGGATATCGAGAATCTGCTGATCTCGCAGCCGGACACCGGTGAACAGGCGCTGGAGATTGCCGACATGCTGGTGCGCTCCGGCGCGGTGGACATCGTGGTCATCGATTCCGTGGCGGCGCTGACGCCCAAGGCCGAGATCGAGGGCGAGATGGGCGATTCCCACGTCGGCCTGCAGGCGCGGCTGATGAGCCAGGCGCTGCGCAAGCTCACCGCCAACATCAAGCGCTCCGGCACCCTGGTGATGTTCATCAACCAGATCCGCATGAAGATCGGCGTGATGTTCGGCAGCCCGGAAACCACCACCGGTGGCAACGCGCTCAAGTTCTACGCCTCGGTCCGGCTGGACATCCGTCGTATCGGCTCGATCAAGAAAGGTGACGAGGCGATCGGCAACGAAACCCGGGTCAAGGTGGTCAAGAACAAGATGGCGCCGCCGTTCCGGCAGACCGAATTCGAGATTCTCTACGGCCAGGGCATTTCCCGCGAGGGCGAGCTGATCGAGCTGGGCGTGGCCAACAACCTGATCGAAAAGGCCGGCTCCTGGTATTCCTACAACGGTGAGCGTGTCGGTCAGGGCAAGGACAACGTGCGCGAATTCCTGCGCAGCAATCCGGAAATCGCCAATACCATCGAGGCGGCGCTGCGCGAGCGTCTGATGCCACCGAAGCCGACCAAGGCCGAGAAGGCGGCTGAGGAGGCCAGAGCCTCCGAGGCTGCCGAGGAAGACACCGCGGCCCGCTGATCCGCCGGTCTTGGCCGACGATCCTGCCGACGCCGATGTGCCGGCCGTGCGCGAGCACGGCATCAAGCTGCTGGCCCGGCGCGAGCATGCCCCCCGCGAACTCGAACGCAAGCTGTGCGATCGCGGCTATGCGGCGGCGACGGTGGCCGAGGCGCTTGCCGGCCTGATTCGCGACGATCTGCTAAGCGAATCCCGCTACGCGGAATCCTTCGCCCGGCAGCGCGCCGAACGCGGCCAGGGGCGGGTGCGCATCCGGGCGGAACTCACCCAGCGCGGGGTCGGCGACGGCCATATCGAACAGGCGCTGGCCGAGCTGGACGTGGACTGGGCCGCCTCCGCCCGGGCGCAGCGGAGGAAGCGTTTCGGCCCCGATCTGCCCGACACCCTGCGTGAGCGGGCGCGCCAGACCCGCTTTCTGCAGCAGCGGGGATTCGACGGCGACGACATCCGCGCCGCGCTGCGCGGCGAATAGCGCGCTCCTCTCGTTCATCATCGATTCAGCCACTCGCGGTCAGTCTGTCAGCGCGACATGAACGAGATGGAGTCGATCATGACTTATCGAAATCTGGGTCTGGCACTGGTGGCGGTGCTGGCGGTGGCCGGGTGCAGCCGTTCGTTCGTGGGTGGCGCGGCGGTGGGCGCGGGCACCGCGGGCGTGGCCTACGAGGTGTACAACAAGGAAAAGCTCGACGACATCGAGGACGACTATCGCGCTGGGCGTATCGACCGCGAGGAATACCAGCGTCGCCGCGACGAAGTGGGTGATCGTTCGCTCGTTTACTAGCCTGTTTCGGTTAGGCCGCCGGCGCCCGGCAGTGGCGCGGCCGGCGCGTGCTTCGGTACCATGACGCACTATTTCGGGACCGGAGCTCAAGCAAGCCGCCATGATGGGCACGAACGCGCTGCGCGCGGCATTTCTGGATTACTTTGCGGACAAGCAGCACCAGGTGGTGCCGTCCTCCCCGCTGATCCCCGGTACCGACCCCACCCTGCTGTTCACCAACGCCGGAATGGTGCCCTTCAAGGATGTGTTCCTGGGGCGCGAGGCGCGTGACTACACCCGCGCGGCCAGCTCCCAGCGCTGCGTGCGCGCCGGTGGCAAGCACAATGATCTGGAGAATGTCGGCTATACCGCCCGGCATCACACCTTCTTCGAGATGCTGGGCAACTTCAGCTTCGGCGACTACTTCAAGCGCGAGGCCATCGGCTACGCCTGGGAGTTCCTGACCGTCGAACTCGGCCTGCCGCCGGAAAAGCTCTGGATCACGGTTTACGAAGAGGACGAGGACGCCGCGGCCATCTGGCTTGACGAAATCGGCGTCAGCCCGGATCGCTTTTCGCGCATCGGCGCCGCCGACAACTTCTGGTCCATGGGCGACACCGGCCCCTGCGGCCCCTGTTCCGAGATTTTCTACGACCACGGGGCGCACATTCCCGGCGGCCCGCCCGGCACGCCGGAAGAAGATGGCGACCGCTACGTGGAAATCTGGAACCTGGTGTTCATGCAGTACAACCGCCAGGCCGACGGCAGCATGGAAGACCTGCCCAAGCCCTCGGTGGATACCGGCATGGGCCTGGAACGGATTGCCGCGGTTCTGCAGGGCACCCACGATAACTACGGCATCGACCTGTTCCGCACGCTGATGGCCGCCACCGCCGAGGCCGTGGGCTGCGAACTGGACGATCCGGAACGCCAGGCCTCGCTCAAGGTGGTGGCCGATCACATCCGGGCCACCGCATTCCTGATTGCCGACGGCGTGCTGCCCGCCAACGAGGGCCGCGGCTACGTGCTGCGCCGGATCATGCGGCGGGCCATCCGGCACGGTCACAAGCTGGGGGCCACCGAGGCCTTCTTCCACAAGCTGGTGGCGCCGTTGACCGACGAGATGGGCGAGGCCTTCCCGGAACTGGCCGCGGCCAGGGCCCATGTCGAGAAGGTGGTGGCGCAGGAGGAAAGCCGCTTCGCCGAGACCCTGGCCCAGGGCATGACCATTCTGGATAACGCCATCGCCGATCTGTCCGGCAAGACGCTGGACGGCGAGACGGTGTTCAAGCTGTACGACACCTACGGTTTCCCGGTCGACCTGACCGCCGACGTGGCCCGCGAACGGGGCCTGCGCGTCGATCAGGAGGGCTTCGATCGCGCAATGGCCGCGCAGCGGGAGCGCGCGCGGGCGGCCAGTCGTTTCAGCGTGGACTATACCCAGGCCGTGGACGTGGCCGGCACCACCCGGTTCACCGGCTACGGCGCGGTAGAGGACGCTGGCGAGGTGATCGGCCTACTGCGCGATGGCCAGCCGGTGGATCGCCTGGCCGAGGGTGAGGAGGGCGTGGTGATTCTCGACGTCACCCCGTTCTATGGCGAATCCGGCGGCCAGATCGGCGACGCCGGCCTGCTGGAATCGGCCGGGGCGCTGTTCGAGGTGGTCGATACCCAGAAGGCGGACGGCAAGCATCTGCACGTCGGCCGGGTGAGCGGCGGGGAACTGGCCATGGGCGAGACTGTGCACGCACGTGTCGACGCCGAGCGCCGCGCCGCCATCGAACTCAATCACACCAGCACTCACCTGGTGCACGCGGCCCTGCGCGAGATTCTGGGGACCCACGTCCGGCAGAAGGGGTCGCTGGTGGCGCCCGACCGGCTGCGTTTCGACTTCGCCCACTACGAGCCGGTCACCCCCGACCTGCTGGCGGATATCGAATCCCGCGTGAATCAGCAGATTCGCGCCGACATTGAGGGCGAGTTCTTCGAGACCACCTACGACGACGCCATCGCCCGCGGGGCGCTGGCCTTCTTCGGCGAGAAGTACGGCGACCGCGTGCGGGTGGTGCGCTTCAGCGACGACTCCATGGAGCTGTGCGGCGGCACCCACGTCAACCGCAGCGGCGAGATCGGCCTTTTCCGCTTCAGCGAGGAACGCGGCGTGGCCGCCGGGGTCCGCCGCATCGAAGCCCAGACCGGTGGCAGCGCGATACAGCGTATCCGCGAGCAGGAGTCACGCCTGGAGCGCATCGCCGCGGCCCTCAAAACCCAGCCCGCCGAGGTCGAGGACCGGCTGGACAAGACGCTGGACCGGCTTGCGAAGCTGGAAAAACAGGTCGAACAGCTGGGAGCACAAATGGCGTCCGCCAAGGGCGGTGATCTGGCCGGCAAGGCGGTGGATGTCGACGGCGTGCAGGTGCTGGCCGAGCGGCTGGACGGCGCCGACCGCAAGACCCTGCGCGACACCCTGGATGCCCTCAAGAACAAGCTGGGCAGTGCGTTGATCGTGCTGGCGGCGGTCGATGACGGCAAGGTCGCGCTGATCGCGGGCGCAAGCAAGGACCTGGCCGATCGGCTGCCGGCCGGAGAGCTGGTCAATTTCGTGGCCGAACAGGTCGGCGGCAAGGGCGGCGGCCGCGCCGACATGGCCCAGGCCGGCGGCAGCCAGCCCGACAATCTGGATGCGGCCCTGGCCAGCGTGGCGCCACACGCGCGCGAACGCCTGGCCGCCTCCACCGCGCCGGCGGACTGACCCGCCGTCACCATCCAACCACGGGGAACCCATGGCCCTCATTGTTCAGAAGTACGGCGGCAGTTCCGTCGGCACCACGGAAAAGATTCGCGCCATCGCCAACAAGATCAAGGGCTATCGCGATCGCGGCGATGACGTCGTGGTGGTGGTATCGGCCATGGGCGGTGAAACCGATCGGCTGCAGGGCCTGGCCGACGAGATCGGCTCGCCCCTGCCGCGGGAAATGGACATGCTGCTGTCCACCGGCGAGCAGGTGACGATCGCGCTGCTGACCATGGGCCTGTCTGCGGCCGGCGTCGATGCCTGTTCGTTCACCGGCTGGCAGGTGCCTATCCGCACCGACGATGCTCATGGCAAGGCCCGCATCGACTCCATCGATGCCGAGCATCTGAAAACCGAACTCGGCCGCGGCCGGGTAGTGGTGGTAGCCGGTTTCCAGGGCGTCAACGAAGCCAACGACATCACCACGCTGGGCCGCGGCGGCTCCGACACCACGGCCGTGGCCCTGGCGGCATCGCTCAAGGCCGATGAATGCCAGATTTTCACCGACGTGGACGGTGTATACACCACCGATCCCCGCGTCGTGCCGGGTGCCCGCCGGCTGGAAAAGATAACCTTCGAGGAAATGCTGGAAATGGCCAGCCTGGGTTCGAAGGTCCTGCAGATCCGCGCGGTGGAATTCGCGGGCAAGTACGGCGTGCCGCTGCGCGTGCTGTCCACCTTCGATGACGGCCCCGGCACCCTGATCAGCTTGGAGGAAGACGTGGAAGAACCCATTATTTCCGGCATCGCCTTTACCAAGGACGAAGCCCAGCTCACCGTGCTCGGTGTGCCCGATCGCCCCGGCATCGCCTATTCGCTGCTGGGCCCGATCGGCGAGGCGAATATCGAAGTGGACATGATCCTGCAGAACGTGTCGGGAGACCCGTCCAGCGATTATTCCGCCACCGACTTCACCTTTACCGTGCATCGGCGTGACTTCGACCGGGCCAAGGGACTGCTGGAGCAGGCCGCTAGCGAACTCGGTGCCCGCGAGGTGGCCGGCAATACCAGCATCGCCAAGGTATCGCTGGTGGGCGTGGGCATGCGTTCGCATGCGAACGTGGCGGCGCGCATGTTCAAGACGCTGTCCGAGGAGAACATCAACATCCGCATGATCTCGACCACCGAGATCAAGATTTCCATCGTGATCGAGGCCAAGTACCTCGAACTGGCGGTGCGCGCCCTGCACGAGACCTTCGATCTGGACGCGGAGCCCGAAAAAGTGGACAGTGAACTCACCCCGCTCAGCGAACAGGACTGACCGGGCGACGACGATATAAGACCTGGCGGCAAGCCGGGCAGGCCGTGCGACATTCAAGCGGGGGAGGACCCGGACATGCTGATCCTGACACGCCGAGTGGGGGAGGCCGTGGTCATCGGCGACGACATCTCAGTCACCATCCTGGGCGTGAAAGGCAACCAGGTCCGGCTGGGCGTGGAAGCGCCCAAGGACGTCTCGGTGCACCGCGAGGAAGTGCGCCAGCGACTGGGCAAGCAGGCGGCAGACGAGGATGCGTCAGCCGAAGACAGCGACTGACCGCAGCCTTTACCTGACCGGTCAGCATCGCTATCCTACGCGGCCTTTCGGGCGAGGCTCAGGACGAGCCGAGCAAGGCGCTCCGGCTGGCAGTGATGCGCCGGCAAGCGCTGGATAGAATTAGGAGAGGTGGCCGAGTGGCTGAAGGCGCTCCCCTGCTAAGGGAGTAAGGGGTTTATAGCCTCTTCGAGGGTTCGAATCCCTCCCTCTCCGCCATTACATTGCAGTACAATACGGAATCACGCGCCCGTAGCTCAGTTGGATAGAGCGTGCGGCTACGAACCGCAAGGTCGGGAGTTCGAATCTTCCCGGGCGCGCCATACTATAGAGGCTGATCGCTTGTCGCGATCGGCCTCTTTTTTTGCGCTCAGTCAGCGACATATGTGCGTGTCGTGCTAGGTTGCAGGCGATGTGACAGAACGGACCGTCCGGGATTCACGCCTGCCCTGACGAGGGTTGTGCCCATCTCGTGCCCATCCTGTGCCCACGCTGCGCCACCGGCATCGCGCTAGCATCGTCATTTGACGTTGTGGCAGCGTGCCCGACGATGTTGGCGCGCAGCTCCCGGTAATGCGGTACGTCGCGGGTTTGCTCGGGGTGGGGGGCTGATGCTTGTCTCGGGCTGGCGGCAGCGGCAGCACCGTCAGACCCTCAGGCAAGGCGGTTTCGGCCCATTCGGCGAGCTTTGGAACAGTCTCCGCGTAGGTCGCGATGAAGCGCCCGATCAGCCGCGTGGCTTCGGTTTCGTCTGGTGCGTCGAAGATCGCCCGGATCTCGGTCGCCACGGGCTTTTCAGCGCCTTTTGGGGCATGTATCGGCCTGGTGAATGAGAGTTCGCACCTCGCGGCTTGCGCCGGTCAACGAAAGTTCGCAGTTCCCGCTTTTTGTCATGCGGCTCTATTCGCCTGGATATCGTACTTCTCGATCGGCTCGATCGTAACCCACTGTTTTTATTGTATTCAAACGTCGCCTCGTTGTGAAATTAACGAGAGTTCTCGGATAATTCTGGGTGCTTGGACGGGGCACCTTCGATCTGCGCGCTTCTTCCTATATTTTCCAGTGTAATCAGTAACCTATGTCAAGAAGCAGGTTGGCCGCCGTGCCGTTGGCGTACTTTCATTCACCAGCCTGGGCATGAGCGACTGCGAACTTTCATTCACCAGTCGCGAACTCTCGTTAGCATTCCGCGAAGCTTCATTCACCGAGCGCGCGTACTCTCATGCCCCAGAATTCGGACCACGGAAGCGTGGGCCACCCGGTTCATCGTTGTCTCCGGTTGTGCTAAACGTGACCTCTCATTGGGCGATCTGATCGGAGAAGCCTATGGAAACCGAGGCACGTATCGAAGACGTGGTTGAGTTGCTTGGCCTGGAAGGCGGCAAGCAGCAAGGTTATTCCCGCCTGTGGCTGGCCCATCAGATTGCAGAGGGGCTGCCAATAACTGCAGTTGATCGCGTCGCTTCAATAGTATTCGAGGAGCAGAAGCACCTGTTCGGCATGATCGTGTCTGACGCCACAATGAAGCGGCGCCGCAAGGACAAGAAGCCACTCAGTCCGGAGAACAGCGAGCGTGTCGAGCGCGTGGCTCGAGTTTGGACCGTCGCTCGTGATGTCTTCGGCGGCGATGACAAATCGAGACGCTTCATGTTCAAGCCCCACATGCTGCTCGACGGAAAGGTCCCGATGGAAGTCGCTGCGCTTAATGACGTGGGTGCGGATGCGGTTGAAAGTCTTCTCGGGCGGTTGAAGTATGGCTCAGCCGCGTGAGCGCCAACGACTCACGTATACGCTGGCTGCGTATCGGATTGGTGATCCGAACGGCGCCCACCCGATTTTCAATCCGGCCGACTCCGCTTATCAGTCCGGACGATGGGACGATCGCAGCACTCTGGTCTTTTATGCCGGAGAGTACTGCTCCACGGCGATAGTCGAGAAGCTGGCGCCGGACAGCACGCCGGCGTAGACTGCGCGCGATGATCACGATCCAGACCAAGCTCCGTCTTGAAGCCGTGCGCGAAATTATTCGCGCGCGCTGACCTGCTTGTGTCATCGACCTGGCAGGTTCCCTGTCAGGATCGGACCCTCTCAACGAAACCCTGGCAGATCCACTGCCGGGGTTTTTTTCGTTGGAGGACGCCATGCCCCGACCACTGTTCCGACGTCATGACGCCAATACCGCCGGCCGCGATTTCGTGGTGGGCGATATCCACGGGCACTTCTATTTGCTCGAGGCCTTGCTTACGCATGTGGCATTCGACGAACGCGCCGACCGGGTCTTTTCGGTCGGTGACCTGGTCGACCACGGACCGGAGTGCGAGCGCACCTCCGAGTTTCTTCTCAAGCCGTGGTTCAACGCGATTCGCGGCAACCACGAGCAGATGCTGCTGCGTGGGGCGCATATCGTCGACTGGGCGCCGCAGGACATGCGTGCCGCGAGCCTCTGGATATCCAACGGCGGCGACTGGTTCTTCCGCATGTCGCTGGGCGATGGGGAGTCGTTGTACTGCGACATCCAGATGCTGCCGCTGGCGGCCGAGGTGGCATTGCCCGATGGCGGCACGGCCGGACTGGTGCATGCCGATGTCCTGGCGGATTCCTGGGCGGCGGTTCGAGCCTGTCTGACCGACGAGTCGCCCAACCCGGACTTCGCCAGAAGTATCGAGCATCTGGTCTGGTCGCGATCCCGGGCGAATGACGTCTTGGGCTTGGTCTCGGAGGGCAGTTCTGGCGGGACTCGGGCTGGTGATCTGTCGGTGTCCGATATCGATGTGGTGTTCTTCGGCCATACGTCCATGCCGTTGCCGGCCCGGGCAGGCAATACCCGGTGGATCGACAGCGGTGTCTCGCGTGGCGGTAGCCTGTCCCTGGCGGAGTTAGCCGTGGACGGTCATGTCTGGTCTATGACCACCGATTGCCTTTCGGTGACCCAGGGCTGGACGACACAAGCTGCGGAGGACACCTGAGGTGAGACCGACCCTTGGCATTCCCGGAGCGATTCAGGCCGTGTCGATCGGCTGCCGGGCCGCGCGGCCACGACCCGTGGCAGTTGGCAGTGGCAGGCGACCCAGGGCGTGAGCCAAGCAGCTGGCGGATATGCAATCGAGCATGCGGTACTCGGACTCCATGCCCAGCGACGGCGCGATCACGCGGGCCTCGTCGCGCACACGAAGGAGATCCGGTTCTCGGCACAGAGCCGCCAGACGCTCCGGCCTTTCCTCGACCGCTTCGGCGCCGCTGCTGCGGAAAAGCGCCGTGCGGGCCCGGCTCGGCGTCAGGTTCTCCAGCAGAAGGTGAGGAGTGCTGGAAATATGCGGGCCACCGGGCAACAACCAGTCGCCCTACAGTGGGCAGCAACGATTCACCGTGCGTAACTCCAGCCCAGGGAGGTGACGGCTGCCCGAGTCGTGAGTGATAAACATAACGCCACGATCGCCGATGCCGCCTTCCATCGCCGTGCGATAGCCCACAACCCCGCCGGGTAAAGCAGCGCGGCGAGCGCATAGGCAAGGCGGCGCGCTATCTGGTCAAGCGGTGAGATCAGGTCGCTAGTGTAGATGCCGCGGCCCACATCGGCCGCAGGACCCCGGAGCGGTGCGCACGAGAAATGCGTTGTCGCGCCGCGGCGTCGGCATTGCGCGTGGATACCAGGGATGTGTGCATCTACCGCCTCCGGCCGCGGAGTCACAGGGGCGGCATTAACGCGCCTGCGAACCGGCAATGTGTCACAAGCACGACTTTAACGACCAATAAATGTCACGAAGAACGATTTAGTCGGCACCGCAACATGTGCCGACTTGGCGAAGACCACGTTGCCTGAAGGGGAAATCGGCTAGGCCGGACGTGGTCCAGTATTGGCATCTGGCGCCAGGCGAGACCGGGCCAGGTCGACCGCTCCGTGCCACTGGGCAAGCTCGGGGTCGCCAGCACCCTCTTCGGCAAGGAAGCGCAGCACGTCATCCTGGTCGACGGCCTCCGGATTTCGCGCGGCGATCTCCGCTGCGGCATAAAGCGCTTCGGTCACGCCCCATGCCAGCCACTGGATCAGCCTGTCTTCGCAGGCCGATGTGACACTGAGCACCCGCAAGCACCCATGGTCTGTCAGCACTTCCGCCGACTCCGGGTGGAGCCGCCGGCCGATAGCCAGCGGACCTGAGGGAAACTCGACGGACCATGAAACATCGGCGTGCTGGTAAAAGCGCGCTGCACCGGCTCGGCGGAAGCCTAGAGCCTGCATCACCGGGTCAAGCTCCTTCCGTGATGCGGCCGTTACGAAATCAAGATCTTGGGACCTGACCGCGCCGCGGGTATAGAAAGCGGTCGCCCCACCGCCGGACAGTACGACATCGATACCTGCGTCGCTCAGCGCTTCTGATATCCGCACGGCCACTTCGGTCGCCGACATTCGCGAAGACAGGGGCTTCCCGCTCATGCCTCGGGCAACCCCTTGCCGGTCTTACGGGGACGCCCTCGCACCATCAGTTGTCTCTGCTGTGCGTCAGGTAGATATTCAAGCGCCCGCCTGAGCAACGCTTCCAGGTCTCGAACGAAGGGAAGCCGTTCGTTCATGCTGAACAACCTCGTTCGCCCGACTGAGCGCGCCTGAAGAACATCCCCAGCCTCAAGCTTCAGTAGCTGTCGTTGCACTTGGCCGACCGGCATGCCAAGGGCACGGGCAATCTGGGTCGCATAGCCCTCTCGGTTGGCGGCAACGAAAAGAAGAACAAGAGCTGCGGTGCGGCCGCCGAAAAGGGTGGCCGGCACGTCGAGGGACAAACCGATGGAAGGGCGAGCGGTCATGGTGGGAGGTGCTTGCATGCGATCGTCAGCTATTATATGCCCTAATAGGGGTAATATAAACCTGAATCGAGGTAATATAGCTGCGGACACGATGTCGGCATCCGCCGCCTCCGGCTGATGCTCAAAGGGGCGACAGTAACGTGCCTGCGAACCGGCAATTGGTCACACATACCATCTTAACGATCAATAAAAGTCACAAAGTAAGACTTAGCCGGCATTGCGACATGTGCCGACCTGCTGGCGTCCGGCGGCGTATGACCTGCGCGTATGGTGGATAGGCTCCGCCTCAACTACTGGCCAACTGGAACGCCCTTTTCGGGCACCTGAATCGCGGCAATGAGAGCACTCGCGATGCTCAATTCGTTTGAGGTAGGGAGGAACCGTGGCCGGACCCATGGAGATCGGTACAGTAGGGGCGTACGCCTACAGTTACGCTGCTATTCGCGCAGCGCTAGCCGCGGATGGCACCAGAAAGAGAACCGTAACAGGCGATTGAGCCATGCAAGCCGAGCATATCGTCCACTTCCGTTTTGGTTGGCCCATCGGGATGAAGCTGCGGATTCGGCCAGCCGAGTGTCTGCCTGCCGAGTATCAGCACCTCGGTGGCTGCCTGGTCATCGTGACCGGGCTCGCCAGTCGGCCGGTCTCCGGTATCAGTAAGCAGTTCGTCTACCTACTGCAAGGCCGGGACGAACGTTTCTCCAGCGAACGGATTCGGCCCGAGGACCTGGAATTGATACCGGACCTCGACCCGGTCGCGTACGAAACCAATCAGGCGGTCGTGGCCGCATTACCGGATATGTGGTTTCGGAGAAGGCGGACCAGGCGGCAGGGCCAATCGGGGGCATGATCGAGGACAGACCAATGGCGCCAACAACTGCTGAAATCTGCCAACGCTACGCACGTCTCGCCAACTGGGAAGCGGAATCGCTTGAAGCGTTCGTCGAACTGCTGCATCCAGAGGTGGAATGGATTACCAAGCGGCGGCGATTCTGCGGCAGGCGGCGGGTCGAATTACGGCTCCGGCAGGCCAGGCATGCCAGACGGCGGACCCAGGGCCTGCATTATGTTGCCCTGGTCAGCGGCCACCCCACGGACGCCGGCGGGCATGCCGATTGTGTGGTCACCGTGCCGATCCGCCAGCCGGACAAGCACGATAGCCGGACCTATTTCGCTATCGATGGCGGGTTCATCATCCATATGCTCACCTACGACGAATGGATGGACCGGACCTGGCCTTACCCGGAGCGTCTCAGACGAAAACTGACCGACCTGAGCGGCAAGGGTGTCCCCATCGATCCGGTTCATCTCAGGCTAAAGCCGCCCAAGATCGTTTGGCCGGATGATGGGCGCAACCTGGAAGATGGCGGCACCTGGCACCGACAAGCCGGTTTGACGGTATTACGCGAGTGCATGGCCGAGGCACTGGACGCGGACCCGTTTGGGGAGCGGATACCGGCTCTCGCATTGGAATGATAGCGAAGACGAGGTAGCCGTCTACTGAATCATGGGACCCTTAGGAAGCTTACTAAACCGCCTAAGGAAATGGCTTGATCAGTCGTTCACTTCTTCAAGAGCGCCACTGACCCCCTGATACCGTCAGTGGGTGATACTTTACTCAGAAAACTACACCCTTTGCGTCGATGGCTCAGTGAAATACCGTAGCTAGTATCGCGATGACGCCACCGGAAACACTCAATACTCATGCATGCGGAGTCGCACGAGCCAAAGGACATGCTGGCTAAGCAGAAAGGAATAAAGAGTGGTTGAATATTGCCGTCCAAGTAGTTTGATTGCCGTAGGTTGGATCAAGGAGTTGGTAAAACTCCGATTTCTCTCAATACCCTTGGCCATCTTCGTCCAGATCTCCTGCACCCACACACTTACGGGACCAGCCAAGAGTACAGGCCAGACATCAAGTCCAGAAGAGCGGCCAGCACTTACCGAGTCGGGAAAGAAGAGTCAGCCAAGAGGCGGGAAGAGTAATAATGACGTCCGAGATGCGCTGCATAGCGCATTAACTCTCCGGGCTTTTGATTC
>NZ_JAVRHY010000017.1:0-56857 GCF_031846305.1 Spectribacter acetivorans
TGGGATTCCCGGAATCCCGTCGCGCCATTGCCGGGGGCGGCAACGTGGCCCCGTTGTTGTGGTCGAAGTCACGCAAGCTGCTACATTCCGGAATCATGAAGCTCGCAGTCACCCTTGTTGTGGCCACCCTGATCGCGGCGCCCGCCGGCGCCGAGGTCTACCGGTGGGTGGACGATCAGGGCGTGACCCATTACAGCGATCAGCCGGTCAAGGGCGCCAGCAAGCCCGACCTGCCCCGGTTGCAGTCGATGCAGGCGCCGGCCGCAGTCGCCGCGGATAAGAAGAAAGGCGCAACCACCGACGGCGATGCCGGCAGACTCAACCTGGTGCGACCCGGCACCGACGAGACCTTCCGCGACGCCCGTGGCCTGGTGCCGGTGCAGGTGGAGCTGGAGCGCGATCTGGCCGAGGGCGAAACCCTGCAGTACGTGCTCGACGGCGAACCGGTCCGGGGCACGGACGGGCGCCGTACCAGCCTCCAGCTACAGGGCGTGCCCCGCGGTACCCACGCCATCAGCGCGGTGATTCTGCAGGGCGAGGAACCGGTCGCCCGTAGCCAGGCGGTGACCTTCCACATGAAGCCCCCGTCAGCGCTGTCCCCGGCCAATCGCCAGGACGCCGATGCCGGCGCACCGACCTCGCCGGGCAGTACCGGTGCCGCCGGTGCGCCCGCGGCACCTCGCCTGGGTGGTGGCCCCTGACCCGATACTGCTAGTGCCTCGGCAGACCTGCCGGTTATGCACTAATATGGTGCGACGCGGCCCGTCGATCGTCGGTATCACGCCGTTTCCCGGCTGGCCCCGCTTTTGCTTGCGGATGAACCATGAGCGTGCCCGTGTCGTACCAAGCCCCGTCTGCCGACATCATGTTCGACAATCTCGCCACGGCGGTGATCTGCCTGGACGAGGACTTGCGGGTGTGGGCAATCAACCCGGCGGCGGAAGTGCTGTTCGGCGTCAGCGCGCGCCACAGCCGCGGGCTGCGCATCGACCGGGCCATCGTCGCCCTGGCCTGCCAGCGCGAGCGGCTGGAACAGGCCCTGAGCGAGGGCGCGGCCTACACCGAGCGTGAGCTGCGGCTGCCCCATAGTGGCAGCGGGGACGGCGTCACGGTCGATTGCACCGTCACCCCCTTTTCCCACGGGGACCAGCCGGCGCTGGCGCTGGAGTTCCTGGCGCTGGATCGTCATCTGCGCATTTCCCGCGATGACCAGATGCGCAACCAGAATCTGGCCAACCGCGAAATGCTCCGGGGACTGGCGCACGAGATCAAGAATCCGCTCGGCGGCCTGCGCGGGGCGGCCCAGTTGCTGGAACGCGAAATCGCCGATCGCGACCTGAGCGATTACACCGGCGTGATCATCCGCGAGGCCGACCGCCTGCAGAATCTGGTCGACGGGATGCTGGGGCCGCGGCAGCCGCCGGATCTGGTGGACCTGAACATCCACGAAGCACTCGAGCATGTACGCCGCCTGCTGGCGGCCGATCTGCCGCCGGGCGTGACCCTCACCCGCGATTACGATCCCAGCCTGCCGCGGCTGCGGGCGGACCGGGAGCAACTGATCCAGGTGTTGTTCAACCTGATCGGCAACGCCGCCCAGGCGGTGGGCGAGGCCGGCGGTATCCTGCTGCGCACCCGGGCCCAGCGGCTGTTCACCATCGGCGGCCATCAGCACCGGCTGGTGATCCGCATCGACGTGGCCGACGACGGCCCCGGCATCACCGAGGATCTGCTGCCCCGCATTTTCCTGCCGATGGTGACCTCGCGTGCCGAGGGCACCGGCATGGGCCTGCCCATCGCCCAGTACCTGGTGCATCTACACGGGGGCATTATCGAGTGCGAATCCCGCCCCGGTGACACCACGTTTTCGGTTTTCCTGCCCCTGGAGACGGCCGATGAATGAGCGGCCCCTCAGTACCTGGGTGGTGGATGACGACGATTCCATCCGCTGGGTGCTGGAACGCGCCCTGACCGGTGCCGGCATTGCCACCCGCAGTTTCGCCGGCGGTATCGAACTGCTGGAAGCCCTGGCCACCGAGCAGCCGGACGTCCTGATCACGGACGTACGCATGCCGGGTATCGACGGGCTGGAGCTGCTGGAGCGGGTATGCGAGTCCCATCCCGCGCTGCCCATCATCATCATCACCGCCCATTCCGACCTGGACAGTGCCGTTTCCGCCTATCGCGGTGGGGCCTTCGAGTATCTGCCCAAGCCGTTTGATCTGGACGAGGCGGTGGACCTGGTGCGTCGCGCCGCGGCCGCCTCGGACGATGGCGGCGCCCAGCTGCGGCCCGCGGTGGACGGCGGCCACGCCATCATCGGCGAGGCACCGGCCATGCAGGAGGTGTTTCGCGCCATCGGCCGGCTGTCCGGCTCCAATATCACGGTGATGGTTACCGGCGAGTCCGGCACCGGCAAGGAGCTGGTGGCCCAGGCGTTGCACGAACACAGTCCGCGGGCCGCCCAGCCGTTCATCGCCGTGAACACCGCCGCCATTCCCAAGGACCTGATGGAATCGGAGTTCTTCGGCCACGAAAAGGGCGCGTTCACCGGCGCGGCCGGCCAGCGGCGCGGTCGCTTCGAGCAGGCCAATGGCGGCACCCTGTTCCTGGACGAGATCGGCGACATGCCGCCGGAACTGCAGACGCGGCTGTTGCGAGTGCTGCAGGACGGCCAGTTCTATCGCGTGGGTGGCCACAGCGCCATCTCCGTGGACGTGCGCATTATCGCCGCCACCCACCAGGATCTGGAAAAGGAGGTCGCCCGCGGCGCCTTTCGCGAAGACCTCTTTCATCGCCTGAACGTGATCCGGCTGCGGGTGCCGCCGTTGCGCGAGCGCCGTGAGGATATCGTCCTGTTACTGGATTTCTTCCTCGATCGCGCCGCCCGCGAACTCGATGCGGAAATCAAGCACCTGCACCCCGACGCGACCGAGTTTCTCACCGCCTTGGACTGGCCCGGCAATGTGCGGCAACTGGAAAATCTCTGCCGCTGGCTGACCGTGATGGCGCCGGGCCGGGAGGTGATGCTGGACGACCTGCCCGACGAACTGCGTGGCGCGGAAACCGCCACCCAGGCGCACACGGGCAATGGCAGCACCACCGAAACGGGCAGCGGACCCTGGGATGAGCAGCTGGCCCGGTGGGCCCAGCGGCGCCTGGCCGAGGGCGGCGACCACATTCTCGATGAAGCGCTACCCAGCTTCGAGCGGGTGATGATCCGCACCGCCCTGGCGAGAACCGGCGGTCACCGGCAGGAAGCGGCCCGGCTGCTGGGCTGGGGCCGCAATACCCTGACTCGCAAGATCAAGGAACTGAACATGGAGCTGTGACCGGGGCGTCGATGCGGTATCCCGGCGCGCGAGCGGGATCAGAGATTCCTCAGCAACCAGCGTCCGGCCTCGGCTCCGGCCGCCTCCAGCCAGTGTTCCGCCTCGCGCTGAGCGCTTTCCGCATTTCCGGCGAGATCGGTCAGCGCCCACTGGGCCCGGAAGCGTTCGGCCAGCGGCCCGCGGGCCCGGGCCTCGATATCACCCGCCACCAGCAGCGCCGGCAGTTGCCGACCTGCGGCCAGCTCGGCGACGGCGACGGGCAGCTTACCGTGCAGGGTCTGCCGGTCGGCCCGGCCCTCCCCCGTCAGGACAGCCGCCGCCCCGGCCAGCAACGGCTCCATCCCGGCCAGCGTGAGCATCGCCGGCGCGCCGGCAACCAGGTCGCCGCCCAGACAGGCCAGGGCGAACCCGAGCCCGCCGGCGGCCCCGGCCCCGGGTTGCTCGCCGATCGCGACCGCATCGAGCTGTCGGGCCACGTGATCCAGGCCCCGTTCCACCTCGCGCAGCATCGGCGGCGTCAACCCCTTCTGCGGCCCGTACACCCGGGTGGCGCCGCGCGGCCCGCCCAGCGGATTATCGACATCGCAGAGCACGGTCAGCGACAGATCGGCCGGCAGGGCGGGGGCCGTGACCTTCGGACACCCGCACAGACCGGCGAGGTCCGGGGTGACCGGATCTCCTGCCGGGTCCTCGGCCTGCCCGCCCAGGGCCAGCAGCAGGCCCAGGCCCCCGTCGTTGCAGGCGCTGCCGCCCAGCGACACCGCGATCCGCCGATACCCCGCCGCCAGCAGCTGCTGCAGCAACTGACCGAGGCCGGCGCTGCCGCGCTCGGCGAGTGGCGGCCGGCCGCCGGCATCGATCAGGCCCAGACCCAGCACCTCCGCCGATTCCACGAACGCCCCGTCCGGGCCCAGATCCAGCCAGCGCGCATTCACCGGCCGGCCGTGCACGCCCCGGACCGCGGCGTGATGCAATCGGGCATCGGGTCGGGCCGCGGCCACGCAATCCAGACTTCCCTCGCCGCCGTCGGCCAGGCCCAGGCAATGGGTGTCGAATTCGCCCACGCGCTGCATCCCCGCCGCCAGGGATGCCGCCACGGCCGACGCCGGCAGGCAGCCCTTGAAGCTGTCCGGAGCAATCACGATGCGCATGGGGTGGTCGGGCACGCCGGTGGGGGAAACCCCGATTCTGCCCCGCCCGCCCCGGCGCGGCCAGCCGGGTCGCGGCGGGGCCCCGACCGGTCTGTATAATCGGAGCCAGCCGCGATAAAACAATCCCGGGCATCAGGGTCGCCCCGGACACGTCGCGGTGGGGGAACGCATGGTCGGGAATCCCGCACACGAACAGGAACAGCGCATGCTTGTGGTGGGCGCCGAACTCGATGCGGCCCGCTCGATCATGGATATGCTCGGCTTTCTCAAGCGCCGTCCGGCATTCGTGACCTTCGACGATCTGGCCGACGAGCTCGAGACCGAGTCGCTGCCGTTCTCCGCCGCGACCCTGGTATCCGACGGCCGTGTGGGGCTGGGCGAGCATCAGTCGGCGATCGACGGCCTGGCCGCGCGGCTGCCCACCCTGCTGGTGCTGGATTATCCCCGCGGCGACGGCGACGACAGTTACCGGCACGGCAAGGCAGCCGGGTTCGCCAGTTGCATGCACGCGCCGATCGCACTCAATCAGCTGCGTTTCGAGCTGGACCGGCTGCCTGCCCCGCGCGGCAACGGCCGGGCGGTTCGCCGTACCCGGCCGCAGCATACCCTGGTGGGCCAGAGCTATCCCATGCGCCGGGTCCGGCAGCTGATCGAACGGGTGGCGGCCACCGATGCCAGCGTGCTGATCCTGGGTGAATCCGGCACCGGGAAGGAACTGGTGGCCCGCGAAGTCCACCGCACCTCTAACCGCGCCGCCGGGGCCTTCGTGCCGCTCAACTGCGGCGCCATTCCCCGCGATCTGCTGGAGTCGGAGCTGTTCGGCCACGAAAAGGGCGCCTTCACCGGTGCGATCACCGCCCGACCCGGCCGCTTCGAGATGGCCGAGGGCGGCACCCTGTTCCTGGACGAGATCGGGGACATGAGCCTGGACATGCAGGTGAAGGTGCTGCGGGTGCTGCAGGAGCAGACGTTCGAACGGGTGGGCAGCAACAAGACCCTGACTGCCGACGTACGCATTCTGGCCGCCACCCATCGCAACCTGGAAGCCGAGATCGAGCGCGGCAATTTCCGCGAGGACCTCTACTACCGGCTCAACGTCTTCCCCATCGAGGTGCCGCCGCTGCGGGACCGCCCCGAGGATGTCGAGCCCATCGTGGGCAGCATCCTCGCGCGGCTGGAGGCCGAGGACGGCATCAGCCTGGATTTCACCGACCAGGCCCTGGTGGCGCTGGCCTCCTACCGCTGGCCGGGCAACGTCCGTGAACTGGGCAACATCGTCGAACGTCTGCGCATCCTCTACCCCGACGAGCGGCTGGATATCGACCGCCTGCCGAGCCGCATCCTCGGGGCGGACAACGTCGTGCTCACCTCCGGGGATGATATCCGCAACATGGAGCGGGCGCCGGGCGATGTCATCAACGGCGTGCGTCTGACGTCGGCGGGGGTGGATCTGCGCGCCCTGACCACCCGCCTGGAGGTGCGCCTGATCACCCAGGCCCTGTCGCTTAATGACGGGGTGGTGGCCCGGGCGGCCAAGATGCTGGGCCTGCGCCGGACCACGCTGGTCGAGAAGATGCGCAAGTACGACATCAGCAGCGACTAGCGACATTCGCCGGGCCGCCACCCGAGGGTGATGGCCGGCCGGCATGCCGGTGCGGGCTAGCCCGGACCCGCTTTGATCGACCGCCTGTATTCCGTCGCCTCCGGGTCAAACCGCCATCAAACCGTCGGACAGGACCTGCATGACCCGTCGGGAATTTGACGAGCCTGCCCGGCGTAAATTCCAACTTATTGATTTCATGAACTAAAAAAATCGGCATACCGATTGCTCCCTTCACTGCGTCGGCCGAAACCGCGGCCGGCGTCGAAGGAGCAATCGGACATGACGCAAAGCCAGACTTCACTGCCCACCGCACACGATCCGACATCGGGCGTGGTGCCGCGTGCCGTGAGCCTGCTCCGTCGCCATGCCGACGGCCGGCCCCCGCAGTTGACCGCTGCCGCCCGCCGCCAGCTCGAGGCGCATGCCTGGGCCAGTGAGGCGGCGCTGGAGCGCTGCCTGCAGCGCGCCCTGGTGCTATGCGATGGCCGCGCCATCGAGCCTCGCCATCTGGGGCTGTCCGGCTCGGCCGCCGATCATCTGCGCCGGGAGCAGCGGCGCATTCTCAACAGCCTGCGCGCCGCCCGCGGTCTGCGCCGTGACGCCGCTGCGCGCCTGGGCATCGCCCCGCGTGTACTGCGTCTGAAGCTCGCCGAGCTCAAGGCACAGGGCATCGGCCTGCCCGCGTTCGCGCCGGACGAGGCGGAGCTCCGCCATGAATAACCACTGGACGACCGCCAGTCCGGACCCGGTCCAGGTGATCGCGGTGGCTGGTGCCGGCAATGGCATCGGCCGGACCAGCGTGGCGGTGAATCTGGCCGGGGCGCTGGCCAATCGCGGCCACCGCACCATGCTGCTGGACGGGGACCCGGCGCTGGCCGATGTGGCTTCCGCCCTCGATCTGCAGCCGCGTTACGGCCTGGCCGATGTGGTTGCCGGCAGTTGCGAGCTGGCCAGCATTCTTCTGGATGGCCCGTCGGGTCTGCGGGTGGTGCCTGCCAGCACCGATCGGGGCGGCGTCACCACGCTGAGCGCCGCGCAGAGCCGTGGCCTGATCAGCGCTTTCAGCGATCTCGACGAAACCCCGGACGTGCTGGTGGTGGATACCGCCGCCGGCGCCGGGACTGCCACCCGCCAGTTCGTCCAGGCCGCCGGCGAAGTACTGGTGGTGGTTGGCGGTGAACCGGCCGGACTGCGACACACCCGGGACCTGATTCGTGCCCTGGGCGGCCGCGCCGGCCACAACCGGTTCCGGATTCTGGTCAACCGCGCGGACGACGGTCCCGGTACCGAGCTGGGCGAGCGCCTGGCCCGGCTGACCGAGGCCGAGGCCGACGTGGCGCTGCATTACGTCGGCGCGATTCCCGAGGACCCGCTGATCGAACGTGCCCGGTCGCTGGGTCTACCAGTGGTGAACGCATTCGCCCACAGCCCGGCCAGCCGCGCCTATAAGCGCCTGGCCCGGCGCATCGACTCCTGGGCGCCGCCACCGCGGCATCGCGGCGGCGTCGCTTTCTTCATCGAGCGGATGCTCCGCTCCAACCAGCCCATGCAATGCCAGGCCTCGACCTGAACCAATCCGACGAGGGACTCATGAAAACAGCCAATGCCATGTACGCGCCTGCGCAACAGTCCAACCCGCTGGTCGCCGAGCACATCGATCTGGTCAAGCGGATCGCCTATCGGCTGGTCAGCCGGCTGCCCGACTCGGTCCAGGTGGAAGACCTGATCCAGGCCGGCATGCTCGGCCTGCTGGAGGCGCACGAGCGCTACCGCGACGGTGAAGGCGCCAGCTTCTCCACCTTTGCCGGCATCCGCATCCGCGGCGCCATGCTCGACGAGATCCGTCGCGGCGACTGGACCCCGCGGTCCGTACACCGCGCCGCCCGTGCCGTGGCCGAGGCCCAGAGCACGGTGGAATCCCGCTGCGGCCGGGCCGCCGGCGAATGGGAAATCGCCGCCGAGATGGGCGTGAGCATGGCCGATCTGCGGCGCACGGTCAGCGACGCCTCGAGCGCCTATCTGACCAGCCTCGATGATGCCGGTCCCGACGACACCACCGCCGAAGTGCCCGCTGGGGACGCGACCAGTCCGCAGCAGCGCTTCGAGCAGGAAAGCCTGTATCGGGCGGTGGTGGACGCCAGCGACACCCTGCCAGAGCGCGAGCGCCTGCTGATGACGCTCTACTACGACCAGGACCTCAATCTGCGCCAGATCGCCGAGCGGCTGGGGGTGTCCGAATCCCGCGCCTGCCAGTTGCACGGTCGTGCCATTGCCCGGGTGCGCGAGCGCCTGATGGCCTGGGCGGCCTGAATTTCCAGTCGACGCTTCTCCTCCAATCCGTTTCTCCCTCCTCCTCGGGCCGCGCAAGCGGCCCTTTTTTTGCGCTTCGTCCCGCCGCGGGGTGCTATGGTTACGGTTGACCGTTTTCCAGGGGGAATGACAGGCGCGCGAGTCCCGTACCGGCACGCGCCGCCGCAGCCGGGCCCATGCCGACCGGCTCGGGGATTCGCACGGCGACTGTGTCCAGTCTCGATGCACTACTTTGCCTACGGTTCCAACATGCTCACGGCGCGGCTGCGTCAGCGCGTTCGCGGTGCGCGTCCGCTGGGGCCGGCGCGGCTCAAGGGTCATGCCCTGCGTTTTCACATGAATGGCGGGGATGGGTCCGGCAAGTGCAATGCCTTTGCCACCGGGCGGCCGTCGGATGTGGTCCACGGCGTCATCTTCGAGATCGACGATCGCCGCCTGCGCAAGCTGCATGCGGCGGAGGGCCCGGGCTACGAGTTCATCCAGGTTCAGGTGGAAACCGACAACGGCAGCCTGCCCGCCGGCACCTACCGTGCGCGCAACGCGTGGCTGGACGATGCCATGGCCCCCTATACCTGGTATCAGGCGTTCGTGGTGGCCGGCGGCCGCGAGCACGGGCTGCCCGGCGAGTACATCGCCCAGATCGAGAACATGTTCGCGCGCCGCGACGCCAATATCTGGCGGGCCTTCCGCAACCGGATGGTGCTGCGCCGGGCCTAATCCGGGTTCGCGTCCGGCGGGCGATGCTCGCGCCGGTTGATCGGATAGCTGTGGGTGGGCCCGACGAAGGGCTGGATCAGCATCCGGTCCAGGCGTTCCCATTTCTGGTCGCGGAACAGGTTGATGCCGATGGTCATGCCGTCGTGCCCGTCGCGCGGTTGCGGCTGGTAGGTGCCCAGCAGCCGATCCCACCAGGGCAGATTGAAGCCGAAGTTGGAGTTGGTCTCGTCCGGGTGCCAGGAATGGTGCACCCGGTGCATGTCCGGCGTGACCACCACCCAGCGAAGCAGCCGGTCGAGGCGCGGGGGCAGCGACACGTTGCCGTGATTGAATAGCGAGGTGGCGTTGAGCAGCACCTCGAAGATCAGCACCGCCACCGGCGGGGCGCCCAGCGCCGCCACCATCGCGATCTTCAGCGCCATCGACAGCACGATCTCGATCGGGTGAAAGCGCAGGCCGGTGGTGGTATCGAAGGCCAGATCCGCATGGTGCATCCGGTGCAACCGCCACAGCCCCGGCACCGCGTGGAACAGCACGTGCTGCAGGTAGATCACGAAGTCCAGCAGGACCACGGCCGCCAGGATGGCCAGCCACCCGGGTACGTCGAACACGTTGAACAGACCCCAGCCGCCTTCCCGGGCCAGCAGGGCAACCCCGACCGCCGCCGCCGGAAACAGCAGCCGGACGATCACGGTGTCGAGGGCCACGATGCCGAGGTTGCCGGACCAGCGCAGCAGGCGCGGGATGTCGTCGCGGCGCCTCGGCGAGGCGAACTCCCAGACGACCATGACGGCGAGCACGCCGCCAAACACGCCCAGGCGGATCCAGGGTTCGAACTGCATCATCGCGTCGATCATTGGTCCATTCTAGTCCGTTACGGCCAGATACGGACCGGGGTAGGCGGCCGATGCGTGCGCGCAGGCATATCCTTTCGCGGGTTGCCGTCGCATAATCGCGCCGCCTGATTTTCACTCGAACAAGCAACGTCATGCTGATTGCCGCGCTGGCTGTCCTGGCCGGGTTGATACTGCTGGTGTGGAGCGCCGATCGGTTCGTCACCGGGGCCGCGGCGGCGGCCGGTCACGTCGGGGTGCCGCCGCTGCTGATCGGCATGGTGATCGTGGGCTTCGGGACCTCGGCGCCGGAAATGGTGGTGTCGGCGCTGGCCAGCGCCCAGGGCAATCCGGGCATCGCGCTGGGCAATGCCTATGGTTCGAACATCACCAATATCGCGCTGATCCTGGGGCTGACCGCCGTGATCGCCCCGATTGCGGTGCACTCCCAGGTGCTCCGGCGCGAGCTGCCGCTGCTCGGGGCGGTGACGCTGCTGGCGGCCTGGCAGCTGTGGGACGGCGCGCTTTCCCGGCTGGATGCCGTGGCGCTGCTGGCGGCGTTCGCGCTTGTCATGGCCTGGACCATTTATCAGGGCCTGCGCGACCGCGACGACCCGCTGGCCGCCGACATGACCCGGGAGCTGCAGGCCACCGCCATGCCGCCGGGCCGGGCGCTGTTCTGGCTGGCGCTGGGATTGGTGCTGCTGGTGGCGGCCTCGCGGGTGCTGGTCTGGGGCGCGGTGACGATCGCCCAGGGTTTCGGCGTGAGTGATCTGATCATCGGGCTGACCATCGTGGCGGTGGGCACGTCGCTGCCGGAGCTGGCGTCGTCATTGATCGCCGCCCGCAAGGGCGAGCACGACATCGCCCTGGGCAACATCGTGGGCTCCAACCTGTTCAACACCCTGGCGGTGGTGGGCATTGCCGGCAGCATCCACCCGATGGCGGTGGAGCCTGGGGTGCTCGGCCGCGACGTGCTGGTGATGGCGGCGTTGACCGCAATCCTGTTCGTCTTCTGCCTGGGGCGGCGCGGCACCGGGCGCATCAATCGCTGGGAGGGCGCGGCGCTGCTGGGCGCCTACGCCGGTTACCTGGGCTGGCTGATCGGCGGGGTGATCTGAGCCGTTCGACGGTGTCGAGCTGACGCCTTGTCAGTAAGCGCCGGTCACGCGTGACAACAGTGTCGGCTGTGGCCGGCCGGCGCGCAGGGCGCGGATGAAGCGGCCCAGGGCTGCCTCGGCTTCCGGCAGCCCGTCGCGGCGGTGGGGCGTGGTGTGGGCAGCGTAGTGGTCCAGCCGCTCCAGGAACCGGCCGATGTCGTTGAGGCTGGGGCCGGTCAGGCTGGTCTGGGCGCCCACGCCCATGTTGACCACGGCCCGGGCATTCAGACGCTGTTCCACCACGTCCTCGGGCATGGTCAGGACCGGCTTGCCCAGGAACACGGCTTCGCTGAGCAGCTGGTTGCCGGCGGTGCTGATCACCCCCTTGCAGCCGGCCAGGTCGGCGACAAAGCCCTCGTTGGCGGGGGGCTTGAAGTGCAGATTGCCCTCCTGCCCGCGGCGCGGTACCCCGTAGACGATGACCTGCTCCCCGCAGGCACGCAGTGCGGTGTCCAGTGCAGTGGTGTACTGGTGTTCGCCCTTGTTGAGATAGGCCAGCAGATAGTCACCGCGCTCGGGCCGGATGTTGCGCACGGCGTCGCGCAGGATCGGCCCTACCACCTCGACCCCCGCCGTACGGGGCCTGGCCGGGTAGAAACTCGATACCAGCACCCGGTCCGGGTCGCCCATGAACAGGCGGTAACCCAGGGCATCGCGCATGCCGCGCCAGCGGTCCTCGGGGGCGAAATCGCAGTGGCAGAAGGCCATGATGCCCACGTGATCGAAGCTGATGCGGGGGATGCCGTGGTGACGGGCGAAACGATGGGTCCAGGTCTCGGAGTCGGAGATCACCAGATCCGGCGCGAAAGCCGCCAGCCGCTGCCAAACCGCCCGAGTCTGCGGCCCGGCCGCGAGCAGATCCGCTGTCAGACCGGCGTTGCGGGCCATGGTCAGGGGCGCGGACAGCCGGCCCTGATCGTCATACTGGTAGCCGATCACCGGCAGGGTTTCGCAGGGAAAGCGTTCGTGCAGGGCCGGGTAGGCGTCGGCGCCGGCGAATACCTTCACGTCGTGGCGTTGCATCAACCCCGGCAGCACTGCCGATGTGCGCATCGCGTGACCGCGACCGTAACCCATCACCCCGTAGGCAATCCGCATGGTCATCTCCGGTTCATAATCGCCCGGACAGCGTAGGGGGCGCATGTGACGCTGCGGTGACGGCGCCCTGGTTACGCCGTGGCCAGGGCTTCCACCTCGACCAGCAGGTCCCGCCGGCACAGGTCGGCCTGGCGGCAGGTCCAGGTTAGCCTGGTCGGCAGCTGCGCGGCCAGAACCGTTTTCACGAGCTCGATATCGGCCGGGTCACGCAGATAGATGATCAGGTGTTCCAGCGTTGCCAGCCCCTTGCCGGCGAACGGCGCGCCGGCGGTTTCCAGCAGCGTGGCCACGTTGGCCAGCGACTCGTTCAGCTGGGCGGCCACGTCGCCGGGATGCTGGGTCTCGTGGCCGAGAATGCTGGCGGTGCCGGAGATGAACAGCTGGGTCTTTGCCGCCGGCCAGACCATGCGGGCGGCGCGGGCGAAGGCCGGGCGGCTCGGCCCGTAGCGGCGGGGGTAGTCGTAGGCGCGGATCTGCCGCGGGTTTTCCAGCGGCTGCGGGGGTATCCGGGTGAGCAGGCATTGCAGGTGCAGCCCCGGCAACTGGCTGCCCACCACGGTGGCCGCGGGCATCCGGTCGAGCAGCGAAGGATGATCCCGCAGCACCTCGAGCCGGCCCTGGCAGAAGCGCTTGTAGCGCTCCGTATCCCCTTCGCCGGCGTTGATGTCGGACAGGTAATGCCACACCCGCAGCAGATGGGGAAAGGCCAGTGCCTCGCGCAGTTCCAGCAACTGCCGGTAGACGCGACGGGCCAGGTCGGCCGCATCGGCGTCGCTTGCCGTGATCGACAGCGTGGCCAGACACACGGATTCGCTGGCAACGCAGGACCAGCCCGCGGTCTCACCGCGTTCCAGCGGGTTCGCGATGCGCCACTCGATGGCTGGATCGCCGGCCAGCCAGGGGACGATACCTGCCTCCGGCAGTGGCCGCTCGGGCGCCAGTTCGCCGGCGCCGCCCGCCGGCACCGACCACACGGGCGGTGGCGAAGCCGGGTTGCCCGATGGGTGATCCTGATTCACGAGTATGCGTTTCGCCTGACGGGGGAGCGGCGGCTGGCCTGCAGCCGTGCGGCCGCAATTCTAACCATGCGCCGGATTCGCTGCCATCCCGACCGGTGACAATCCGCGTCGGCTGGCGCAACATGACCCGCCGGGAAACCGGTCAAGGGGGAAGCATGATGAAATGGCTCGGACGAGGCCTGGCGCTGCTGGCGGGCGCCCTTATCGCGGCGCTGGTGTTTCTCTACATCGTATCGCCACAAACCGCCTATCAGCTCGCGCTGACGCTGGAGCGCGGCAACGCCGGCCTGGACGTCAGTGAGGTGTCGCTCGGCGATGTGACCCTGCCGGTGCTCGAAGGCGGCAGCGGACCGCCTCTGCTGCTGATCCACGGCTTCGGCGGCGACAAGGACAACTGGACCCGCCTGGCGGGTGAGCTGACCGATCACTTCCGCGTGATCGCCCCCGATCTGCCGCCGTTCGGTGAAGCGCCGACCGACCCCGATCGTGGCTATGGCTATGCCGCCCAGGTGGACCGCATCCACCAGCTCGTGCAGGCGATGGATCTGTCGCTGGTACACGTCGGCGGCAACTCGATGGGTGGCGCCATCGCCGGGGCCTATGCGGCCGCGCATCCGGAAACGGTCCGGTCGCTTTGGCTACTGGCACCCGCGGCGGTGGCCGACGCGCCGCCCAGCGAGCTGGACGAGCACGTGGCGGCGGGCGGCGAGAACCCGCTGCTGCCGGCCACACGCGAGCAATACTTCGAATTGATGGACTGGGTGTTTCACGAGCCGCCCTACATACCGGCCCCGGTCCAGTGGGTGCTGGCCCAGCAGGCGGTGGCGCAACGTGACCGGCGGTCGAGGGTGCTGGAACAGATTCACGCCGATCCGCTGGATCTGGCCGCGGCGCTGGACGGGGTGGGCGTGCCCACGCTGATTACCTGGGGCGAGCATGACCGCCTGCTTGCGGTCGGCGGTGCCCGAATCCTGGATCAGGCGCTGCCGGACAGCCAGTTGCACCTGATGCCGGCAACCGGCCATGTCCCCATGATCGAGCGGCCGGCGGCCACTGCCGCCGCCTTTCGCGAGTTTGCGGCCGGGCTGGAAAGACGCGGGGCCGAGTGACCGGTAATGCTCCGGCTGTTCAGGCTGAACGCCGCGTGTCCCGGCGGCGGTCGTAGCGCCACACGGTTTCCCGAGCCACAACCACCGGATGTAACGGCTCGTCGAGGCTGATGCAATCATTGCCGAGGGGCGCGAATCTGCTGGCCGGCGTGGCCCGGAACAGGCCCACCACCGGAATGCCTGCCGCGGCGGCCAGGTGCATGGGCCCACAGTCCGCGGACACGAACACGTCCAGCCGCGCCAGCAGTGCTGCGAGTTCCATCAGGTCTGTGGTGCTCACGGCCGCCTGATCCGCGTGAACGGGCAGGCCGCCAGGGGGCACGATTTCGATCAGCAGTGGCGGGTCGCCGCCGGCATGCAGCGCGGCACGCCATTGTTGCCACCACGCGTTCGGCAGTTGCTTGTTGCCCGTCGCGCGGGTGAAGAAACCGATCACGGGCCGGTTGGCAGGGATGCTGCCGAGTGCCCGCCGCAAACGGGTTTCGGCGCGTGCGCGGGTTGGCGCATCCGGGTACACGGCCAGTGTTGGTTGGCTGGCTGGCGCCCTGCCCGGCAATGCCGTCAGCAGATGCAGCAGTTGCAGGGCGCTATGTGACGCCACACTCGGCAGGGCGACCGCATGCGTCAGCCGCAGGCACTGATCGGGCCCGGCGAAACCCAGGCGGTGGCTTGCGCCGCACCCTGCCAGCAAGATGCGGTTGGTGGTGGAAAGGCTGTTGGCCTCCACCGCCAGGTCGTAGTGCAGGCGGCGCAGCTCGCGGATCAGCTTCAGCATCGCCCGGGGTGCGGCCCCACGGGCGGGCAGTTCATGAACGTGGCCGATACCCGGCAGGCTTTGAAGCAGACTGCCATGGACGCATCCCTTGATCACCACGTCGATACGCGCGTGCGGGTAACGGTCTGCCAGACCCTGCAGCAACGGGATGAGCAACAGCGTGTTGCCCAGCCGCGAATTGCTCTGGCAGACGAGAATCCGCCCGGGCGCAGGCAGGGGGCCGGTGCGCGGATGGGGCGTGCCACAACACCGGGTGATCCACCGGCTGATGCGTCGGCGCAGCGCCTGACGCAGCGGGCGGATCAGCGCCCGGATTCCGGTTGTTCGGGGCATGCCTTGCGAGATGGTTGGGCTATGGTGCAAGGCTGCCCGGGTGGTGGTTAAGTCAACGTTAAAACGTGATGGCAACTCGCGTGCCGCGATTCTCGTCCGATTGCAGTCGGATGTGCCAGCCGAAGCGTTCGCACAGGCGCCGGGTGATGTAGAGGCCGAATCCCGACCCCGCTGTCGCGCCGGCGTGGAAGGCGCGCTCGAGGGCACGTTCGCGAATCGGCTGCGGCATTCCGGGGCCATGGTCGGTGATCTCGAGACAGCGACCCCGCAGGCGCAGCACCACCGGTCCCGTCGGCGCGTGGCGCAGTGCGTTGCCGACGAGGTTTTGCACCACCGTGGCCACGGCCACCCGCGGCGCTGTCACCGCCAGCTCGTCATCCAGATCGAATTGCAGGCGCGTGGCGGCCTCTGGGGTGAAGGCAGCATCGGCTGCCACGGTGCGTGCGACCTCGTCCACCCGGGTGGTTTCGTCGCCTTGGTCCTCGCGTGCCAGCAGCAGGAGCGCGTCGGCGAGTTCGGACATCTGTCGGGCGGCGCGGAGAATGCGCTCGATCTGGGCACGGAGTGCGGGGTGGTCCGCAGTACGGGTCTCGAGTAGTTCCGCCGTGGTCAGGATTACGGCCAGCGGTGTGCGCAGTTCATGACTGGCATCGGTGGTGAAGTCGCGCTCGCGTTCGACCAGGCGTTCGATCCGTTCCAGATGCCGGTCCAGAGCGCTGGCGATGATGATCGTTTCGTCGGTATCGCATTCCGTGGCCAGCCGCTGCCCCTGCGTCTGCGCCGGCAGATTCTGCACGCAGTGGGCCAGCTGTGCGATTGGGGCGATGGTCAGGCGTGCGGCAATAATGCCGGCAGCGCCCGTCAACAGGAGCGCCAGGGCCACATTGACCCACAACAGCAGGCCGAAGACGTCTTCACGCCTTTCAATCGCCGTGATGTCGTAGGCCACGTAGAGCCAGCGCTCATTGAGCGGTCGGCGATACACGTGATAAGTACCCCCGCGCCAGCCGACTTCGTCATAGTGACCTGCCGGCGCCGCACGGATGGCTGCCGGCACCGTAGGGTCTTGTGCATTCTCGGCCACGAACATTTGCAGGGAGGACGTCCGCGGCAGGGCCACGTCTTCGCCGGCCAGCATGGCGCGCGCGATGGCATCGCCCTCCCGCTGGGTGATTTCCATGAGCACGCTGTCTTCCAGCCAGTCGGAGACGATGACGGTGGCAAGTGTGCCCAGCATCAGCACCGCGCCGACGATGATGACCAGCGCACGGACGAGGCGGAACTGGAGGCTTTTCCTCACCTGCGTGACGGCGATACGGGTGCGAGTCGATAACCCATTCCGGGCTGGGTTACCAGGGCCGGCCCGGGGCCGCATGCGTGAAGGCTGCGCCGCAGGGCGTGTATGTGCGTACGCAGGGCGTCGGAATCCGGCTGATCTTCGCCCCAGAGTTCACGCAGCAACCGCTGTCGGCTCACCGCCTGCGGGGATTCACGCATCAGGGCGGCCAGCAGCCGACGCCGAAGCGGCGTCATGCAAAGGCTGCAGCCGTTCAGCCTGGCCTGGCCGGCGTCCAGGTCCAGCACCAGACCGTCGACCCGTAACTCGCCGGCGGCACGCCGGCCGCGTCGCAGCAGAGCTGTTAACCGTGCCTGCAGTTCCGGCAGGGCGAACGGCTTGATCAGGTAGTCGTCTGCTCCGGCCTTGAATCCGGCCAGACGATCCTCCAGCCCATCGCGGGCGGTGAGCATGAGTATGGGCGTGGCATCGTGGCGTTCCTCGCGCAGCCGCCGGGTCAGCGTCAGGCCATCCATGCCGGGCAGCATCAAGTCGACCACGAGGGCATCGTAGGAATCGGTTAATCTGGTGTGCTCCCAGGCCCGGGGGCCGGTGTCCGCCCAGTCCACCGCCCACCCTTCGTCCTCCAGAAACTCGCAGATACTGGCAGCAAGATCGGCATTGTCCTCAATGATCAGCACTTTCATGTGTCCATGGACCGCAAAAGCCGGGCGATTACGTCTGTCCCGTGACCAATCCTGACGGAATCATGCCACGCTGGGTTGTTTACACCGACCTCGATGGCACCCTGCTCGATCATTATGATTACGGCTGGCAGGCCGCTGTCCCGGCGCTGACTGCGCTGGCCGTCCGAGACGTTCCGGTGGTGCCGGTGACCAGCAAGACTTTGGCCGAGATGCAAGTGCTGCGGACGCGGCTGGCCCCGAACACCCCTTTTGTGGTGGAAAACGGCGGCGCCGTGGCGGTGCCGACGGGTTATTTCGGCGCCGATCGGGGCACGGCCGTGGCGGGCGGTCTGTACGTCGAACGTCTGGGGCCGGGCTATGCTGACATTGTCGACGTCCTGATCGCGCTGCGAGCCGAGGGTTTCGCCTTTACCGGCTTTGCGGACATGGATGCAACGGCGGTTGCAGCCTGCACCGGCCTGGTGCAGGCCGATGCCGAACGGGCCCGTCAGCGGCTGTGTTCCGAGCCGTTGCTTTGGCAGGGTAGCGACGAGGCGCTGGCCGAGTTCCGAGTCCGGCTGGCCAATCACGGCCTGACCACGCGCCGCGGCGGGCGCTTCCTGCACGTGATGGGTCAGTGCGACAAGGGCGACGCATTGCGGCGGCTGCAGGCCCACTTCGGCGGTGAAACGGCACCGATCTCACTGGCGCTGGGCGACAGCCCCAACGATTTCGACATGCTCGTCGCCGCCGACCGCGGCGTGCTGGTGGCGCGGCCGGATGGCAGCCATGCCGCGCCGCCCGACCCGCCGGGTCTGGTGCATGCGCCGGGCATCGGCCCCGCCGGCTGGAACGCCGCGGTGCTAGATTGGCTGGCAGAGATTTTCGACAATGGGAACGACTAGATGGCGGATTTCCATCAGAACGGCATCATCACCACGCTCCACCGGCTGGGCGATCGCTCGCTGGAGTCGCTGGAAAACGAACTGGTGACCTTCGGCCGCCGCCGGCCCATGACTCTGGTGTTGCCTTGCCTGTACTCCGAGCTGGAGGGCACGGCCCTGCCCCGGATTGTCGAGGCGCTGAAGCAGGTGCCGTATCTGGAGGAAATCGTCATCGGCCTGGACGCCGCCGACGAGCGGCAGTTCGCCCACGCCCGCGAGTTCTTCGCCTGCCTGCCGCAGCGTCACCGCATCCTGTGGAATGACGGGCCGCGCATGCAGGCCATCCTGCAGCAGCTCTCCGACGAGGATCTGGCCCCCGCCCGGCCGGGCAAGGGGGCCAACGTGTGGCTGTGTCTGGGCTACTTCCTGGCCTCCGACCGCGGCCGGGCACTGGCGCTGCACGACTGCGACATCGAAAGCTACACCCGTGACCTCCCGGCCCGGCTGTTCTACCCCATCGTCCACCCCAACTTCGTGTTCAAGTTCGCGAAGGGCTACTACGCCCGGGTGGCAGACGGGCGCATGCACGGCCGGGTGGCGCGGCTGTTTGTCACCCCGCTGCTGCGGGCGCTGAGCAGCGTGGCCGGGCCGCTGGATTTTCTCGACTTCATGGACAGCTTCCGTTATCCGCTGGCCGGCGAATTCGCGATGAGCGCGGGGGTGGCGGAAACCATCCGCATTCCCGCCGACTGGGGGTTGGAAGTGGGCATTCTCGCCGAGGTTCACCGCCACTACACCGCCAACGCCGTGTGCCAGGTGGATATTGCCGAGACCTACGAGCACAAGCACCAGGAACTGTCGGCCGAGGATGCCAGCAAGGGCCTGGCCCGCATGAGCAGCGACATCGCCAAGGCGCTCTACCGCAAGCTGGCCACCCACGGCGTGGTGCTCACCCCCGAGACCATCCGCACGGTCAAGGCCATGTACCTGCGCAATGCGCTGGATTTCGTGGAACGCTTCTACTTCGATGCTCAGATCAACGGCCTGACGCTTGACCGGCACGCGGAGGAAAAGACCGTGGAAGTGTTCGTGGAAAGCATCATCAACGCGGGCGATCAGTTCCTGGCCAATCCGATGGAAGTGCCCTTCATCCCCACCTGGAACCGGGTGCGGGCCGCGATTCCCGGCCTGCCCGCGGCGATGTACGAGGCGGTGGAGGCGGACAACACGTGACCATGCTCCGTCTTTGACACCCATCGCGGGGTGTGATTAATTGCCGAGTGGGGGTGTCGACATCGTTGTAAATCTGCCAGAGGCTGCGTCATGACCGATGCCCACCCGGCCGTTCGGCCCCCCACCGCCGCGGCGATCGAGGATATCGCCCGCCGCTATCGACTCGATCTGTCGGCCGAGGATGTGGCCGGCTTTCTGGGCCTGATGGCCGGCCCCCTGGCCTCGTTCGACCGCATCGACCAGCTCACGGCGCCGGCCGCGATCAATCGCTATCCGCGCACGCCGGGCTACCGGCCGCAGCCGGAGGACAATCCTCTAAACGCCTGGTACTGGAAGAGCGAGATTCCCGGCGCCGAATCCGGGCCGCTGGCCGGCCGAACCCTGGCGGTCAAGGACAACGTCTGCGTGGCCGGCGTGCCGATGATGAATGGCACCCGGGTGCTCGAGGGTTACGTCCCGGATGCCGACGCCACCGTGGTCACCCGGGTGCTCGACGCCGGGGCCACCATTCTCGGCAAGTCGGTATGCGAAAGCCTGTGTTTCTCCGGCGCCAGCCACACCAACGACACCGGCCCGGTGCGCAACCCGCATGATCCCGGCCGTACCAGCGGCGGTTCCTCGGCAGGTAGTGGCGCGCTGGTGGCCGCCGGCGAGGTGGACATGGCCATCGGCGGTGATCAGGGCGGCTCCGTGCGCATCCCGGCCAGCTGGTGCGGCATCTACGGCCTCAAGCCGACCTGGGGGCTGGTGCCCTACACTGGTGCGTTTCCGATCGAGATCACCCTCGACCATCTGGGCCCGATGGCCGCCACCACCGCCGACGTGGCGTTGCTGCTGGAAGTCATGGCCGGGCCGGACGGGCTGGACCCGCGCCAGTCGGCCCAGCTGGCCCCGGCCGGCTACCGCAAGGCGCTGATCGGCGATGCCGAGGGCCTGCGTATCGGCATCGTCAGCGAGGGGTTCGGCTGGGAAGGTGCCTCCGAGGCCGATGTGGACGAGGCCGTGCGCGCCGCCGCCGGTCGCTTCGCCGATCTCGGCGCCAGCGTCACCGAGGTCTCCGTGCCCTGGCATCGGGACGGCATCCACCTGTTCAACGGCATCGCCTTTGAGGGGGCCACCAAGCTGATGGTGGAAGGCAACAGCATGGGCACCAACTGGAAGGGTGAGTACAACGTCGGCCTGCTGGACGCCTTTGCCCGCGGCCGCCTGACCCGGGCGGACGACCTGTCGGAAACCGTCAAGCTGGTGACGCTGCTGGGTCAGTACCTGCAGGACCGCTACCACGGCCGCTACTACGCCAAGAGCCGCAATCTGGCGCGCTCGCTGGAGGCGGCCTACGACGCCGCGCTGGTGGACTGTGATCTGCTGGTCATGCCCACCCTGCCGATGAAGGCCACGCCGATCCCGCCGGGCGATGCGCCGCGCGAGGAGGTCATCGGCCGGGCGCTGGAAATGGTGCCCAACACCGCCCCCTTCGACGTCACCGGCCATCCGGCGATGAGCCTGCCCTGCGCGGTGGCCGACGGTTTGCCCATCGGCATGATGCTGATCGGCCGCAAGGGGGAGGAGGCGACCATCCTGCGCGCCTCCGACGCCTTCGAGCGCAACGTGTTCGCCCGTCCGGTCCCGGCATGAACGGCGTTCACGACATGGGCGGCCTGCACGGCTTCGGCCCGATCCGGCCGGAGACCGGCGAGCCGGTCTTCCACCAGGCCTGGGAACAGGACGTGTTCGCGTCCGTGATCGCCCTGATGGCCCAGGGCGTCTACAACCTGGACGAGTTCCGGCACGCCGTGGAACGTATCGGCGCGGCCCACTACCTGGACAGCTCCTACTACGACCACTGGCTGTCGGCCGCCGAACTCGTGCTGTGCGAGAAGGGCCTGATCGACCCGGCCGAGCTCGACCGGCGCATTGCCGACATCAAGGCCGACCCGGATGCCCATGCCCGGCCGCCGGCGGGCGATGCGGACCCGCTCGCCGAGGCTCTGACCCAGGGGCTGCAGGCCGGCCTGCCGGCCCATCGGGAAGTCGCGGCCGGGCCCCGCTTCGCCGTGGGCGACCGCGTGGTCACCAACAATCTGCAGCCGCCCGGGCACATCCGTCTGCCGGCCTACGTGCGTGACAAGCCGGGGGTGGTGGTCATGACCCACGGCGCCCATGTGCTGCCCGATACCCACGCCCACGGCGGCGACGAGTCGCCCGCGCATCTCTACACCGTGCGCTTCGATGGCGACCGGGTGTGGGGCGAGACCGCGGCCGACCGGCCGGCCGCCAACCACGTCGATCTGTGGGAACCCTATCTGTCACCCGCCTGAAGGCAAGCCTCGATGAGCGATCACCATCACGACCACGGCCATCACCCGCATCCGATCAGCGACGTCCAGGCTCGCGCCCGGGCGCTGGAATCCCTGCTGCGGGACAAGGGTCTGCTGACCCCGGGCGCCGTCGACACCCTGGTGTCGGCCTACGAACAGGACATCGGGCCGCTCAATGGCGCGAAGGTGGTGGCCCGGGCCTGGACCGATCCCGACTACAAGCAGCGGCTGCTGGAAGAGGGCTCGGGTGCCATCCGGGAACTGGGATTCGGCGGCCTGCAGGGCGAGCACATGGTGGTGGTCGAGAACACGCCCGAGGTGCACAACGTGGTGGTGTGCACCCTGTGCTCCTGTTATCCGTGGCCGGTGCTGGGCCTGCCGCCGGTCTGGTACAAGTCGGCCCCCTACCGTTCCCGCGTGGTGCGCGAGCCGCGGGCGGTGCTGGCCGAATTCGGTACCGAGCTCGGCGACGACGTGGCCATCCGGGTGTGGGATTCCAGCGCCGAAATCCGTTATCTGGTATTGCCGGAACGGCCGGCCGGAACCGAGCATTTGAGCGAGGAAGAACTGGCCGGGCTTGTCACTCGCGATGCCATGATCGGTGTTCAGAAGGTCGAGGCGCCGGCATGACGCCGAATCGGCTGGTGAACCCGAACCTTCGGTGGCACGGCGCGATCATGGCGAACTGGAAGTGAACGAGACGTCCTCAATCGACGACAGCATCGCGCAAATGCGGGGCGAGGCAGCCCTGCCGCGCGCCAACGGCGAGCTGGTGTTCGAGGATCCCTGGCAGGGGCGGGTGTTCGGTATCGCGGTGCAGCTGCACCAGGAAGGGCGTTACGACTGGGCGGCCTTCCAGCAGCGGCTGATCGACGAGATCGCCGCCAGCGGGGACCAGGATCGCAGTGCCAGCGATTACTACGGCCACTGGCTGGCCGCGCTCGAACGGCTGGCGATCGAGCAGGGATTGGTCGATGCCGATGAACTCGCGCAACGGGTGGATGACTACCGCCACGGGCGCCGGGACGAGGTCTTCTAGGGAGCACCTGATGGGAATGTCGAGAATCGCTGCGGCCACGTTACCGGCCCTCTGCCTGCTGGCGTCGCCGGCGTTCGCGCACCACATGGAATCGGGCCAGACGCCCACCGGGGCGCTGGCGGGCCTGCTGTCCGGACTCGGCCATCCGCTGATCGGCTGGGATCATGCGCTGTTCCTGCTGGCAATCGGACTGCTGGCGGCGGCGACCGGGGCGGTGCGCGCGATGCCCGCGGCGTTCGTGCTGACGGTGACGGTGGGTGTGGCGGTTCAGTACGCGCTCCCCGGCCTGCCGGTGCTGCCCTGGCTGGCGCCAGCCACGGTACTGGCGGTGGCGGCCGGCATGCTCGCTCGGCCGGGTACGCCGCAGTCGCTCTGGATCTCGGTGATCGCGGTCGCCGGCCTGATTCACGGCCAGGCCTACGCCCAGGCCATCGTCGGCGCCGAGCCCACCCCGCTGGCCGCCTATCTGCTCGGGCTGGCGCTGGTCCAGACGGCCCTGACCGTGGCCCTGGCGCTGCTCGTTCAGCGCGTGCCGGGGCTGGCGGCCCGGGCCGGTGGCCTGCTGCGTGCGACCGGTGTCGGCATGCTCGGTCTGGCCGCCGTCTTGCTGGCGACGAGCTAGAAACCGGCGATGGCCGGCCCGCTGGCGGGCGTTCGCGTTGTTGATCTGACGGCCATGGTGTCGGGCCCGCTGGGCACCATGTGGCTCGCGGACCAGGGCGCCGACGTGATCAAGATCGAGCGCCCGGATACCGGCGACTACACCCGGCTGGCGCCCAACCAGCGCCACGGTTTCTCCGCGGGCTTTCTGAACAACAACCGCAACAAGCGCTCGATGGCGCTGGATCTGAGCCAGCCAGCCGGGCGCGAGGTGCTGCTGCGGCTGGTTCGCGAGGCGGATGTGTTCGTGCAGAACTTCCGACCCGGCGTGATCGAGCGCATGGGGCTGGGCGAGGACGTCATCCGCCAGCACGCGCCGGACATCATCTACACCTCCGTCAGCGGTTTCGGTTTCACCGGCCCGTATGCCGCCAAGCCCGTCTACGATCCGCTGATCCAGGCCCTGTCCGGCCTGGCCACGGTGCAGGCCGGATCGGATCAGGCCCGGCCGCGCCTGGTGCGCACCATCCTGCCCGACAAACTGACTGGTGTGGCCATGGCCCAGGCGGTGAGCGCGGCGCTGTTCGCCCGCGAGCGCGGGGCGCCGGGCCAGCATGTGCGGGTGTCGATGCTCGACGCGGTGATCGCCTTCCTGTGGAGTTCGGACATGGCCAGTCAGACGTTTGCGGATGGCGATATCTCGCAGGCCGAGGCCGCCAGCTTCATCGATCTGATCTACGAAACCGCGGACGGCGGTCACATCAGCGTGGCGGTGCAGACCGATCGTGAGTGGGAGGCCCTGACCCGGGCGCTGGACACGCCGGACTGGCTGGATGATCCCCGCTTTTCCACGCCGGCGCTGCGCCACGACAACATCGACGAACGCCTGGCCATGACCCAGGAACGGCTGCGCGCGCGCGGCGCCGAGGAATGGCTATCGCGGCTGGAGGCCGAGGGCGTGCCCTGCGCGCCCGTGCTCACTCGCAGCCAGTTGCTGGACCATCCGCAGATCGCGGCCAATGCCATTGTGGTGGCAAGCGAGCACCCGCAGGCCGGGCCGCTGCGGCAGGCGCGAACGCCCGCGGTGTTCTCGGCGACACCGGCCGAGCGGTTCGAGGGTGCACCGGGGCTCGGGGCAGACACGCGGGCGGTGCTGGCAGAGCTGGGGTACGGCGACGACGCAATCGAATCGCTGGTATCGACCGATACAGCCGGGGTGCCGCCGCGTCAGTGATGACTGGCTGGCTCTTCAGTCAGGCCGGCTGAAGCCGGCCCTACGCAGGTAGTCTCTGTTTGTAGGGCGGGCTTCAGCCCGCCGTTGAGAAGTATCCCCTCTCCGCTTTTCAAGGGGCGAGGGGACGTGACACGACCGATGGGCCGACGCGTCAGAGCTGGACGTCGATCTTATCGATCACGCCCCGCGCCGCGGCCCGCGCCGCCTCCAGGCTGTCGCCGCGCGCCAGCCCCACCCCCATGCGACGCTCGCCGGCCACCTCGGGTTTGCCGAACAGGCGCAGTTCCGTGTCCGGCTGGCTCAGGGCGGCGTCGAGATTGGCGAAGGCCGTGCGCGTGGAGTTGCCCTCGACTACCAGCGCGGCCGAGGCCGCCGGTCCGCGCGACCGGATCACCGGCACCGGCAAGCCCAGGATGGCCCGGGCGTGGAGGGCGAATTCCGACAGGTCCTGTGAAATCAGGGTAACCAGCCCGGTGTCGTGCGGCCGCGGCGACACTTCCGAAAACCACACCCGGTCGCCGGCGACGAACAGTTCCACCCCGAACAGGCCGCGCCCGCCCAGGCCATCGGTGATTACCCGGGCCATGCGTTGCGATTCGGCCAGGGCGGCGTCGCTCATCGGCTGGGGTTGCCAGGATTCGCGGTAGTCCCCGTTGACCTGCCGATGGCCGATCGGATCGCAGAAGCTGGTGCCGGCGCTGTGGCGCACGGTCAGCAGGGTGATCTCGTAGTCGAACTCGACGAACCCTTCCACGATCACTCGCCCGGCACCGGCACGCCCGCCGCCCTGGGCACAGGCCCAGGCCGCGTCGATGTCGGCGTCGGTGCGGACGGTGCTCTGGCCCTTGCCCGAGGACGACATCACCGGCTTGACCACGCAAGGCAGGCCTACCGCGGCCACCGCCTCGCGGTACTCGCTTTCGGTTGCCGCGAACCGGTAGGGTGAGGTAGCCAGGCCGAGTTCCTCCGCGGCCAGGCGGCGGATGCCTTCGCGGTTCATGGTCAGCGAGGCGGCGCGGGCGGTGGGGATGACCGACCACCCCTCGGCCTCCAGGGCCATTAGCGTGTCGGTGGCGATGGCCTCGATTTCCGGCACGATCAGATGCGGGCGTTCACGCTCGATCAGGTCGCGGACTGCGTCGCCGTCGAGCATGTCCAGCACCTGCGAGCGGTGGGCCACCTGCATCGCCGGGGCGTCGGCATAGCGATCCGCCGCGATCACCTCGCAGCCGTAGCGCATCAGCTCGATCACCACTTCCCGGCCGAGCTCGCCGCTGCCCAGCAGGAGGACGCGGGTGGCGGTATCGGTCAGCGGCGTGCCGATGGTGGTCATGGCGATCGTCCTCGACAGCGGGCGGGGCCCGGTTGCAGGCGGCCCGTCGGCCGCGGGGTCAGCCGGCGATTTCGCCGTTTTCCTTTTCCTCCGGGGTGGCTTCCCGCACCTCGGTCACGGCCACGCTGAAATCCAGCGGCTGGCCGGCCAGGGCGTGATTGCCGTCCACGGTGACTTCCTCGCCTTCGATTTCCTTGACCGTCACGATCATCGGGCCGGCGCTGGACTGGGCCTGAAAACTCATGCCGGGCTCCAGATTGTCCACGCCCTGGAAGGCGTCCCGCGGCACGTTCTGGACCAGTTCCTCGCGGTAGGGGCCGTAGCCCTCTTCCGGGTCTACCGTGACCTGGAATTCATCGCCGGCGCTGTGGCCGGCCATGGCCTTTTCCAGGCCCGGCACGATGTTGCCATGTCCGTGCAGATAGGCCAGCGGTTCGCGGCCTTCTGAACTATCGAGCACGGTGCCTTCCTCGTCACGAAGGGTGTAGTCGAAGGAAACGACGGTATTTTCGGCGACTTGCATGCGGCCCTCGGTTTCGGGCAAATGGCCGCACAGGGTAATGGCTGACGGCGCCGGGGAACAGGGCCGGGCTGGTCAGGCCGCCGGCATTCGGGTAAAAAAAGGCCGCAGGAGTGCTGCGGCCAAGGGCAGTGTGATCCCGGGTCAGGTATGAAGGGAACAAACCCCCGGGATCACGGGCGGGACTGGATGATCGGTTCGCGCTAAAGAGCTTCCGGATCGATACCGTCATGTCGGAGCACGCGTACCAGCGCCTGCTCCATGGCCACCCGGGCGCGCCCGGTGGCCGCGCGCAGGAAGGCGTGGGTGTCGGCATCTTCGGGTGAACGGTCCTCGCATTGTTGCGAGTAATCCTCGAAGGCCAGTAGCGACGTGAGCAGTTCGGACAGATGCTTGGGGCACTCGCAGATGAGTGTCGGCTGCATTGCGGCCAGACGACGCAGCGTTTCCCGGCTGAACCGCGGGGGTGGCGCATCTCGATCTGCTGAGGCGTCTGCCGTTTCGGTCGTTTCCGTGGTTTCCGCACCCCGCAGATGCCGCGCGGCCAGAATCTGACGCAAATCGCTGGCCGGCAGCGGCGAGCGCAGCAGCGACACCCTGTGCCGGGCCAGCCTCTCACGCAGATGGCGCGGCAGGAAGCGGTGCAGCAGCAGCGTGTGGCTGGGCTGCAGGGTGTCGATCAGGCGGATCAGATGGGCGACGTCGATCTCGTCCAGGCTCTCGCATTCGGCCACCAGCATCGGCATGCCGCCATCCCGGTCCGGCCGGAAACGGCTGGCCGCGTCGGCCAGCGACGCCGCCTCCCCGGTCAGTCGGAAATCGCTGGTGGGTAGTTGCGGCTTGAGCTTGTCGACGGCCAGCGTGCCGGCCACGTACAGCGCGACCGAGCGCCGGGCCGGGCGGCCGTTCTCAGCCGCCGCCAGCCGCTGTTCCAGCGCCGGTACGTCCAGACTCGAGATGGCCCCGATCGCTTCACCGGCATCCACCAGCCGGCGCAGGAGGGACAGCTTGCGAATGTCGGCCTCGGAGTAAACGCGGTGGCCGCCGCCGCCCCGCTGCGGCCGCACGACGTCATGGCGACGTTCCCAGGCGCGCAGGCAGTCTGCCGTCAGCCCGGTGCGTTGTGTCACCGCCCCGATGCGGTAGCCGTTCGGCTCATCCATCCAGTTGTCGGCTGAGGCTTCCATCGGCGGTGGCAATCCTGATCGCCAATTCGATTCGACCAAGCATTACGCAGCGAGCCGGAGTTGTCAATGTAATGTCCAGATAAATAATTTATCGTCGATATATTGTCTAGCTATGAGTCGCCGTCAGTCTTAGAGGAATCCGTATCGCCGGGCCGACGGCGCAGCTCGTCCGCCACCTCGCGCGGGAAGCTCCAGTCATCATGGTTGTAGCCCAGGTTCTGCATCGCGCGGGCCAGTGCCAGCAATTGCGCCCGGCTGCCGCGGGAGGCCAGGCCGCTGCCGTAGCGGGCGACGAAACACTCAATCCGATTGAGCAGCATCTGGAAGTCGCGGGCGTCGTTGCCGCTGGCCGATTTCTGCTGGGCCCATGGGGACCCTCTGGTTCATTCCCCGCGACCTGCGTTTGAGTCCCAAGCCCCGTCACAACAAGGCGCCCGGCGCCGGTCGTGGCAGGCCCCACGGCCAAGCCGGGCAACGCCGGTGTGGCGTGGCTTGGGCCAAACCGCGAAGCGGCCGGGCCTTTGCGCGCGTCTGGACGGCGTCATTCGTCGCTTATTTGCAATAAGCAAACCGCACTCCTCATTCCTTGCCAGCCACGCGCAAAGACTCCGGCGCAGGCCGCGCGGAATGAACCAGAGGGTCCCTCGCGCACTCTAAAAATCCATCGAGGCGACCATCATCGAGCCACCCCGGCTGCCGAAGGTGACCATGGTGAGATCCCCCATGCGTCGGGCCATGGCCCCCTTCATCACCTTGTCGAACAGATTCATCCGGCCTCATCGCGTTGACGGGTGCCGTCAGCATACCGGGCGCGTCGCGGATTGCTATGCTTGCGGCACATCAACAGGGGGAGCGCATTCATGGTCTGGCTGAAGTCGTTCATCGCCGGGTTTGCCGCCACGCTGATCTGCCACCAGGGGTTGTATACGCTGTTCTGGCTAGGTGGTGCCGTGCCCAATCCGCCGTTCGCGATGGCCCCGACCTGGCCTTTCGGCGTGCCGGCGGTGATTTCGCTGGCCTTCTGGGGCGGTCTGTGGGGGCTGCCGGTCTGGTGGTTCATCCGTGATGCCGTCGGGCGTCTGTACTGGCTGCGGGCCCTGATTCTGGGCGCTCTGGGGCCGAGTGCGGTGGCGCTGTTCCTGGTCTTTCCGCTCAAGGGCATGGGCGTGGCCGGCGGCTGGGACCCCACCCTGATCATGGGCGCGCTGATGCTCAACGGCGCCTGGGGCCTGGGTGTCGCCTGGGGCATGCGCTGGGCCGGGGAAGCCCGGACCATCTGATCCGCCAAACAATCGAGCTCATTCATGGATGAACGTTGCCGGGCGCTGCTGGAAGCGCATGTGGCCTTCGAGCTGCGCCAGTGGCAGGGCAAGGCGCTGGACAAGCAGGTGGCCGCGGAGGTGCAGCATCTCTGGGACTGGCTGGCCGGGACCCCGCTGGAGGCGCTGCTCGACGCTGCGACGGTCGGCGATCTGGTCCGCGAATCGGTGCTGGCGCGCGAGCCGGGGCCGGGTCTGGCGGCGGGGATCGGGGCGACCGCCCGGCGCGTGCTGGACGATCCCCTGCATGCCGACACCCGGGTGGCGGACGTGCTCGACCAGTCCGTTTTCGAAGCCGGCGTGGTGCTGGCCGCGGACATGGAGGATGCCCGCCACGCCCTGATCCGGGGCGTGGCGCGGAGTCCGGTCTACGCCGCCGTGGCCTCCGAGGTGCTCTACCACGGCATCCGCGACTATCTGTTTTCCGACCGGGCGCTGCTGCGGCGGATTCCGGGGGTGTCGTCGCTGCTGAGCGCCGGCGCCGGGGCCGTCAGCAAGCGGTTGCCGCAACTGGAAGTGCAGGTGGAAAAGCAGGTGCGGGCTTACCTCGAGGCGAATCTGTCGCGCACCCTGGCCCAGAGCGAGACGTTTCTCGCCGAGGCGCTCACCGACGAGCGCATCCGCGCCCTGGGTGATCAGATCTGGGAGGCGCTGGCCGACCGGCCGCTGCTGGCGGCACGGGTGCTGACCGATGACGATGTCGACGCGCTGGCCGATTTCGGCGTCGTGGTATGGAACCAGCTGCGGGACACGGAATACGTGGATGAACTGGCCGCCCGGGTCATCGATGCGATCTACGCAGAACACGGATCGCGGCCGGTGACCGATCTGCTGGCCGATGTCGGCGTGGATGCGCCCGGCCTGGCCGCCGATGCCCGGCGCCTGATCACCCCGATAGCGGCCCGCGCCCGGGCCGACGGGTCGCTGGAAGCCCTGCTTCGCCGGCGGCTGGAACCCTTCTATGCCTCCAGCGCCGCCGCGAAAGTGCTGGGCGGGAAATAGACCACGGGTTTTTCCGCCTAATCCACGCCGGTAAGCACCCGCCGGGCGGCATCCGCGGCGCCGTCGCAACTGTGTCGCAGCAGGCTGTCCAGCAGTTCGGCCCGGGCCAGTTCGCAGGTGGGCAGTTCCACCTCGGCGCGCAGCAGTCCGGCGGTTTCGGTCACGAAGGTGCCGCCAGCCTCGGCGAACAGGTTGTACATCGGCCGGTTGTCGCGCATCAGCGTGGCGCGAAAGCGCTTCACGCCGTTGGCCACCGCGCTGGCGGTGAGCAGCCGCAGCAGCAGACTGCCGAGCCCGCGACCCTGGTAGTCGTCGATCACCGCCACGGCTGGTTCCGCGACATCGCTGCCCGGCCGGTCGCGGACATAGCGGGCCACGGCGATGCCCGGTTCACCCGGCTCATCCAGGCTCAGCGCCGCCCAGGCGAAGTGGTCGTCGTAATCGATTTCGGTGAAGTAGCGCAGCATCCGCTCGGTCAGCACCCCGGTGGGCGCCAGGAAGCGGCGGTAGCGTGAGTCCGGCGACAGCCGTTCGAAACCGGCCTGCAGGCGTTCCTTGTCGTCGGCCGCCACCGGCCGCAGCCGGATGCGGGTGCCGTCCCGCAGGGAACAATCGCGGGTGTGTGCCACGATGAATTCGTCGTCGACGGCGGGCTGATGGGAGGCCATGGCTTGCCTCTCACTCCGGGCCGTCGGCCCGCTCATTTGCCAGTCGGTTGATGCCGGCCGCCCCGTCGGCCAGCTGCCGGGACAGGGCGCGACGAACGGCTGCGGTCCCCAGCATGGGCGGTACCCAGAACCCGGGGACGAATTCCGTGGTCCACGCCAGTTGCGTCTGGTCCTGCGCCCGGCTCAGGTGCCAGCGGGTGTGGCCGCTGGCGAGATCGCTGCGTTCGGGCAGGATGTCGCTCTCGATCGTGTGCGGCGGCTGCTCGTGGAGTCGCTCCACCGTGGTGACGTCGCGGCAGAAAAACGCCAAGCAGCTGCGCGTGACCACCCGCACCAGCGTCCCGGGGCCGCCCTCGTCCAGGCGGCGGCTTTCAAGGATATGCGGGGAAATGCGATCCAGCGCCGAAAAGTCCGTGATCACGGCGTACACGGCGGCGACCGGCGCATCGAGCAGGAATACGGCCCTGGCGCGGAATGTGTTGCCCTCGCGCGTGACATCCATGGTGCGCGTTTCCACACCCTGCGCGCTGGTGGTGGCCAGCAGGCAGGCAGCCAGCCCGATTGCGCGGGGTTGTGACATCGACGACTCAACCGGAAGGCCAGTGACTCAGCATAACGCGCCTGACCGCCGTCGGGTGATGCAAAAAAAACCCCGGCCGAAGCCGGGGTTCTCGGTGATCGTAGCGATCGCCGGGTTCAGGCGGGACGAATGTCCGAAGCCTGCGGGCCCTTCTGGCCCTGGGTGATCGTGAACTCCACGGTCTGGCCTTCGGCCAGCGACTTGAAGCCATCACCGACGATCTGCTTGGCGTGCGCGAACACGTCCTTGCCGCCGCCGTTCGGGGTGATGAAACCATAACCCTTGGCGTCGTTGAACCACTTCACGGTACCGGTAATCACGTCAGACATGACGTTTCCTCTTGGTTAATCAATAAAAGTGCGGGCCCGAGGGTCCGCGTTATACAAGCGATCAAGAAACGTGGTCTGCTGTCACCGGGTAAACACCGCCGCGAGGCGGGTAACTGAAAACCGCAGTGGGCACGGCTCGAACGAATGCAAGGTCGACTATACGCCCAACGCGGAGCGACGTCGAGTCATGCGCGTCGATGGCCTTCCCCACGGCTGCGCGGACGGCGACCATGGCCGTTAACATCAGGACACGCATCGGCCGGAGGGCCTGGAATGAGCAAGCGGATGACGGTGTACATGACGACGGCACTGCTGATGGCGCCCGGATTACTGCTGGCCGCGGACACCCGGGTGCCGCTGGACCAGGTGCAGGTCGTGCCCGCCGAGGACGCCGGTGATGCCGCGGTGGCCTCGTCGCCGGACGCGCCGGTCGGGTCGCTCGACAACCCCGCGCCGGGTCAGTCGCTGGAGCGCGGTGACAGCCCCCGCATCGGCGACGACGCATCCGGCGAGGGCGGCGACGCTGGCAGCCGCATGGAGTGAGCCGGCCGTCGCGCATCCCCGCGACCCGTCATTCGGCGTCGGCGAGGTCCGGATATCGGAAACAGTCTGTGACGTGATCCATGACCACGCCCACCGCCTGCAGGTAGGCATAGCAGATGGTACTGCCGACGAACTTGAAACCGCGGCGCTTGAGGTCCCTCGACAGCGCATCGGATAACGGCGTGGTCGCCGGTACCTGATCCAGCCGCTGCCAGTGGTTGATCACCGGCTGTCCGTTCACGAAACCCCAGAGGTAATCGCTGAAGCCGCCGAACTCGGCCTGCACGTCGAGAAACGCCCGGGCGTTGCCGCGGGCGGCCGCGATCTTGGCGCGGTTGCGCACGATGCCGGGGTCGTCGCGCAGGGCGGCCAGCTGGTCGTCGGTGAAGGCCGCCACAGTCGCCGGGTCGAAGCCGGCGAAGGCGCGGCGATAACCCTCGCGCTTCTGTAGCACCGTCCACCAGGACAGCCCGGCCTGGGCGCCCTCCAGAATCAGGAACTCGAACAGCACGCGGTCATCGGTGACCGGCACGCCCCACTCATGATCGTGGTATTCGATGTAGAGCGGTTCCTCGCCGCACCAGCCGCAGCGGGTCGCCATTATCAGGCGCCGGTGCTGGGACGCTGGCTGACGGTGTCGAACCAGCGCTGCAGGTGCCCCGCGTTCTCCGGAATCGGCAGCCGGAATTTGCGCCAGAAGTCGATCGCGCAGAAGGCGGTGATGTCCGCCACCGTGAAATGGGCTCCGGCCAGGAATTCGCGGTCGGCGAGCTGCTGGTCGGCATGTGCCAGAAACTCGCCGTAGCGCATGCGGCCGCGCTCGGCCAGCTCGGCAATCTGCGGGGTGGCCCCGGCATAGCCCGGCAGGGCGCGATCCTTGAACGCCGGGTGCGCGTTGCGCACGTGTTCGCCGCCGGCCTGGATGCCGTTATGGTCGGCCTCGCGCTCCCACATTTCCGCCAGGCCGGTTTCGCGGGCGTCATGCCCGAACAGGCCCGACCCGGGCTGCGTGGCTTCGAAGTAACGGCAGATGGCCATGGCCTCGCCGATGTGGGTGCCGTCGTCGAGTTCCAGCAGCGGCACCCGCCGGCGCGGATTCAGCTTCAGGAACCAGTCATACAGGTCCATCTGGTCCGGGGCGCCGGCCTGCACGATCTCCACCTCGATACCCCGCTCGGCCAGATACATGCGTACCCGGCGCGGATTGGGGGCGATGGACCAGTCGTAGAGCTTCATGCGCGTGAGCCTCCCTGTTGCAGCATGGCGCCCATGCGTTGGTGGATGAGGTTGATGGCCTTGAGCGGGCGCAGCATGACCTTGAAATCGACGATGCGCCCATCGTCGTTCCAGCGGATGATGTCCACCCCGTTCACCGCGATATCGTCGATGGTGACGCTGAACTCCAGCATGGCATCGCGCTCGCCGCGAATCTCTCGCACGTAGCGGAAGCTGTCGTTGAAGAACACCTGAAATGCGGCGGCCAGGTAAGGCAGCGTCCGCGCCCGCCCGGCCTGGGGGGTGTGCACGACCGGCGAGTGGAAGACCACATCATCCGCCAGCAGGGCATGCAGCCCGGAGGGGTCGCGCTCAGCTACCAGCTGATGCCATCTCGTCAGGGGGTCGATATCCGCCAAGTCCGTCTCCCGCCGCATCGTTGCGCCGAGTATGGCGATTGCCGCAGGCCGGGGGAACCCGCCGTCGGTTGGGGTGGCAGGCAACGGGCCGGACCCTCGGCGCTGTCATGCCGAGGGTCCGCGCGGGTCTAGGGCGATGCTGAAAAAGGACCCTCCTGTCCTTTTCAGCACGCCGAGACCGGCGCAGGTCCGGTCTCGGCTTCGCCCGGTCAAGCCCTTACGTGCTTGACCGGCGGCGGGACATCCCTGTCCCGCGCTAGGGGGCTGCTTTTTCAGCAGCCCCCTAGCGTTCCAGCTCGTCGAGGATCGCCCGTGTTCTCTGGTCGCGGACGTCATCGCTGATCAAGCCGTCGCGGTGGAGGTCCCGGAGCAGCTCGAGACGGGCGCGCACGCCGGCCGTCTCGTCGGACGAGGCCGGCGGCGAGGTGGCGGCCGTCGGGGTAGGCGCCGGCGTCGTCGGCGCATTGACGGCCGGAAGAATCACCCAGTCGTCGCGCCCGGCGGCCAGGCGGGTGGGTTCCTCGGGTTGCAGTGCGACCTTCAGCATGCCGGCCGTGTCACGCCGTGCCGGCGCCATCGGTTGCAGGGCGCGGTCCGTGCCCTCGCGATAGGGTTGCTGCGCGGCGCCGATGATCAGATTGATGCCGTCGCCGGTGCGAAAGACGCGCCCGGTGGTCCGGTATCGCTGGCTCGCGAGCAGCCCCGTGCGCCGGGTGACCAGGAAGTCGAACACGATGTCCTGATCCGGTCCGGCGCGGGCCAGGCCGCGGCCGACCGCATCGGCAAATGCGGCGCGGCGTGCTGGCGGGATCAGGTGTTGCGGCGCATTGCCGTTGTCGGTCACCGCCACGCGCCCGAACGATGCCGCGAGCGCCTCGACGTCCAGGGTTGCCGGATGATCGTTGGGCGGCGCCCGGTCCGGCCGGGGCGACAGCGTCACGGTCAGCTCGTCACTGAGCCACTCGATGTGCGCGACCAGGCCGTCGATGTCGCCGGGCCCGGCGTCGATGATCGGGGGCGCCGCGATGGCCGGCGTGGCGATCAGGCAGAGCAGCATCAGCCAGTTGCGCCCGGGCCGGTGGCCGGTCCCGGCCGGTCCTTGCAACGTGCGGTCGGGTCGATTGAAGCGGTCATCGATACCCATGGCATCTCCTCGAAAAGGGCCGGCTCCGGCCACGGGAGCATGGCGCGGAGCCGGCAGGATGGCGGTCGCTCAGAACGAGATGAAGAAGCCGGCGTTGATGTTGTCGGTTTCCACCTCCCCGCCCGTGTTGTTCTCAGCGGTTGCCGTGGTGTACTCGGCGGTCAGGGTCACGTTCGGGGTGAGCGTGTGATACACGCCGAAGGTGGTGGCGGTATTCGACTCCAGCAGGGTGCCCGGGTCGCCGGCGGTCTGATCCAGATCGCTGTAGCCGTAGTTGGCGCCGAACTTGGTGTTGCCCAGGGTGTAGGTCAGCTGGAACAGGGCCCCGTCGGAATCCCGCTCCTCGCCGTTGGCGGCGAAGCCGTCGATGAAGTACGAATAAATGCCCACGCCCTCGCCGGTGTAGTAGTAGGCAAACGCCGAGAACGGCCCGATGCCCATCTGGGCGAACACGTCGAATACCTGGCTATCGCCCGACTGGGTCCCGGTCACGCCGGGGATGCCCTGCAGTTCGTGATCCTGCATCAGCGCTGCCGCGCTGAACTTGTAGCTCAGTTCGCCGCTGCTGCCGGTGTAGCCGATCTTGCCGTGAAAGCCGGGCATATCCTTCACGCTGCCGGCCGATCCGGCGCCGGTGCCGGAGGCGCTGATGGCATCGATCGGCTGGAAGATGCCGATGCTGCCGGACAGTCCCCCGAAGTCCGGGGTCGAGTAGGTAATCTGTGCCTGGGGCGTGGGAAAGAGGTGCCCGAAGCCGATGGAGCCCAGCGAGGTGTTCTTGGGTGACCGTGCGGTGGCCACGCTGGCGACCCCCACCGAGATCAGCGTGATGTCGTTGAGGATCGCGTCCAGGCCCACCGTCAGGTAATCGCGGCCGACCTTGATGGTGCCGAAGCTGTCGCTGCCGATGGTGCCGTACACCTGGCGGATATCCAGGCTGGTGGAGGACAGTGCACTGTTGCGGCCGAGCGGCGGCAGGTTGGGCCCGCTGCCACTGCCGAAGTCATTGCTCACGATGCCGGGATAGAAGCCGAACTTGGCGCCGATTTCCAGGCCGTTCTGGTTGGTGTGCGCCCCGAGCACGATTCCGGCCGGGAGGTTGCCGGAATTGACCGAGGACGCACTGTCCTCCTCGCCCGGGCCGACGGCGCACAGCAGGCTTCCATCGACTACCGCGGCGCTGTCGTCGCACTGGGTATTGGTGTAGTTGACGCTGAGATAGCCGTTGGCGCTGAAAGACCAGTCCCCCGCCTCGAATGTGACGGCCGAGGCCGTGGCCGACCAGACAAGTAGCGAGCTGGCGGCAATGCCGGTAAGCCGGCGTGCATGTGAAGACATGATTTCATCCCCTTGGTTTGCGATGACAAACGAGGCGATCGGTCCGGATCAGCGGACTCGCCTCGATAGGTACATCTAACGCAATGGGGATGCCATTCAGGGCGCCGTTTAGAGCTTATATTGTATTGTTAAAAATAGTTATAAATCATTTTATTATCGAGCTTGGCAAGGCGATCTATTTAATAATAAAATGTTTTTTAAACAAATACCTAGCGACTTTGCCGCGCCAGCGTTTCCAGTTCCCTTCTCGATTCGGTGAGTGCGTTATAAATCATTATTTAATTGCCTGAATGCAATTATTGTCCAATAATCGTATTTAAGTACATTCATTTCGGTTCAAAGGCCCTTTTTTGGGGCCCGATAATACGCATAAAAAACCCGGCCATCGAGGCCGGGTTACCCGGGTGCCGGGTCTGGCCGGTTTCAGGCGACTGCAGCGCGCGTCCGGCCCTGCCGGCATTGGCAGCGTTCGGCAACGGCTTCGACCACGACGCGGGCATCCTCGCCAACCGCGGCGAAGCGGCCCGACCCCCAGGTATTGAGCCAGGGCAGCCCCAGGAAATAGGCGCCCGCCACCGGCGACACCCCGCGGCTGTGAACCGGGTCGCCGGCCCCGTCGAACAGCGGCAGCTCTACCCAGCTGAAATCGCTGCCGAATCCGGTGGCCCAGATCACCGAGCCGATGCCGCTGGTAGTGAGGTTCAGGTGGGTTGGTTCCACCTCGGGTTCCCAGGGCGGCTGGTATGGCTCGCCCGCCGGCGCGTTGATGCCCTGGCGTTCGATGTATTCGTCGATGCTGCGGCAGATCTTGCGGTAGGTATCGTCGGCGCCATCGAGATTTCGGCGCAGGTCCTGTTCGATATGGAGCACCCCGTCGGGCGGGATGTCCGCCACTCGTCCGTAGAGCTGCATGCCCTCGAGGGCGAACTGCCGCAGGTCGATATCGCGACCCCCGTCACGCCCGGTGAGATAGTGATTGGCCTTGTGGCGCAGGTTCCGGGCGGGTTCCGGATGCTCGTCCACGGTCACGTCGTAGGTGCCCATCCGTTCCAGCCAGTCCACCGAATCGCGGCCCCGGTAGACCCGCGGCGCCCGCGGTGCGCTGCTGACGCAGAGGTGGACGCCGCGGCCGGCCAGGTGCAGGTCCTCGGCGATCTGACAGCCGGACTGGCCGGTGCCCACCACCAGCACGTCCCCCGCCGGCAGGTCGTCGGGGCGCCGGTAGTGCACCGAATGCAGTTGCCGCACGTTGCCCGGCAGGCGTTCGGCGATGCGGGGAATGCGGGGAACGTGATAGCCGTTGACCGCAAGAATGACCTGATCGGCGGTGGCGTCGCCGGCGGTGGTGTTCACCCGGAATCCGCCGTGCTCGTCGGCGGTGACGCGGTTGACCGTGACGCCCTCCCGCAGCGGCGGGTCCACAAACGCGGCGTAGGTTTCCAGGTATTCGACGATCTCGTCGCGCGGCATGAAGCCATGCGGGTCGTCGCCGTCATAGGGAAACCCCGGTAGCCGGCATTGCCAGTTGGGGGTGACCAGGCAGAAGGAGTCCCAGCGCTGGTGGCGCCAGGCGTGGCCCACCCGGTTCTTCTCGATCACCAGGTGATCGATGTCCTGTTGCTGCAGCCAGTAGCTGGCCGACAGCCCGGCCTGGCCGCCGCCGATCACCACTACCGGCCAGTGACGGCTGATTTCCGGGCCGTCGATCATGCTGTTGCGACGAAATCGGTTCATGGTTCGAATCCTTCAATGGTGACGCGGGCGTCCTGCCGGTCCGCGAACTCGGCGGCCCGGGCTTCGATCGCCGCCAGTTGTTCGGCGGCGGCGCTGCAGGCGTAGCCGTACTTGCGCCGGACGCGTTCGCTGGCCACGGTCAGGGCATCGCGGGTGCGCATCAGGAACTCGGCCAGCGGATAATCGGCACCGGCCCGGAGGTAGGTGGTAACGGCGCTGGAGGGGGAATAGCACTGACTGCGGCTGTCATCCGGCCAGCGCACGATGAATCGGGTCTCAGGCATGAGCGGCCTCCGGCATCCCGACGCTGACGGTCGCCGGTCCGCAGCCGATATAGGGCCGGCTGGCGAAGTCCCAGATGTCGCGGTACTCGTTATCGGCGCGCAGGCGCAGACGGCGGGTGTCATCGCAGCGACCGATGGCGGCGCAGGCAATGCCGCGCTCGGTGAACCGCCGGGTCACGGCATCGGCCCGGTCCGGCGGCGCCGACAGCACGAAACCGAAACTGGGAAACGTCTCGGTCAGCCAGCGCGGCGGCGCGGCACCGGCGGGCCGGGGAACGCGCCCGATATCCACGGTCGCACCCACGCCCGAGCATTCCAGCAGCATCATCGTGGTACCGATGACTCCGCCCATGCTGATGTCCTTGGCGGCGGCGCACAGGCCGTCCTCGGCCAGGCCGGGCAGGATCTCGAGATCGGCGCGCAGCCGCGCCGGATCGCTGCCGGTGCTGGCATCCCAGTTGGGCCAGGGTGCGCGGTAGCGGCCGCGAAGATCGACGGCGGCCAGCAGGATGTCGTCCGGCTGTGCATCGAAGCTGGTCAGCAGTCCGTTGGCACGGCCCAGCACCGATACCGACAGCTGCTCCTGCTCGCTGCTCGCGTTGCTATGGCCGCCCACCACCGGAACGTTGTAGACCCGCGCGGCTTCGGCGAGACCGGCAAGAATGGGACGGGCGGCTTCGTGGTCGCGGCTCCAGATCGCATCCACCACCGCGGTGGGCCGCCCGCCCATGGCGGCGATGTCGCTGAGGTTGACCATCACCCCGCAGTAGCCGGCGAAGTACGGCGCTTGCGTCACGAAGCCGTTGACGAAGCCCTCGATGGCGAACAGCAGCCAGCCGTCGCCGTCGGGAATGGCGGCGCAGTCGTCGCCCACGCGGATGCCCTGCGAGCGCTCGCCGAGCGCGGCCAGCACCGGGGCGATGTCGGTCTTGCCGGCAATGCCCGGGCTGTGGCGGACGGCATTGGCGATGGCGTCCAGCATCACGCCGCCTGCCGGCGGGTGGTGACCACGCCTCGGGCTGGTTCCACGCAGGGTGGATAGTGGGCCAGATCGGCCTGCATCAGGACATGGGGCCGGCCGCAGACGTTGATCCGGTGCAGCGACTGCCAGTGCAGCCGCTCGAACAGCGGCACATTTGCCTGCTGGACCTGGGCAAGGAACCGGCTGCAGCCCCGGGCGCGGGCGCTGCCCACGGCAATCCGGATGAGTTCGGTACCCAGCCGCGCCAGCCGCCGGTAGTCGTCGGCCACCGCCAGCCGCGAGCCGCGCCAGAGTCCGTCGCCATGGTCGTGGATGCGCACCGTGCCCACCACCTGCTCGGCCATGCCGGACCACCAGGACAGGGCCACGATCGGCAGGGCGCATTCGTCCAGCGCGTCGCGGTCGTCTTCCGCGAACAGGCCCTGCTCGCCGCAGAACACGCGGCGGCGAAGGGCCATGGCCTGGCGCCGTTCCCAGGGTCGGTCCGCCAGCTTGACGGTGAACCCCGGCGATACGAATGGCACCACCCTGTGTTCATGGGATTCGGGAAGCATGACCGTAATCCGCGATCAGTCTTCGTAGGCCGATAGCGACGAACACGCGCCGCAGCGGCCGCAGCCGGCCTTGATGTCGGTGGAGTGCATGCCCGCGCGCGAGAGCATCCGGCCCAGTGGCGCCAGGATGTCGTGCATGAACTGCGGGTCGGGGGACTCGTGGTTTTCCAACGGCGTGCCGGATACGGGGACGAACGGCACCACGAACGGATACACGCCGAGATCCACCAGCGTCTGGCTCATCTCGAGAATGGCCTCGCGGCTGTCGCCCAGACCGGCGAGGATGTAGGTGGAAACCTGGCCGCGGCCGAACACCGCCACCGCCTGTTCGAAGGCCCGGAGATACTGGTCCGGCGTGACCTGTGCCTTGCCCGGCATGATGCGTTCGCGCACCGCGGGCGTGACCGCTTCCAGATGCATGCCCAGCGAATCCGCCCCGGCCGCCTCCAGACGACCGAACCACACCGGATCATCCGGTGGCTCGCACTGGGCCTGGATCGGCAGATCGACCGCGGCGCGCACGGCGAAGGCCGAGTCGCAAAGGATCTTCGCGCCGCGATCGGTGAAATTGGGGGTGCCGGTGGTCATCACCATGTGCTTGACCCCGTCCAGCAGGACGGCGGCGCGGGCGACCTCGGCCAGATGCTCGGGCGACTTGCGGTTGATGGTGCGGCCTTCGGCCAGCGACTGGCCGATGGCGCAGAACTGGCAGGCGGTGCTGCGCCTGCCGTAGCGGATGCAGGTCTGCAGCACGGTGGTGGCGAGCACGTCGCTGCCATGCAGCTGGGCAATCTTCCAGTAGGGCACGCCGTCCAGCGTCTGCATCTTGTAAAAGCGCGGCTGTCGGGCGAACTGGATGGTGCGGATGGGCTTGCCGTCGCGGGTCAGCCGGCCCTGGCTGTCGGTGGCGAACGGCGAGCGCTTCGCGTTGCCGGTGTGCACGGGCACCATGACCGTCCGGCCGTCGACTTCCACGGCCTTGTGATCGGTGGGCCCGGCGCCGCCGCGCCGGCTGGGGGCACCGGTTTCGGTGTCAGCCAGCCGCAGACCGAGCGACTGCATCTCGGTGAGCAGATTCCGGCTCGGATTCGCCATGATCGGGTTCCTCGTCGATTGCGTCGGGGGTGGCCGCGACCGGATCGCGTGCCACGGGCGCGTGGCAGCGGTCATCCAGCCGCAGGCTGAGCAGTTCGGGGCGGGCGTAATGGCCCACCGAGTCCATCATCCGTTTGCGCTTGGTGTTCAGCGCCAGGTCGATATCCGCCACCAGGCGGCCGGGGCCGTCGCGCAGCGGCTCGACCACATGCGAGCCGTCGGGCGCGATGATGGCGGTATAGCAGCCACCGGAGACGCCCTTCTGCAGTTTGGGGTCGTCGGTGATGCTGTGAATCTGGTCATCGTCGAGCCAGGACGTGGCGTTGACCACGAAGCAGCCCGACTCCAGCGCGTGATGCCGGAGCGTGACTTCCTGCTGCTCGGCGAAGATCGGCCCCACCAGGGAGCCGGGGAACTGGCTGCAGTGGATGGCCTCGTGGTCGGCCATCAGGGCATAGCGGGCCAGCGGGTTGTAATGCTCCCAGCAGGCCAGTGCGCCGATGCGGCCGACCGCGGTGTCCACCGCGTGCAGGCCGCTGCCGTCGCCCTGACCCCAGACCATACGCTCGTGATAGGTGGGCGTGATCTTGCGCCGCTTCAGGGCAATACGGCCGTCGGCGTCGAATATCAACTGGCAGTTGTAGAGCGTGCCGTGATCGCGCTCGTTCACTCCCAGTACCACCACGATGCCGTGTTGGCGTGCCGCCGCGGCCACCGCATCGGTGACCGGGCCGGGCACGGTGGGCGCGTGCTCGTAAAGCGCCAGATGGGGACGCCCCATCGCGACGGGCGGGAGTACGAAGGACCAGTAGGGGTAGTAGGGCACCGCGGTTTCGGGGAAAACCACGAGCTTCGCCCCCTCGCTGGCCACCGCCGCGATTTCTTCGAGCACACGCGCCACCGTGCCGTCGGGCGAGTCGAGCACCGGTTGCAGCTGTACCGTGGCGACCCGCACTTTCTGCGTATCAGACATTATCGGAGCCGTCCTGCGCCTACATCGTCCAGGTGTGGACCACGTAGGCGTTGTCGCGCCGGTGCAGCAGCTGCAGGTCGAGCACGTCCAGCGGATTGATCGGCCGGATGCCCTTCACCAGCGCCGGTTCGCCGTGACCGTAGAGCGCCTGCAGCGCAAAACGGCAGGCGTAGACCTTGCCGCCCTCGTCCATGAACGCGGTCAGCTGGTTCTCGAAGTTCTGATGGCCGGGAAAGGCCTCGTCGCCGATAGTGGGGAAGCCCCGCTGCACGCCCAGGGTCACGCCTGGCCCGTAGAGCAGGATGCTGGTTTCGAAACCCTTGCGCTGCAGGCGCTTGGCCTGAAGCATGTTGACCAGGCCGATGGAGCCTTCGAAGGCCACGGTGTGGAAGGTGACCAGGGCTTTTTCGCCCGCTTCGGCCTGGACGTCCTCGAAGACTTTCTCCTCGTAGTCGACGAAGAAGTCCCCCTTCTTGTAGGCGGGTGCGGTGACTGCAGGCATAACGTGAACTCCTGAACGTTGCGTTTTGATGACCGGCCGGCAGGCGCCGGACAAACCCGGGCGGCTACTTGCCGTGCATCTGCAGTCGCAAGCGTTGTGCCACTCAATTGGCTCTTGTATGCGATCAATATGCGATCATTGGCATGATTCGTGTGGTAGCCATGGTTCCGGGCAGGCGGATTCCCCGTCATCCGTTGGCCACGGGGTCGCGGCGCGGGGTGATTACGCACTACCATGAAGCCATACAGGCCATACTGGCGCACAACCATGGGGCAGCATGAACAATGATCTGAGGCGGTGGGCCGCACGGGTGCCGGAAATTGATCGCCCGACTTACCATGCAATCGCCGATGCGATCGCTGAGGACATCCAGGCCGGTCGTCTGCGCGGCAGCGAGAAGCTCCCGCCCCTGCGGGCGGTGGCCGAGGCACTGGGCATCAATTTCACCACCGCGGCCCGCGGCTATGCCGAGGCGGCCCAGCGCGGGCTGATCCGCGGCCAGCCGGGCAGCGGCAGTTTCGTGCGGGGCGAGATCCCGGCCGAACCCATCCGGCGCACCAGCCCGATCGGCACCATCGACATGTCGATGAACATGCCCCCCGAACCCACCGACCCCGATCTGATCGAGCGGCTGCGCGGCGGTCTGGCCAGTCTGGCCCGGGAAGATGACCTGTACGGGCTGCTGCGCTACCAGGAATTCGGTGGCGCCCGGGCCGACCGCGAGGCCGGCGCCCAGTGGCTGGCGCATCGGCTGCCGGATGTCGACCCGGCCAATCTGCTGGTCTGCCCCGGCGCCCACGGGGCGCTGCTGGGGCTGTTCGCGGCCCTGGCCCGGCCGGGTGACGTGATTGCCTGCGAGGCGCTAGGTTACCCCGGCATCAAGGGCATCGCGGCCCATCTGGGCATCCGCCTGGCCGGGCTTCCCGCCGACCGCGACGGCCTGGACCCGGAGGCCTTCGCCGGGCTATGTGCCGCCAACCTGCCCAAGGCGCTGTACATCAATCCGACCCTGGCCAATCCCACCACCGCGACGCTGTCGATGGAGCGCCGCACCGCCATCGCCGAGATTGCCCAGCGCTACGGTGTGCCCATCATCGAGGACGATCCCTACGGCTGTCTGCCGGCCAGGCGCCTGCCGCCGCTGGCCACGCTGGCGCCGCAGCTCACCTTTTACGTGGCCGGGCTGGCCAAGGTCCTGGGCGCGGGGCTGCGCATCGGCTATCTGGTGTTGCCGAACGTGCGGTACACCGCGCGGCTGACCACCACCCTGGCCAGTCTGGCGGTGATGGCCAATCCGGCCATGATCCGGCTGGCCACCCGCTGGATCGTGGACGGCACGGTGCGCGCCGCCACCCTTGCCATACGGGAGGAGTCGCGGGCCCGTCAGCGCCTGGCCGCACGGGCCCTGGCCGGCATCGACTACTGGGCCCAGCCGGAAGGTTTCCACCTGTGGCTGCCGGTCCCCCGGCCCTGGACCCGGGTGGAGCTTGGCACCCGTCTGCGTCAGTACGGGGTGGCCGCGGTGGAGTCGGATACCTTCGCCATGCGCAGCCCCGCCCCCGAGGCAATGCGCATCTGCCTGGGCGGCCGTTCCAGCCGCGACGAGTGCCACCGGCAGCTGGAGATCATCCACGACGCCATCGAGCATCTGCCGGCCATGGCCGCCGGCGCCGACCTCTGATCTGGCGCCGACCCGCATTGCACCGCCCGGCCATTCAGCCGAGGATGCAACCGGGGTGACTGCGATGGTCCGGAGGCAGCATGGATTACTGGCAGATCGAACAGGCTGACGGCGTGGTGGTGGCGGCTTACCACAATCCGCCGATGAACTATTTCTGCGCCGAGGGTGCCCAGGCGCTGGCCGGGTTGATCGAGGGCTGGCGCGACGACCCGGCCGTGCGCGTGGTGATTGTCACCGGCGGCGTTCCCGGCAAGCTGATCACCCACTACAGCGTGGAGGAGCTGGAAGCCCTGGCCGCCGATCGCGACGGCATGCGCGCCATGGGTACGGCCCTGAATGACGGCTACCACGCCATGCTGTCGGCGCTGGAGAATCTGCCCAAGCCGGTGATTGCGGCCATGAACGGCGATGCCATGGGCGGCGGATTCGAGCTCTGCCTGGCCTGCGATATCCGCATTGCCCAGACCGGCGATCACCGTTTCGGCCTGCCCGAGGTCAAGCTCGGCATCCTGCCCGGCGGCAGCGGCACCCAGCGGCTGAGTCGTCTGATTGGCGCCGGCCGCGCCATCGAGTTCATCCTGCGGGGCCGTGTCGTGCCGCCGGACACCGCACGGGACCTCGGACTGGTGCACGAATGCGCCGACGACGCCCTGGCCAAGGCCCGCGAGATCGGCGCCGACCTGGCCGCCCTGCCGCCTCGGGCGGTCGCCCGCATCAAGCACGCCGTCTACGCTGGCAGCGACACCCATCTGACGGCGGGCTTGTCGATGGAGGCCGCCGATTTTCTGGACACGATGCTGTCGGATGACGGTCTGGCGGCCATGCGGGCCTATCTGGCACAGCCGCTGGACGCACGGCGGGACTGGCTGGAGAAGCCGGACGCGCCGGATTACACGGGGGGCTGACCGGTGGCCTTGGGCTGCAGGCGGAATGAATTCCGCCCTACACTGGCATTGAGCCCTGCGGTAGGGCCGATTTCAATCGGCCTTTCCGGTCGATGCCTCGGGGCAGACAATCGCAAAAAAGAAGCCGGCCCGCGGGCAACGGGCCGGCTGGATTGCCGGGACATCGGCGAAGACAAATCGCGGGTCAGGCGGCCTTGTCGCGCAGGCTGCGGGCGGCGTCGACCATGTTCTGCAGCGCCGGCGACACTTCCGCCCACTGCCGGGTCTTGAGCCCGCAGTCCGGGTTGATCCAAAGCCGTTCGCGCGGAATCCGCTCGGCCGCCTTGCGCATCAGGTCGATCACCTGATCCGGCGCCGGGATGTTGGGCGAGTGGATGTCGTAGACACCCGGGCCGATCTCGTTGGGATAGGCGAAGTGGTCGAACACATCCAGCAACTCCATGTTGGAGCGCGAGGTCTCGATGGTGATCACGTCGGCGTCCATGTGCGCGATCGACTCGATGATGTCGTTGAATTCCGAGTAGCACATGTGGGTGTGAATCTGGGTCTCGTCACCCACGCCGTTGGCGGTGATGCGGAAGGATTCCACCGCCCAGTCGAGATACGCCTGCCACTGCGAGCGCCGTAGCGGCAGACCCTCGCGCAGCGCGGCCTCGTCGATCTGGATGACGTTGACGCCCGCGGCCTCCAGGTCCAGCACCTCTTGGCGGATGGCCAGCGCCAGCTGCTTGCAGGATTCCGAGCGCGGCTGATCGTCGCGCACGAAGGACCAGTTGAGCATGGTGACGGGTCCGGTGAGCATGCCCTTGACCGGCTTGTCGGTCAGCGACTGGGCGTAGCGAATCCAGTCCACGGTCATCGGCTCGGGGCGCTTGATGTCGCCGTATAGGATCGGCGGCTTCACGCAGCGCGAACCGAAGGACTGCACCCAGCCGTGCTGGGAAAAGACATAGCCTTCGAGCTGCTCGCCGAAGTACTCGACCATGTCGTTGCGCTCGGGCTCGCCGTGCACCAGCACGTCCAGGCCGAGCTTTTCCTGCTCGCGGATGGAGCGCTCGATCTCGGCCTTCATCTGGGCGACGTAATCCTCGCGGGAGAGATTGCCCTTGCGATGCTTGAGCCGCGCCTGGCGAATCTCCTTCGTCTGCGGGAACGAGCCGATGGTGGTGGTCGGGTAGGCCGGCAGGTTCAGGTGCTGGCGCTGGGCCTCGGCGCGCTCGCTGTAGGCACTGTCGCGCTTGCCCATGTCCGGGGTGATGTCGCGCGCGGCCTGCTTGACCGCCGGATTGTCCACGCGGTCGGAAGCGCGGCGGCTGGCGATGGCCTCGGCGTTGCGGTCCAGCGCCTGGCGCACGGCGTCGCGGCCCTGGTTCAGGGCGCCAGCCAGGACCTCGAGCTCGCCCAGCTTCTGCAGCGCGAACGCCAGCCAGCTCTTGATCTCGGGGTCCATCTTCGTCTCGCTGTTCAGGTCCACGGGCACGTGGAGCAGCGAGCAGGACGGGGCCAGCCACAGGCGGTCGCCTAGATTCTCGGCAATCGGCTCCAGCCAGTCCAACAGACCGGCGAGATCGGCCTTCCAGATATTGCGACCGTCGATCACGCCCAGCGAGAGCACCTTGTCCTCGGGTAGTGCGGCGACGATCCGATCGACCTCGTCACGGCCCTTGACGGCATCGGCGTGCAGACCGGCCACGGGCAGGTTGCAGGCCAGGCCGATGTTGTCGGCCAGCTCACCGAAATAGGTGGTGACCATCAGCTTCGGTGCCGCGCCGGCCAGCGTGTCGTAGGCCTTCTGAACAGCCTGCTTCCAGGCGTTATCCAAGTCATAGACCAACACCGGCTCGTCCAGTTGCACCCAGTCGATACCCTGCTGGCCGAGCTGATCAAGCAGCTCGCGGTAGACCGGCAGCAGGCGATCCAGCAACGCCAGCCGGTCGCTGTCGTCGGTGGCCTTGGAAAGCCACAGATAGGTGACCGGGCCGACCAGCACCGGCTTGGGCGTCACACCGGCGGCCTTCGCCTCGGCCACCTGGTCCAGCAGGTCATCGGCATCCAGCGTGAACGCGGTGTCGGCGTCCACCTCCGGCACGATGTAGTGGTAGTTGGTATCGAACCACTTGGTCATCTCGCCGGCGCGCACGGCATTCGCGTCATCATCCCCGGCCGAGCGGCCGCGGGCTACGCGGAACATGTTGTCCAGCCGGCTGCCGTCGAGCTTGCTGACCCGCGCCGGCACGTTGCCCAGCCGGAAGCTGGTGTCTAGCAGGTGATCGTAGAACGAGAAATCGCCCACCGGCACCAGACCCAGGCCCGACTGATGCTGCCAGTTCTGCCGGCGCAACTCGGCGCCCCTGGTCAGGAGCTCGTCGGCGCTGGATTCGCCCTTCCAGTAGGCCTCTTCCGCGAACTTCAGCTCACGCTTGCCGCCGATGCGGGGGAATCCGAGATTGTGGGTCGTCGCCATGATCGTCCTTCAGCATTCAAGTGGGGAACGCAGGAATCGTAGGCGCGCTAGCCAATGAATAAAAATGGTATTTTTTCATTAAGCCATTATTTATTCTCATGGATAAGCAATGATCGAACGCACCCACCTCCGCATCCTCCGCAGCATCGAGCGCGATGGCTCGCTGACCGCGGCTGCGGCGTCGCTGCACCTGACGCAGTCGGCCCTCAGCCACGCCATCAAGAAGCTGGAACAACACTCCGGCGCGCGGATATGGGAACGGGACGGCCGCCGCGTGCGCCTGACCCCCGCCGGCGAGTACCTGCTGAACACCGCCAACCGGCTGCTGCCGCAACTCGAACGCGCCGACGAGGTGCTGGCCGAGTACGCCGCCGGCGAGCAGGGGGCGCTGCGCATCGGCATGGAATGCCACCCCTGCTACCAGTGGCTGCTGAAGGTGGTCGAGCCCTACCTGCAGGCCTGGCCGGGCGTGGATATCGACGTGATGCAGCAGTTCCAGTTCGGCGGCATGGCCGCCCTGTTCAGCCACGACATCGACATCCTGGTTACCCCCGACCCGCTGGACCGCCCCGGCGTGCTGTTCGAACCGGTGTTCGACTACGAGCAGGTCCTGGCCGTGGCCGCCGACCATCGTCTGGCCGGCCGCGACCACATCAAGCCGTCCGACCTGAACAACGAAGTGCTGTTTTCCTACCCGGTCGATGCCGACCGCCTGGACATCTACACCCGTTTCCTCACGCCCGCCCGCTGCGCCCCGCGCAGGCACAAGAACGTCGAGTCCACCGACATCATGCTGCAGCTGGTCGCCGCCGGCCGCGGCGTCGCCGCGTTGCCCCGCTGGCTGATCGCCGAATACGCCGACAAGCTGTCACTCGAAGCCGTCCGGCTCGGCCGCAGGGGCATTCCCAAGCAGATTCACCTGGGGGTGCGCAAAGGCGACCGACGTAACCAGCATATCGAGGCATTTCTGCGGCTCGCGCAGACGGTTAGTGAATTTGACGGCCACTGACTACGCACGCCAGATGACCTGGTCAGATCTTCCAGCGGCAAACATCGGACTCGGCGCCCGATTGTTTTCGGGAGGCAGCAGCCCGGCGGTCAGCACCGCCGCGCGACGACTTCGAGGTATTCCGCCTCCACGCGGGTGCCGCCGTCGTTGGCCTGGTTGTGTTGCTGCCAGTGGCTAGTCAGCTCTTCCTGCAGCGCCGCCTGGCCGGCAGGATCCAGCGCGGCGAAGGCCTTCTGCGCAGGGCCGTAATAGTCCCGGAAGAGGTCGACCACCGCCTCTGGTCCGAAGGGGTACTCGAACGGATAGGAGCGGCGGGTTACGGTCACGTCGGCGCCGGTGGCAAGGCGCTGGCGCACGGTGGCCTCGTCACCCCACTGCACCGGCGGCGCCATCAGCGGCGGGGGCGGTGCGTGCTTGCCGATGATCTTGAACATGCCGCCGACGAAGCCTTCGGGCGTCCAGTTGCCCATGACGATGCGCCCGCCGGGCCGGCAGACGCGCAGCAGTTCGCTAGCTACCCGGTCTGGCTGCGGTGCGAACATCGCGCCGAGCAGGCTCGTCACCAGATCGAAGCTGGCGTTGTCGTAGGGCAGGTCTTCGGCGTCGCCCTCGTCGAAGCGGGCGTCGACGCCTTCCTCACGCGCCCAGGCCCGCGCCTGCTCGACGAGATTCGCGGCGATGTCGACACCCGTGACCTGCGCGCCGGCACGTGCCGCCGGGACGCTGATCTGGCCGGCGCCGCATGCGACGTCGAGCATGCGCGTGCCGGGCTGGATATCGAGACGTTCCAGAAAATCCGCCGCGCCGCGCTGCAGATAGACCGCAAAGGCGCCGTAGTCGCCCGATTCCCAGGTTGTTTTCAGACGCTGCTTGAGCGCCTGCATTTCCGGATCAGTACCTGCCGTAGCCTCAATGCTGCTCATGGCTGTCTCCTTTGCTTGCTTTCTGAGTAGGGCCGCGGTCCTTGCGCGCGACCATTCCGGAAACGATCTCTCGCTGTTAGGCTCGATATCCAGTTCAAAAGCTGAACCGGCCAACGGCCGGCAAGCCGTGCTTGCACTGGGGCCGTGTCGGTGCGGGAGGGTGCGGATGGCGTCACAGCAGGGTTATGGCCAGTTCTGCCCGGTGGCGATGGCCACCGAGGTGCTAGGCACGCGGTGGACGATTCTCGTACTGCGCGAGCTGCTCTGCGGCAGCACGCGCTTCAACGAATTGCGGCGCGGCGTGCCACGCATGTCGCCGGCGCTGCTGTCCAAGCGGCTCGGCGAACTGGAAACGCACGGCCTGATTACGCGCCGGGTTGATGCCGAGAGCGGTGCACCGGCCTACCGGCTAACCGAGGCGGGCGAGGAGTTGCGGCCAACCGTCATGTCGCTGGGAAGCTGGGGCCAGCGCTGGCTGGAGTCGCAACTGTCGCTGCGCAACCTGGACCCTTCGCTGCTGATGTGGGACATGCGCCGGAACCTGAAGCCGGAGGCGCTGCCGGAGCGCCGCATCACGATTCAGTTTCTGTACCCGCAACTAGAGCGCGGACAGCGGAAGTGGTGGCTCATCATCGATCGGGCCGCGGAGACGGATGCGGTCGACCTGTGCATGATCGATCCCGGCCAGGAGGTGGACCTGTACGTGGTCACCGATCTGCGCACCATGACGGCCATCTGGATGGGCATCATGTCGATCCAGCAGGCCGTGCGGGACAATCGTCTTCAGCTTACCGGCGCCCGGGAACTGACGTCGCGCATCGGCGACTGGCTCGGGCTGAGCCCCTTTGCCGGTGAGCAGAAGCGGGTGTCTCCCTGAATTTCGTCGGCTCTTCGGAATCGGAACGCGCTTATCCTGACGCTGGCGACGAAATTCGCTTTCCGCATTGACGTTACTCGGCACCAGCCCGGTAATGGCATCCAGCACCGGTGGCGACGCTTGCTGGTCCGGCACCCCCCATGCGGCGCAGCTGACGGTTGATCATGTCGGTCACGCTCGCAGGTCTCACGGACTCATGTGCAACACCTGACGCGTTTGTTGCCTGTTCCCGTTCGGTTACAGTGCGGAATCACGCATTAGTCGCCCCGAGGGGCAACACGCCGACAGGCGTTTCGGGGGAGCATTGCAAAAGCGCGACCTGAGCGAACGCGACATCTGCAGCAAGTACATCACCCCGGCGCTGGAGACGGCCGGCTGGGATCGCATGCTGCAGATCCGCGAGGAGGTCTCCTTCACCAAGGGCCGCATCATCGTGCGCGGCAAGCTGGTGACGCGCGGCAGGGCCAAGCGCGCTGACTATGTCCTGCAGTTCAAGCCCAATATCCCCATCGCGGTCATCGAGGCCAAGGACAACAACCACAGCCTCGGCGACGGCATACAGCAGGCGCTGGACTACGCCGAGACGCTGGACGTACCCTTCGTCTTCACCTCCAATGGTGACGGCTTCGTCTTCCACGACCGCACCGGCGCCAGCCCGCAGCGCGAGACGACCCTCAGCCTCGACCAGTTTCCGTCCCCGGACGACCTCTGGGCGCGTTACCGCGCCTGGAAGGGTTTCAGCCCGGCGGCCGAGGCCACCGTGCTGCAGGATTATCACGATGATGGCAGCGGCAAGACGCCGCGTTACTATCAGATCAACGCCGTCAACAAGGCCATCGAGGCGATCGCCCAGGGGCGCGACCGTCTGCTGCTGGTCATGGCCACCGGCACGGGCAAGACCTACACCGCCTTCCAGATTATCTGGCGGTTGTGGAAAGCCGGCCGCGCCAAGCGTGTGCTGTTCCTGGCCGATCGCAACGTGCTGGTCGACCAGACCATGGTCAACGACTTCCGCCCCTTCGGCGGGGCCATGGCCAAGCTCTCCACCAATGCGAAAACGATTGAACGCGACGACGGCCGTCACGAAGAGCTGACCCTCGGGGTGGACCGGCAGCGGCGCATTGACAGCGCCTACGAGGTGTACCTCGGCCTGTACCAGGCCATTACCGGCCCGGAGGAACGCAACAAGCTGTTCCGCGAGTTCTCGCGTGACTTCTTCGACCTCATCGTCATCGACGAATGCCACCGCGGCAGCGCGGCCGAGGACTCCGCCTGGCGTGAGATCCTGCAGTACTTCTCCGGTGCCACCCAGATCGGGATGACGGCCACCCCCAAGGAAACGAAGTACGTTTCCAACATCGCCTACTTCGGCGACCCGATCTACACCTATTCACTGAAGCAGGGCATCAGCGACGGCTTCCTGGCTCCCTACAAGGTGGTCAAGGTGCACATCGATCACGACGTCCAGGGCTACCGGCCGCAGAAGGGCCAGCGTGACCGTGACGGCAACGAAATCGACGATCGTCTCTACAACCGCAAGGACTTCGACCGCGAACTGGTCATCGACGACCGCACGCAACTGGTCGCACAGAAGGTCACGGCCTTCCTGCGGGAAAGCGGCGACCGTTTCCAGAAGACCATCGTGTTCTGCGTGGACCAGGAACACGCCGCCCGCATGCGCCAGGCGCTGATCAACCAAAACCAGGATCTGGTAGCCCAGAACTCGCGCTATGTGATGCGCATCACCGGCGGGGACGCCGAAGGCAAGGAACAGCTCGACAACTTTATCGATCCCGAATCCACCTGGCCGGTTATCGTCACCACCTCGCGCCTGCTTTCCACGGGGGTCGACGCGCAAACCTGTCGCCTGATCGCGCTGGACCGCGAGGTGGGCTCCATGACCGAGTTCAAGCAGATCGTCGGCCGCGGCACCCGCGTGCACGAGGACACCCGCAAGTACTACTTCACCCTCATCGACTTCCGCGGCGCTACCAGCCACTTCGCCGACCCCGATTTCGACGGCGACCCGGTGCAGATCTACGCCCCCGACGAGGGCGACCCGGTTGCGCCGCCGGACGATGCGCCCACCCCCGCGATCGGCGAGGATTCGCCGGCCTACGCGCCGGGCGAGGACGAAACCGTGATCGACGGTGCGACCGGTGACGGCAGCAAACCCGACAAGCAGCGCAAGATCTACGTTGACGGCGTCGGTGCCAGCATCATCGCCGAACGGGTCGAATACCTCGACGAGCAGGGCAGGCTGGTCACCGAATCGCTACGCGACTTCACCAAGCGCTCGCTGCGCAAGCGCTTCGCCAGCCTGGACGATTTCCTGCGCCGCTGGAGTGCCGCCGAGCGCAAGCAGGCCGTGCTCGACGAGCTGGCTGCCGAAGGCCTGCCGCTGGACCCCATCGTCGAGGAACTGGGCAGCGAGCTGGACCCCTTCGACCTGATCTGCCATATCGCCTTCGACGCCAAGCCGCTGACCCGCCGCGAGCGCGCCGAGCAGGTGAAGAAGCGCGACATCTTCAACCGCCATGGCGATACCGCCCGCAAGGTGCTCGAAGCACTGCTCGCCAAGTACGCCGACGAAGGTGTGCTCAATCTCGACGACCCGCGCGTGCTGAGCATCCCGCCCCTCAACCAACTCGGTACCACTGTGCAGCTGGTCAACGCCTTCGGCGGCAAGGCCAAGTTCGAACAAGCCGTCCACGAGATGCAGGCGGCGCTGTATGACGAAGTGGCCTGAGCCATTTATCGCTAACGAACCGCAATCGGGGCCGGATTGCCGTGGTCATACCTTGGTGATACTATTTGCGCATGAAAGTAGCAGTCTCGGTACCAGAACCCATTTTTGAAGCTGCGGAACGTCTGGCCAAACAGCGCCGCGTTCCCCGCAGCCGGTTGTTTGCCGACGCCTTGAGCGAATACTTGGCCCGGCACGGCGCCGAAGGGATAACGGACAAGCTCAACGAGGTCTATGCCGAGCAAGATTCGGCGCTGGACCCGGCCTTGGCACGCGCGCAAAATGCATTAATCGACGATGAAGCGTGGTGAGCTCTGGTGGGCGTCGCTGCCGGATCCCGTGGGCTCCGGCCCCGGGTTTCGTCGCCCCGTGCTCATTGTTCAGGCCAACGCTTTCAACGACAGCCGCATTTCGACAGTCATCGTAGCCGTCGTGACCTCCAATCTTGCCTTGGAAAACGCACCAGGCAACGTGCGTCTCTCCAAGGCCGATTCCAGCCTGCCCAAAGCTTCGATAGTGAACATATCGCAACTCCTCACCCTGGATCGCTCACTGCTGACGGACCGCCTCAAGGCGATTCCCGGCAAGACGATGCAAAAAGTCGATGCAGGGCTCCAACTGGCGTTGGGGCTATGACCGCTATGCCCGCCGTAAAGCCGGGCGAACTGCTCCTGGAAGAGTTCCTGAAACCCAATGGCCTGACGCAGTACCGACTGGCCAAGGAAATCGGCGTGCCAGCCCAGCGTATTGGGGACATCGTGCACGGCAAGCGCGCTATCACCGCCGATACCGACCTGCGGTTGTGTCGCTTCTTCAGCCTCAGCAAGGGCTACTGGCTGCGTGCTCAGGCGGCGCGTGACATGGAAGTGACCGAGCAACGGATCGGCCGTGAGCTGGCCGCCATCACGCCATTGGCCAACCAAAAGCTGATCCACCTCGGAGGCACCCAGCCGGGCGCAAAAGCTGGTCCGCGTCGCCGTCCAAATCAATAACGCAAACTGCTGCCCCATGTCCGTCCGCACCCTAGTCAAGTCCATCCAGGACATCATGCGCCAGGACACCGGCGTGGACGGCGATGCCCAGCGCATCAGCCAGCTGTGCTGGCTGTTCTTCCTCAAGATCATCGACGACCAGGACAAGGAACTGGAACTGCTGCGCGACGACTACCGCTCGCCCATTCCGGCAAAACTGCAATGGCGCAACTGGGCGGCGGACCCGGAAGGCATCACCGGCGAAGAACTGCAGGCCTTCATCAACAACGAGCTGTTCCCCACGCTCAAGAACCTGACCGCCTCCGGCCAGCCCGGCGACCGCCGTCGCGTGGTGCACGACGTGTTCGAGGACGCCTACCACTACATGAAGTCCGGCCACCTGATGCGGCAGGTGATCAACAAGATCAACGGCATCGACTTCAACAACCTCAGCGAGCGCCAGCACTTCGGCGACATCTACGAGCAGATCCTCAACGACCTACAGTCCGCCGGCAACGCCGGCGAGTACTACACCCCGCGCGCCGTAACCGCCTTCATGGCGCAACAGATCGACCCGCACCCCGGCGAGACTCTGTTCGACCCGGCCTGCGGCACCGGCGGCTTCCTCAGCTGCGCCCTGCGGCACATGCGCGATCACTACGTGAAGCGGCCGGAAGACGAGGCCACCATGCAGAACGCACTGCGCGCGGTGGAGAAGAAGCCGCTGCCGCACATGCTCTGCGTCACCAACATGCTGCTGCACGGCATCGAGGACCCCAGCTTCGTACGGCACGACAACACGCTGGCGCGGCCCTACATCTCCTGGACCAAATCCGAGTACGTGGACATCGTGCTCACCAACCCGCCCTTCGGCGGGCGCGAGGAAGACGGCATAGAGGCCAACTTCCCGCAGCGCTACCGCACCCGCGAAACCGCCGACCTCTTCCTGGCCCTGATCATCCGCCTGCTCAAGCCCGGCGGTCGCGCCGCCGTGGTGTTGCCGGACGGCTCGCTCTTCGGCGAGGGCGTCAAGACGCGCCTCAAGGAACACCTGATGGAAGAGTGCAACCTGCACACCATCGTGCGCCTGCCCAACTCCGTGTTCCGCCCCTACGCCAGCATCGGCACAAACCTGCTGTTCTTCGAGAAAGGCACACCCACCACCGAGACCTGGTACTGGGAGCACCAGGTTCCAGAAGGCCAGAAGGCCTACTCCATGACCAGGCCCATCCGGCTGGAGCATCTGGACGACTGCGCACAATGGTGGGGCGGCCCCGATGGCAAGGGGCGCGAGGGCCGCGAGGAAGGCCCGCGCGCCTGGAAGGTCACCGCCGAGGAGATCAAGGCCCGCAACTACAACCTCGACATCAAGAACCCGCACACCGTAGAGGAAGACCACGGCGACCCGGAAGAGCTGCTGGAAGACCTAAACAACGCCGAGGCCGAAATCCAGGCCATCCGCGATCAACTCAAGTCCATCCTCGGCGAGGCGCTGACGCGATGAAGGCCGAACAGGCGCAATCCATTCTCGAACGCCTAGGCGGAAGTTCCATCGATGAGATTCAGCGCTTCCGAAAATTGGCTGTAGCGTTGGCGATCTCAGGGAAGCTTGATGGCAACCTCAGCGGCACATCGGTTGACGAATGGGCAAACGAGGCAACGCTGTCCTCCCTAGGAACAAAACTCTCGAAGTTGCGAGTTGAACCGAAAGAGCTTCCAGAGGGCTTCCGCGATGAGAAGAAATTCGTCCGCCTTGGCGCCATCGCGAACATCGAAAAGGGCAAGACAGCAATCACCAAAGCGTTGCCGGGAGCTTTCCCGTTGGTCGTAACTGGAGCAGGAAGAAAGCCATGCGACCATCACGACTTTGAAGGCCCCGCTGTAATTATCCCCCTGGTTTCATCAACTGGTCATGGTCGAGCATCGATCAACCGGCTCCACTACCAAGAAGGTCAGTTCGCACTCGGAACAATTCTGGCTGCCGTCTTCCCGAAGAATCCGGAATTGTTCTCGGCTCGCTTCCTTTTCGAGTACCTGAGCACTTTTACAGAAGATCTCCTCGTATCGCGGATGACTGGTACAGCCAACGTAACGCTCACTGTTGGCCGCATCGCGGACGTGCCAGTCCCCTTAGTTGACCCCAAGGTGCAAGGAAGAATCGACGAGCTGATGGCCCTCTGCGACCGGCTGGAGGAACAGCACCGCACCCGCGAATCCACGCGCGACCGGCTGACCACCGCCACCCTCTCCCGCCTGACCACACCCAACGCCGAAGAACAGAGCTTCCGCGACCACGCCCGCTTCGCTCTCGGCACCCTCCCCGCCCTCACCGCACGCCCCGACCAGATCAAGACATTGCGCCAGACCATCCTCGACCTCGCGGTACGAGGGAGGATCGTGCTGCAAGACACGGGCGAAACGACGGATAGTTCGTTGAGCAATCCCTCAAGTCCTATGGAATCGCAAGCCGTAGAAGATGAAATTCCGTTCACGCCGCCGGAGGGATGGCGGTGGGTTCGACTATCAGAAGTCGCGGAGTTCGAGAACGGTGACAGAAGCAAGAGGTACCCGAAGCGCGCGGAATATATCTCCCATGGCGTGCCATGGATTAACACCGGGCATATTAGAGAGGACGGATACCTGTGCGATTACACGATGAATTTTATCTCGCAGGCAAAATTCGATTCGCTTGGAAGTGGCAAGATCCAACCTGGAGATATGCTTTATTGCTTGCGAGGCGCGACATTCGGAAAGACCGCGTTCGTCGAGCCTTTCGAGACGGGAGCGATTGCATCTTCACTGATGATCATCCGGCCAAGTACGCTTGTAGATCGGCGCTTTCTCTATTGT
>NZ_JAVRHY010000018.1:0-53043 GCF_031846305.1 Spectribacter acetivorans
CCGGGCGATCGGACACAAAAAAGCCCGGCCGACGGCCGGGCTGGGTTGCTCGACGATTGAGCGCGCCGGGTATTACTGGCCGCCGCCCTGGGCGGGCGCCATCGCCTGGAGTTCGCCCCGGAGCTCCTTCATGCGGGCCAGCAGATCATCCGTTTTGGGGTTCTGCTCACGCATTGCCTCGAGGGTTGCGTCGTTGAGTTCCTCGGCCTTGGCCTGGATTTCCGGCTTCTGCATTACCTTTTGCTGGGCTTGGCGCATCTCCTGCTGTTCGGCGCGCAGCTTTCCGATCAGTTCCTTGCGGCGCTCGTCCGCGACGTCTTCACCGCGCAATTCGGTGCCCATCTCCTTGATGGATTCGCGCTTGGACTCGACGTCGTAGCCCTCGCTCTTCATCTCGCTGACCACGCGATTACGGAAGGTTTCCTGCTGTTCCGTGATATCCGGGTTCTCGGCCACGGCCTTCTTGCGGATGCCCTGCAGCTCGCTGGAAACCTCGCGGTATTCCTTGATCACGGACTGCATTTCCGCCTGCTGGGCGGGTGAGGCAGCCGGGGCCTGCTGGGCGACGGCGGCACCGGAAACGGAGGCGCCAACCCCCAACAGGGTGGCCGCGGCCATGGTGGAAAATTTTCGCATGTGCATTACTAACGTCCTCGAATGAAAAGTGGGCGTTGGGCCTCGGACAGCGTTGCAGGCTATCAGTGCCCCGGTGAGTGATCAAAAATGTCCGGCCGATGCCAGACGGTCGGCCACCCGTATCGGCTCGGGCAATCGGTACCTGTGCAGACATGCCACGACCTGTCGAACGGCGGTCGGCAGATCGATCCGGTGACCGGGCGATACGTAGACCGGCGCGACGCGGGTTCGGGTCCGCAGCACCGCGCCGATGATCTCGTCGCGGTCACGCAGGGCGGACCAGCTACCGCGTTCCGCCGGCACCGGCTCGTGCTCGCCCACCAGCCGGGTCTTGCCGACACCGATGGTGGGTAGCCCGGTGGCCAGGCCGATGTGGCAGGCCACGCCCATCCGGCGGGGATGGGCATAGCCGTGACCGTCGCATAGCAACAGATCCGGCTGCCGGCGCAAGCCCTCGAGTGCCTCCACAATGGCCGGTACCTCGCGGAACGAGAGCAGCCCAGGTACATAGGGAAACCGGGTTGGCTGTCGCACGATCTGCTGATCCAGCAGGGTCATGTCGCTGGCGTCACAGACGGCCACCGCGGCGCGGGTTACCCGACCGCCATCTTCGAAACCTACATCCGCGCCGCCGATCGTGGCGATCGCGGGGAGCTGGTTTTCCAGAATGAGCTGATCGCGCAGTTCCCGCTGCAGCTGGATTGCCTGTTTCGGCGCCAGATTCCAGCGTCGCGCGGCGGACAGCCCCGTTGCGGCCTGGCTCAGAAGCGGTCGCGGGCGCGGGAAATGGCCAGTTTCAGGCTATCCCAGGCGTGCTCGGCGCCCTGGCGGATATCGTCGAACGCCGCCTCGCTGGCGTCCCGCGCCCGGGAAAGCTGGGACTCGGCCTTGTCGCGCTGTTCGCGCAGCTCGTTCATGTAATCCTCGTACTGATGCCTGGCATCATCCGAGGCCTGGCCGGCCTTTTCCTTGAGGCGATCGATTTCCGCGTTGACCTCGTCGATCTTGCTCTTGATGCGGTTGATCCATTCGTCGCGCGTGGACATTGATGCGTCCTGTTGTCGAGTGACGCAGGCACGCTGTGGGGCAGCGGGACGGTTTTCAAGTATCGGCGGGCGTGTCTCGTGACTCGACCAGCGCCGCCATCGCGGTCAGGGTCTCGCGGCTGACGTGGTGCTCGATACCCTCGGCGTCCTGGCGGGCCGCCTGTTCGGGCACGCCGATGGCGCGCAGGAAACGCAGCACCACCAGATGGCGGCGGCGCGAGGTTTCCGCCATGCGGCGGCCGCGGTCAGTGAGGAAGATGGCGCGATAGGGTTCGCTGTTGACCAGGCCGCGTTCGCCCAGACGGCGGATCATCTTGCCCACCGTGGCCTGGGTGACGGCCATGCGCTGGGCCAGTTCGACGGCCCGGGCCTCGCCCTTGGCGTCGATCAGGTCGGCAATCAGCTCGACGTAATCCTCGATCAGCTCGGATTCATGGGCCTTGCGAACGTGGGCGTGCTGACGGGCGTGGGCCTCCGGGGACAGCATTTCGCCCGGACTGTCCGGCGAACTGACATGTTCCAGCGAGTGCGGCACGGATTTGTCAGCCATGGAATCAGGGCTCGCGAAGGGCGTCGTCAGCGCGACAACGAAGCCCAGTTTGCCATATCGGACGGTTCTGGAACCTCTGATTTATTCCGTGCGGCCTGCGCCGGCGTCCCTGTCAGCCGTTTCCGGCCCGCAGCTGGCGCAGCACCGGCGCGGTATTCGGGCGCACGCCGCGCCAGCGGTGAAAGGACTCGGCCGCCTGTTCCACCAGCATGCCGAGACCGTCGCAGACGGCCGCGGCGCCATGCTGCCGGGCCCAGTCCTGAAACGGCTGCGAGGCGGCACCGTAGACCATGTCGTAGGCCGTGGCCCCGGGGGCCAGCAGATTGGCGGGCAGATCGGGCAGGGCGCCCGCCAGTCCGGCCGAGGTGGCGTTGATCAGCACGTCCACCGGCGTGCTGTCGGCCAGGTCGGCGAAGCCGATGCCGCTAGTCGGTCCCTGCGCCGCAAAGCGTTCGGCCATGGATTGCGCCTTCGACGCCGTGCGGTTGGCGATGATCAGGTTGGCGGGCTCGGCGGCCAGCAGCGGGCCGATCACCCCCTGGGCGGCGCCGCCGGCGCCCAGCACCAGCAGGCGACGGTCGGTCAGTGTCACGGCGCGGTTGTGCTGCAGGTCCCGCAGCAGGCCGGCACCGTCCGTATTGTCGCCCTCGATCCGCCCCTGGTCATGCGCAATCAGGGTATTGACGGCCCCGGCTGCTCGGGCGCGATCGCTGAGCCGATCGGCGAAGTCGGCGGCGTCCAGCTTGAACGGCACGGTCACATTGAGGCCGCGACCGCCTGCCTCGAAAAAGGCCCGCGCGGTGGCGGCAAAGGCGTCCGGTTCGGCCGGCAGGCGGTCGTAGTGCATGGCCTGGCCGGTCTGCGCGGCGAACGCGGCATGGATGTCCGGCGACAGCGAGTGGGCCACCGGATTGCCGATCACCGCGTAGCGATCGGTCACGGCGTCGAGTCGTCGGCCAGCCAGCGGGCCACGTCCACTGCAAAGTAAGTCAGCACGCCGTCGGCCCCGGCCCGCTTGAAGGCGGTCAGGCATTCCAGCACCGCCTTGCGCTCGTCCAGCCAGCCGTTGGCGGCGGCGGCCTTGAGCATGGCGTATTCGCCGGACACCTGATAGGCGAAGGTGGGCACGCCGAAGGTATCCTTCACCCGGTGGACTATATCGAGGTAGGGCAGGCCGGGCTTGACCATCACCATGTCCGCGCCCTCTTCAAGATCGAGGGCCACCTCGCGCAGGGCTTCGTCGCTGTTGCTCACCGGCATCTGGTAGGTGTGCTTGCCGCCGCCACCGAGGTTGCCGGCCGAGCCCACCGCCTCCCGGAACGGGCCGTACAGGTCGGACGCGTATTTCGCGGCATACGACAGGATCAGCGTGTTGACGTGGCCGTCGGCCTCCAGCGCATCGCGGATGGCGCCGATGCGGCCGTCCATCATGTCGGACGGGGATACCACGTCGGCGCCGGCCGCGGCATGGGCGCGGGCCTGGGCCACCAGTTGCGCCACCGTGGGGTCGTTGACCACATAGCCGGCGTCGTCCAGCAGGCCGTCCTGGCCGTGGCTGGTATAGGGGTCGAGTGCCACGTCGGTGATCACGCCCAGCTCCGGGAAGGCCCGTTTTAGCCGGCGGATGGCCTCGGGCACCAGGCCGTCGGGATTGGCGGCCTCGGCGCCGTCCGGGGTCTTGCGGGCCGGGTCGATCACCGGGAACAGTACCAGCGCGGGCACGCCCGCCGTCACTGCCCGTTCTGCCTCCGATAGCAGGCCGTGCAGCGTATGTCGCCGTACGCCCGGCATGGCGGCCACGTCGACTGGTTCGCCCTCGGTAATGAACACGGGGTAGATCAGGTCATCTGTGGTCAGGCCGCGTTCGCGGGTGAGACGACGGGCAAAGGCGCTGGCGCGGGTGCGCCGGAGGCGGGTCTGCGGGTAGCGTCCGGGAAAGGCCTGGACCATGTTGCTTGCTCCTGCGGCGGGCGCGGCGCGAGTATATCAAGGGCGGGATGCCACCCCGCCCGGCAACAACCGAGGCACCGATGCGAGATACTCAACCGCTGTTCCAGCAGACCGATTTTCCGCCCCTGCGGCGTGCCCGGCTGGAAACGCTGCAGATGAACCTTGGCTATCTGTGCAATCTGGCCTGTACCCACTGCCACGTAGCGGCCGGACCGCGGCGCACCGAGCTGATGGACCGCGAGACCATGGACGTGGCCCTGGACTTCATTCAACGCCAGTCGATCGCCAACCTGGATGTGACCGGTGGGTCGCCCGAGATGAACCCGCACTTCGAGTACCTGATGCGCGAGGCAGCGGCGCTAGGCACCCATCTGATGGATCGCTGCAATCCCACCATCATCGAGGAGCCCGGCTACGAATGGGTGCCGGATCTGCTGGCCGAGCTGCGGGTGGAGGTGGTGGCGTCGCTGCCCTGTTACACCTCCGACAATGTCGACAAGCAGCGCGGCAAGGGCGTGTTCGATGCCAGTATCAAGGCATTGCAGAAACTCAACGACCGCGGCTACGGCCATCCGGACTCCGGCCTGACACTGAACCTGGTCTACAACCCCGCCGGCCCGACATTGCCGCCGCCGCAGGAGCAGCTCCAGGCGGATTACAAGCAGTTTCTGACGGACGAATTCGGGATCGTGTTCAACGACCTGTTCACGCTGGCCAACATGCCGATCAAGCGTTTCGGCAGCATCCTGCTGTCGAAGGGGCAGTTCGGCGATTACATGGCGTTGCTGCAGGAGTCCCATCGCGCCGAGAATGCGCGCAACGTGATGTGCCGGAGCCTGGTGAGCGTGGATTACCGGGGCTACGTCTACGATTGCGACTTCAACCAGATGCTGGACGTGCCGCTGGGAGCAACGAACCGGCCGCGAACCCACCTGCGGGACCTGCTGGATACCGATTTCAACGGCCAGTCGATTGCGGTGGCTGACCACTGCTACGGTTGCACCGCCGGCCAGGGATCGTCCTGCGGCGGGGCCCTGAACTGACTCACCGGCGCGCCCGCGCGTGACCGCCAAGCAAGGAAAACGAGCATGAGCACAGCCAGCGTTGTCGAGCGTTACACCCAGGGGGCGCAGGCCCGGGAAGAGGCCCTTTGCTGCCCGGTGGACTACGACCGCAGCCTGCTGGAGATGCTGCCCGCCGAGATCGTCGAGCGCGACTACGGCTGCGGCGACCCTTCGCGTTACGTGCAGACCGGCGACACAGTGCTGGATCTGGGTTCCGGCGGGGGCAAGATCTGCTACATGGCGGCCCAGCTGGTAGGTGAGACAGGCCGCGTCATCGGCATCGACATGAACGACGAAATGCTGGCCCTGGCCCGCCGCCATCAGGCCGATATGGCGCGCCAGCTGGGCGGCGACCGGGTGATCTTCCACAAGGGACGCATCCAGGATCTGGCACTTGATCTCGCCGACACCGAGGCCTTTCTCGCCAAGCGCACGGTGGCCGATACCAATGACCTGCTGGCGCTGGAAGCCCATCAGGATCAACAGCGGCTGTCCCGCCCGCTGATTCCCGATGCCAGCGTCGATCTGGTCATCTCCAACTGCGTGCTTAATCTGGTGGCCGAGCGGGACCGCCGGCAGATGATCGGCGAGATCTTCCGCGTGCTGCGGCCGGGTGGCCGGGTGGCCATTTCCGACATCGTGGCCGATCGTCCGGTGCCCGAAGCCTTGAAGCGGGACCCGCAGCTCTGGAGCGGCTGCATTTCCGGCGCCTTCCATGAGGCGGCCTTCCTCGATGCCTTCGCGGCCGCCGGCTTCCACGGCGTGGCCTACGACAAGTGGCAGAACGAGGCCTGGCAGGTGGTGGACGGCATCGAATTCCGGTCGGTCACGCTGGTCGCCACCAAGGGGCCGACCCAGGCCGAGCGCGATGCCGGGCATGCGGTGCTCTACCGCGGCCCCTATCAAGCCGTCATCGACGAGCGCGGCCAGAACTTCCCGCGCGGGCAACGACTGGCGGTCAGCGACCGTGATTTCGAACGCCTGACTGGCGGCGCCTATGGCGAGGATTTTGTGGGTATCACGCCGAGCCAGCCGCAGGACGCGCCCTGGGCACTGGTTCACGGTACCACCCGCCCGCCCGGCCCGGCCGGCAGCGACCGCTACACGGATGGCAATCAGGGGCGCGGCTGCTGTTAAGCTACGCTCCCATGACGGATTTCATCGCTGCCCCGAGCCGCTTCCATGGCTGACAATTCCCAGCTCGCAGAATGGCTGGAAGCCGTCGGTCGTGGTGACGAGCAGGCTTTCCAGCACCTGTATCGGGCGACGTCCGCGCATCTCTATTCCCTGCTGCTCCGTATGTTGCGCAACGAGGAGCGGGCACAGGATGCGTTGCAAGACACCTTCGTCAAGGTGTGGAAGAAATCGCACACCTACTCCTCGGATCGGGGGTCGCCGCTGACCTGGCTGTTGTCGGTGGCCCGTTACAGGGCACTGGACATGCTTCGGCGCCAGCGTCCGGAAACCGGCATGCCGGAGGATCCGGACGTCGAGGCGCTGCTGCTGGTAGACGAGAACTCGCCCGGGCCACAGGACGAGAACGTCACCGAGGAGGCGCTGGCAGCGGTGCGGACATGCTTGGGCACATTGCAGGCGGATCAGCGTCGTAGCGTCATTCTGGCCTACTACGAAGGGCTGACCCATCAGGAATTGGCGGCACGCCTCGGCGCGCCGCTGGGAACCGTCAAGAGCTGGGTACGACGCGGGCTGATGCGCCTGCGCGAATGCCTGGTGGAAACACGTTAGATGAACGACCACGAGCCACAACCCGAGGACACGCGCGCCGCCGAGTATGTGCTGGGCACACTCGACGCCGAGCAGCGTGTGGCCGTTGACATGGCTCTGCAGGCCGGCGACGCGTCGCTGGCGCGCGAGATCGCCTGGTGGGAGCAGCGCCTCGGTCAGCTCGGGCTTGAACTCGAGCCCGTCGCGCCGCCGGCCCACGTCTGGTCGCGGATTGCGCTGGGCACCGGCATTGGCCGGTCGTCGGTGGCCGGGGGGCGTCGTCGCAGCCGGCGCCTGTGGCAGGGGCTTGCCACTGCCGCCAGCCTGGCCGCGGTGGCGCTGGCACTGGTCCTGTTGCTCGGGCCGGACCGGCCGGGGGTGGAAGGTGAAGCGGGTGCGCCGGTCTACGCCAGCGTGATCCGCGACGAGCCCACCGGCGCCGGCTGGCTGGTCACGACGGCGGACCGCGGCGACCGGCTCGAGGTGACGGCTCTGCGAGGCTATCCGACCGACGCCGACCACTCGCTGCAGCTCTGGTTGCTGCCGGAGGCGGGCAATCCGATTCCCCTGGGTCTGATGCCGCAGGCCGGACGCCACCGGATGGGTCTGCCGCCCGAGGCGGCCGATGCCCTGTCGGCCGCAGCCAAACTGGCGGTATCCCTGGAGCCGGCCGGCGGCTCGCCGACCGGGCAGCCCACCGGGGAAGTGCTCTGGGTCGAACCGCTGACCGGGCAGCCCGGCTAGGGTAGCGGCCATGCTTGCCAGCTCGTCAGGCAGTCGCCGCCTGGTCCGCCCGGTCGACTGACCGGCAGTCAGAGTCCCACCTTGATGCGCCCCCGCGCCTCCCTCAACGCCGAACCCGGGCAGATATCGGCCTGGCTGCAGGCGGTGGCCGCGGGCGATCAGCGCGCCTTCCGGCGCCTTTACCAGGCCACCGCGCCGAAACTTATGGCCCTGCTGATCCGTATATTGGGGACGGAGGAAGCGGCGGAAGATGCGCTTCAGGACGCATTCGTCAAGATCTGGCAGAAAGCCGGCAGTTACGCGCCGGAACGCGGGTCGGGTTTGACCTGGATGTTGACGGTGGCGCGTTACCAGGCACTGGACATGCTGCGCCGTCGACGGCCGATGGGCTCCATTGACGATACGTCGGTCGAAACCAATGCCGCACTGGCCGAGCGTGCCGCGCTGCAGCCGGAGAATCACGAGGAGACGATGCAGACGCTGACCCGGATACAGGATTACCTCGGCGACCTGCCCCGCGATCAACGGCGGGCGCTGATGCTGGCCTATTTCCGGGGCATGCCCTACCGCGAACTGGCCCAGCGCCTGCGGGTGCCCGAAGCCACCATCAAGACCTGGGTACGACGCGGTCTCGCGCGCTTGCGCGAACGCCTCAAGGAGCGGCCATGAGCCACAGCGATTGCGACAGCGAACAGGCCTATCTGGCCGCGGAATACGTGCTTGGCGCGCTGGAACCCGAACAGGCCAGAATGGTGGGCGAGCGCCTCCGGTTCGACGCGGTTCTGCGTGACGAGGTCGCCGCCTGGGAACACCGGCTATCCGCGCTGGCCCGGGACCTGCCGCCGCGTCCGCCGCGATCCGGCGTCTGGCAGAGCCTGGTCGACCGGCTGGGGTTCGATCACTGGCGGCAGCAGCTCTGGTTCTGGCGCGGCATGACGGCGGCCTCGATGATGGCCACGCTGGTGCTGGCGGCACTGATGATGGTCGGACCGGGCAACAGTCCGGTGCCGACGCTGTCACCCGCCGATACGCCGCTCTACGTCAGCCTCATTCGTGATGAAACACGCGGCGTGGGCTGGCTGGTTACCGCCGGTCCGGACAAGCATGAACTGCGCGTGAAGACGCTCGGCAGCTACCAGGTGTCCGATCATAAGTCGCTGCAACTGTGGCTGCACAACCCGACTGGCGAACTGGTTTCACTCGGATTGCTGCCGACCGACGGCGAACAGAGTTTCGTTTTGCCGACCAATCTGGCCCAGGCCCTGTCCGATCGCGCCACGCTCGCGGTGTCGGTGGAACCGCCCGGCGGTTCGCCCACCGGCCGGCCGACCGGCCAGACGGTGTCGATCGCGCCGGTGACGGCGGAGACCGGCGCGGAGACCTATTCGGCCTCGTTGAGCGACCAGTCGTAGCGGTAGCCGGCGATATCGTCGGCGGCATCCAGCCGGGCCGACAGACTCGGCTCGGCGAAGCGGCGCAGGTGGCTGATGACGCCGGTTTCGCTGCCGCCGAAATCCACCTGATACCACTCGTAAATTTTCGATACCAGTAGCCGGCCGTCATCGAAGCGCGCCCCGCGCGGGCTGTTGACGTAGGCACGCGCGTTGTCCCGCAGTTGCTCGTTCACCCGAGCCCCGAGATACGCACTGTCGCGCAGGTTGGGGCAGCCCACCGAGGCGCAGTTGACCCCGTAGTGGGTCAGGCCGTCGCCCCAGATCGGCCGCAGGATGCGGTGCTCGATGTCGTCCAGACTCAGGGGTTTGCCGTCCACCGTCAGCAGTTTCTGTTGCCAGGCGTTGCTGCCCAGGCCGAACAGGCCGCCGCCGATGTCGCGGATGCTGTCCAGCGGATAGTTTTCCAGAATCAGTCGCACGGTGGCGGCGTTGTACAGATTCAGCCAGTAGGCTCGCTGGACCGGACGGTTGTAATCCGCGATGGCCACGTTTTCCAGCCGGCGGATGTAGGTATCGAGCGTCTTGCGGTCCGCGGCGCTGACCGCACCGTAGCGGACCCGGTTCAGGCCCAGGGTCGGGTCCGGCACTACATGATTACCGAGAAACTCGCTCCAGGCGGCGTGATCGATGGTAGCGGTGCTGTTTTCGTCGTGTGCGGTCCAGTGTTCCCACAGGTTAGCGGTGGGCACGGCCTGCGCGGTGGCAGCGGCAAGCAGGGAGATGAGCAGTACGCTGATGAATCGCATGGGGTCAGTCTTTTTCGTCCTGATTGAAGTAAATAGACCGGGTTCAGTCGTGATTGCTCGCCGGCCTCGCGCTTGACCCGCCGGCGGCGCTTCGGGAAAGCTGCCGCAAAGCCGCCGCCGGATCGGATCATGTCCGCAGTCTATCTACTTGCCATTGACCAGGGCACGACCAGCAGCCGCGCCATCGTGTTCGCCCGTGACGGCAGCATCGTCGGCAGCGCCCAGCGCGAGTTTCGTCAGTACTTCCCGGCCGAGGCCTGGGTGGAACACGATGCGGATGAAATCTGGCGGATCACGCTGGCGGTGTGCCGCGACGCACTCACCGATGCCGGTGTGGCGGCCAACGACATCGCCGGCTGCGGCATCACCAACCAGCGCGAAACCACTGTCATCTGGGACCGCGCCACCGGCCGGCCGGTTCACCGCGCCATCGTGTGGCAGGACCGCCGCACCGCCGACTGGTGCCGCGAACACGGAAGCGATGAGCGCGAAGCCTGGTTGCAGGCGCGCACCGGCCTGCTGCTGGACCCGTACTTCTCCGCCACCAAGATCCGCTGGCTGCTGGACAACGTGGACGGTGTGCGCGAGCGAGCCGAGGCAGGCGAACTGGCCTTCGGCACCATCGACACCTGGCTGCTGTGGCAGCTCACCAACGGGCGCGCCCACGCCACCGACGCCTCCAATGCCTCGCGCACCCTGCTGTTCAACATCCACACCCAGGACTGGGATGACGAATTGCTGGCGTTCTTCGGTGTGCCGCGGGCCCTGCTGCCCGACGTCCATGACAACGCCGCCGATTTCGGCCGCATCGATGCCGACCACCTGGACGCGGCGATTCCGATTGGTGGCATGGTGGGGGACCAGCAGGGGGCACTGGTTGGCCAGGCCTGCTTCGAGCCCGGCATGGTCAAATCCACCTACGGCACCGGCTGTTTTCTGGTGCTGAACCTCGGCCGCGAGGCGGTGACCTCGCGCCACCGTCTTCTCACCACCGTGGGCTACCGGCTGAACGGCGAGACCACCTACGCGCTGGAAGGCAGCATCTTCGTGGCCGGCGCGGCGGTTCAGTGGCTGCGAGACGCGCTGCATCTGATCGAGCAGGCGCCGGAAACCCAGGCCATGGCCGAGTCCATCGACGGTACTGACGGCGTGTACCTGGTACCGGCTTTCACCGGCCTGGGTGCGCCGTACTGGGACCCGGCAGCCCGTGGCGCGATCTTCGGCCTGACCCGCGACACCGGCATCAAGCAGATCGTGCGCGCGGCGCTGGAATCCACCTGCTATCAGACCCGCGATCTGGTGGAAGTCATCGGCGACGATGCGGTCACCCCCACCGAGCTGCGCGTGGACGGCGGCATGGTAGCCAACGACTGGGTATGCCGCTGCCTGGCCGATGTGCTGCAGATTCCGGTGGCTCGGCCTGGCGTGATCGAGACCACGGCGCTGGGGGCGGCCTATCTGGCCGGCCTGCAGGTCGGCGTGTACGACTCACTGGCGGAGATCGGCGCGCTGTGGCAGGCGCAACAGACCTTCGCACCGCAGCGCGATGCGGCGGCCATGCAGGGCCTGTACGAGGGCTGGCTGGCGGCCGTTCAGCGAGTGCGTTCAGGCTGACCGTCAGCTCGCGCGGCGCAGGGTCAGGTTGATCCGCGCCTCGCCCGCGAACGGATGGGAGCCCGCCCGTAGCGGCGCGATGCCGTGGTAACGCAGCCGGGCCGCCGCGCCCCAGACAGCCACATCGCCATGCTCCAACGGCACCCGCTGCGGTCGGTCGGCCCGTCGGTCGCCGCCGAACAGGAACGTGGCCGGCAGGCCCAGTGAAACCGAGACGATCGGCGCGTCGAAGTCCTGTTCGTTCCTGTCCTGATGCAGGCCCATGCGAGCGCCGGGCTGGTACCGGTTGATCAAGCAGGCGTCGGGGTCGAACCCGGTGTAACCGGCCGCGGTGGCAGCGGTGGTCGCCAGCTCGCGGAACACGGTCGGCATGGCCGGCCACGGGCGCCCGGTCTCGGGATCATCTCGGGTGTAACGATAGCCGCGCCGGTCCGTGGTCCAGCCAAGCTCGCCGCAGTTGGTCATGGCCGCGGACATGCGATGGCCGCCGGGCGTTTCCATGTGCCGGAAGGGGGTGTCTGCCGTTACCTGCTCGATGGCGGCGGCCAGCGCGGTTTCCCGGTCGAGTGCGAAGCCGCGCAGGATCATCGCGCCCTCGGCCAGGGTTTCCCGGTGTTTGGCCGGGGCGAACAGGTCGGCAGTGCGGCCGCTCATGTCCGGCGTTCACGCGTGAGCAGTTTGCGCTTGCGATCCACGCCCCAGCGATAGCCGGACAGATTGCCGTCGCTGCGCACCACGCGATGGCAGGGAATGGCCACGGCCAGCTGGTTGGCCGCGCAGGCGCCGGCCACGGCGCGGACCGATTTCGGCCGGCCGATGCGGGCGGCGATGTCCGTGTAGCTGGCGGTCTCGCCCGGCGGAATCGCCCGCAGCGCTTCCCAGACACGCTGCTGGAAGGCGGTGCCGCGGATGTCCAGTGGCAAGTCGGCGCCGGTCTCCGGCGATTCGACCAGGCCGACGACACGGGCGACCAGTTGCTCGAAGTCGCGATCGCCGCCGACCAGTTCGGCATGCGGGAAACGGTCCTGCAGTTCGTGGGTGAGGGCCTCGGGATCGTCACCGAGATAGATGGCGCAGATGCCGCGCTGACTGGCGGCTACGAGGATCGCGCCGAGCGAACTCTGGCCCACGGCGAAGCGGATCGCGGTGTTGGTGCCGCCAGCGCGGAAGTCGCCGGGGGTCATGCCCAGTACCGCATCGGCCTGTTCGTAGAAGCGGCCGCTGGAGCCGTAACCCGCCTCGAAGATGGCCCGGGTCACCGGCGCGCCACCGCGCAGCTCCTGCCGCAGGCGTTGCTCGCGATGGGCGGCGGCGTACTGGCGCGGGGTCAGGCCGGTCAGGCGTTTGAAAAGCCGGTGGAAATGCGAGGGGCTGAAACCCACGTGGGCCGCGATCGCGTCCAGACCGGGCGCGGTGTCGGCGGTTTCGATGAAACGGCAGGCAGCCGCCACCACCGCGACATTGGCGTTGGTCGACGCGGGCAGGTCCGGGCGGCAGCGTTTGCAGGCACGGAATCCGGCCGCCGCGGCCGCGGCGCCATCGGTGAAGAAGCGCACGTTCTCGCGGCGCGCGGCACGCGACGGGCAGGAGGGGCGGCAGTACACGCCGGTGGTGGTCACGCCGTAGAAGAAATGGCCGTCGGCGGTCGAGTCGCGGGCGGTGATCGCCGCCCAGCGCGCCGCGTCAGCGCGGCGGTTGGTGGCGGAGTCGGGTGCTGGCGTGCTCATGGGAGGAGTCTCCGTGATTGACCGTCTGCCGCCAAGCGTAGTCATGCGATTGGTCGCCGACACTCCGTATTCTGCCCTTGAATCCCCGCCCACGAAAAAGCCGGCACGAGGCCGGCTTCTCCGAGTTCCGCTTTCGCGTTTCGCTTACAGCAGGTTTTCCACCGCGGCGCGTTCCTCGCGCAGTTCGGTTTCGGTGGCGGTCATCTTCTCGCGGGAGAAGTCGTCCACGTCCAGGCCCTGCACGATCTCGTACCCGCCGTTCTGGCAGACCACGGGGTAGGAGTAGATCACGCCGGGTTCGATGCCGTAGCTGCCGTCCGACGGGATGGCCATGCTGACGATGCCGTCGCTGCCGAGCACCCAATCGTGGATATGATCGATGGCCGCCGACGCCGCCGACGCCGCGGAGGAGGCGCCGCGCGCCTCGATGATCGCCGCGCCGCGCTTCTGCACGGTGGGGATGAAGTCGCTGCGGTACCAGTTCTGGTCGACCAGATCGGCGGCGGCCTTGCCGTCGATCTTGCAATGGGCGATGTCGGGATACTGGGTGGCGCTGTGGTTGCCCCAGATGATCATGCCTTCGATGTCGGTGACATGCTTGCCGGTCTTCTGCGCCAGCTGGGTCAGGGCCCGGTTGTGGTCCAGGCGGGTCATGGCGGTGAACTGGCCGGGGTCGAGATCGGGCGCGTTGGCGCTGGCGATCAGGGCGTTGGTGTTGGCGGGGTTGCCCACCACCAGCACCTTGACGTCGCGACTGGCGTGATCATTCAGGGCCTTGCCCTGCACCGAGAAGATTTCGGCGTTGGCCTGCAGCAGGTCGGCACGCTCCATGCCCTTGCCGCGGGGCCGGGCGCCCACCAACAGGGCGACGTCGGCCTTCGCGAAGGCGACGTCGGGGTCGTCGGTGGCGACGATGTCCTGCACCAGCGGGAAGGCGCAGTCGTTGATTTCCATTACCACGCCCTTGAGCGCGTCCATGGCCGGCGGAATTTCCAGCAACTGCAGAATGACCGGCTGGTCCGGTCCCAGCATGTCGCCGGCGGCGATGCGGAAGATGAGCGAATAGCTGATCTGACCGGCACCACCGGTGATGGCCACGCGTACGGGGGTTTTCATGGAATCTCCTGCGTCCCTGAGAGCCTGGAAGGCGCGCGATGATAGCCGAAATCGCCCGGGGCGTAAAAAGCAACCGGATTGGCAGCCGGCGCGTACATCGGGGATAGTAGCGGCCGCCCGGCGGGACGGCCGGGCATTTCCGAAGGAGAATCTATGCGCGTTGCCGTGGTAGGGACCGGCATTGCGGGTCTGGGCGCGGCCTGGCTGTTGCAGCAGGCGCACGAGGTGACGGTATTCGAGGCCCAGGCCCGGCCTGGCGGTCACACCCATACCGTGGATGACGGCGACCAGTCGGTGGATACCGGTTTCATCGTCTACAACGAGCCCGCCTATCCGCGGTTGAAGGCGCTGTTCAAGGCGCTGGGCGTGGCCACGCAGGCCAGCGACATGTCATTCGGCGTGTCGGTCGATCGCGGCCGTCTGGAATGGGCGGGGGATAACTGGCGCACGTTGTTCGCCCAGCCGAGCAATCTGTTGCGGCCTTCGCACACCCACATGATTGTCGACATCCTGCGCTTCAACCGGCAGACGAAGAAGTTGCTGGCTGATGACGCGCTGCCGGATCAGTCGCTGGGCGAATTCCTGGACGAGCAGGTTTACGGTCAGCCGTTTCGCACCCGCTATCTGCTGCCCATGGCCGCCGCCATCTGGTCGGCGCCGACCGCCAGCATGCTGTCGTTCCCGCTGGCCAGTTTCGTGCGCTTCTTCGACAACCACGGCCTGCTCAACGTTAGCGACCGGCCGCAATGGCGCACGGTCACCGGCGGCAGCCGCGAGTACGTGAACCGGATCATCGCCTCGCTGACCCGACCGCCGCGGCTGGAAACGCCGGTGGTCCGCATCGAGCGCCGGGCCGAGGGCGTGGCGGTGATCGACCGGACCGGCAACGCGGAACTATTCGATCAGGTGGTGCTGGCCGCCCATGCGGACGACAGCCTGACCATGCTGGCCGATGCCACGCCCACCGAACGGGAACTGCTGGGCGCCTTCGGGTTCCAGGACAATCATGCCGTGCTGCACAGCGATATCAGCCTGATGCCGAGGCGCCGGGCGGTGTGGTCTTCCTGGAACTACCTGACCGAGGACGACGGAATTACCGGGCAGCGCGTGGCCGTAACCTACTGGATGAACCGGCTGCAGCGCATTGCCGGGGACCGGACCTATCTGGTCAGTCTCAACCCGTTGCACGAGCCGGATCCGGCCACCGTGATCCGGCGCATGGACTATCGCCATCCGGTGTTCGATCGGGCGGCGGTGGCCGCGCAGGCAAGGCTCGACGAAATCCAGGGCCGCGATCGGGTCTGGTTCTGCGGCGCCTGGTGCGGTTACGGCTTCCACGAGGACGGACTCGCCGCCGGGGAGGCCGTGGCCCGCGGACTCGGCGTCATCCCGCCGTGGGAGTCGGACGTTGCCTGAGTCGACCCTCTACGACTGCCGCATCGTGCACCGGCGGCCGGGGCCGCCGCGGTACCGGTTCGCCTATCGCGCGTTCTATCTGTGGCTGGACCTGGATCGGCTGGATGCCGATCTGGCCGGCCTGCGCCTGCTCTCGCGCAATCGTTTCAATCTGATGTCGTTTCACGACCGCGATCACGGCGCGCGGGACGGCGGCGATCCGGCCGCCTGGGCGCGCGCCCGGCTGGCCGACATGGGTGTCGACGCCGGCGGCCGCGTGCGGTTGCTGTGCATGCCGCGGATTCTCGGCTACGGCTTCAATCCCATCAGCCTGTATTACTGCGAGAACGCTGCCGGCGCTCTGGTGGCCGTGATCGCCGAGGTACACAACACCTTCGGCGAACAGCACAGCTACGTGCTGCACAACGACGGCGGTCCGGTGGATCTCACCCGTAGCCACGACAAGGCCAAGGTCTTCCACGTTTCCCCGCTGCTGGAAAGGGCCGGGCGCTACCGCTTCCGGCTGGTGCCGCCGGGCGAGCGCATGGCGCTGGGCATCCGTCTGCTTGCCGACGATGGCAGCCAGCGCATCGCCACCGCCCTGTCGGGTCATCGACAGCAGTTGGCAGATCGCAACCTTTTGGCCCTGTTCCTGCGTATACCGGTCATGACCGTGAAAGTGACGCTGGCCATTCACTGGCAGGCGTTGAAGATCTGGTGGCGGGGTGCCCGCTTCCATGCCAAACCCGAACCGCATCGACCCAATATTTCCTGATCCCATGTCCAAGCGTGAAGAGTCTCTCCCCCGCGTCAACGAACAGCTGCCCTGGCTGCTGCGGCTGGCGCTGAGCCGCATCGGGCGGCTGCGTTACGGCCGTGTCGAAGTGCTGCTGCCCAACGGCCAGCGGCGCGAGGTCGAGGGCGAGATGCCCGGTCCCAGCGCCACGCTGCGGCTGTGCGGCCCCCGGGCGATGAGCCGGGTGCTGACCGGCGGCGAACTGGGTTTTGCCGAAGGCTTCATGAACGGCGACTGGGATACCCCCGATCTCGCCAACCTGATCTACCTGCTGCATCTCAACGAGGATTATCTGGTGCCGCAGGTGCCCGGCGTGACCCGGCTGGCCCGGGCCTGGAGCGGCTGGCGGCACCGGCGCCGGCGCAATACCCGGCGCGGCTCGCGACGCAACATCGCCTACCACTACGATCTGGGCAACGATTTCTACGGCCTGTGGCTGGACGACACCTGGACTTATTCCAGTGCGGTGTTCGACACGCCCGAGACGGATTTGGCCGAGGCGCAGCGGCACAAGTACCAGTTACTGCTGGACCGGCTCGAGATCCGGCCGGGTGATCACATTCTGGAAATCGGCTGTGGCTGGGGCGGCTTTGCCCGTTATGCCGCGCAGGCGGCGGACGTTCGCGTCACCGGTATCACTCTGTCCACCGAGCAATTGGCATTCGCCCGCGAGCGGGCTGCCGAGGCCGGCCTGGATGATCGCGTGGATTTCCGGCTGCAGGATTATCGTGACGTGCAGGGCCAGTTCGATGCCGTGGCGTCGATCGAGATGTACGAAGCCGTGGGCGAGGACTACTGGCCGTCGTATTTCCGTGCCATCCAGCGGGCGCTCAAGCCCGGCGGCCGCGCGGCGATCCAGGGCATTACCATCGATCACGCCCAGTTTCCGAGCTACCGTGATGAAGTCGATTTCATCCAGCGCTATATCTTCCCGGGCGGCATGCTCGCCTCGCCGGAAATCTTCGAGCGCCAGGCGCGCGCGCAGGGCCTGGTGCCGTCCGACGCCCGTTTCTACGGCAGCCATTACGCGGAAACGCTGTGCCGCTGGCATCAGGGCACTTGGGCGGCCAGACAGGCGATTCGCCAGCAGTTCGACGATCGCTTCCTGCGCATGTGGCGTTACTACCTCGCCTACTGCGAAGCCGGTTTCCGTTCCGGTAACATCGATTTGATGCAGATCACCTTGCAGCGGGCCTGACCCGCCCGTGCACTCGCCCCGGACGCTGCGGGAGCTGTTCGGCTACGGCGTTCTCGGCCTGCCGCTGGCGGCGCTGGGGCTGCCCCTGGTGGTCTATCTGCCGGCCTATTACGCGACGCTGCCAGCGCTGGGCACCGGGCTGGTGGGCACCATGCTGATCGTGGCCCGCTTCTTCGACGTGGTGTCCGACCCCGCCATCGGGTGGGCTTCCGACCGTTTTCCCACGCGCTTCGGCCGGCGCCGACCCTGGATTGCGGCCGGCGTGCCGCTACTGATGGTGGCCGCCTGGTTCCTGTTCGTGCCGCCGGATTCCGCCGGCTGGGGCTATCTGCTGAGCTGGAGTGTGCTGGCCTATCTGGGCTGGACGCTGATCTATCTTCCCTACACCACGCTCGGGGCCGAGCTATCCGGCGATTACGACGAGCGTTCCCGGGTCACTGCCTTCCGGGAAGGATTCTTTGCGCTGGGCACGCTGGTGGCGATCGCGCTGCCGGCTCTGATTGCCGGTGGCCAGGGTGGCGATGCCGCCGGGCTGGCGGCGGTGGCCGTGTTTCTGCTGATAGGGCTGCCGCTGGCGGCCGGGATTTTCCTGTGGCTGGTGCCCGAGCCGCGTCACATCCGCCGACAGCCGCCCGACTGGGCCCGAGGCTTGCGGCTGCTGGCGGGCAACGCCCCGTTCCGGCGGTTGCTGATTGCGTATCTGCTCAACGGGGCCGCCAACGGTTTGCCGGCCGCGCTGTTCATGTTCTTCGTGCTGCATGTGCTGGGGGGCGACCAGATCGTGGCTGGTGCCTTCCTGGGGGTCTATTTCCTGTCCGCCATCGCCGGTTTGCCGGTGTGGCTGTGGCTGGGGCGGGGCTGGAGCAAGCACCGGCTGTGGTGCACCTCGATGCTGTTCGTTTCGGCGGTGTTCGCGTTCGTGCCGCTGCTCGGCGAGGGGGATTATCTGGGCTACGCGCTGATCTGCATTCTGGGCGGCAGCGTGCTCGGCATCGATCAGGCCATCCCCGCCTCGATTCAGGCGGATGTCATCGACGAGGACACGGCGGGTGGCGGCGACGGTCGGGCCGGGCTGTATTTCGGCCTCTGGGGCATGGCCACCAAGCTGGCTTTCGCCTTGTCGCTGGTGGCCTTCCCGATTCTCGAGTGGTCCGGCTTCGATGCCTCGGCCGAGAGCAACAGTGATGGCTCCCTGGTGGTACTCGCGCTGCTCTACGGCGTTCTGCCTGTCGCGGTGAAGGTCGGCGTGGTGGCGCTCATGTGGCGTTTCCCGCTGGGGCGGGAACGGCATGCGCATCTGCAGGCCAGCATCGAGTCGGCCTCGTCGTCATAAATCGGTAACCGGTCTGTCGCAATCGCGACACCGTATCGACATCTCCGGGTGACACGCTTCGCGGTTCGAGGTAATCACTCAGGGAGACAAGTCGATGTCATTATTACGCGCTGCGGGAGCCACGCCGCTCCTGCTTTGTCTACTGGCCGCCGGTTGTGGCGGCGATAACAACGGCGCGGCTGGCGACGGCGGCGCGCCGTCCGTTGCCGCCAATGCCGTGGCGGTGGCGCCCGGGCCGGACTGCCCCACGGGCGGGGTCGAGGTTGAAACCGGTATCGATGAGAATCTGAACGGTGTGCTCGACGACGATGAAGTCGACGAGTCGGCGATTCTCTGCAACGGTGAGAATGGCGCCGATGGTCTGTCCGCCGCGATTCTCGTTGACAATGACACTGGCGACAGCTGCAGCACCGCGGGTATCCGCGTGCGCGTCGGCCAGGACGACAACGGCAACGGCACGCTGGACGCGCCGGGCGAGGTGGATGATACGGCCATCGCTTGCAATGCCTCGCTGGCCGGTCTGCGGCTCGAGCAAATCGGGCGCTACGAGTCCGGCGTATTCGATGAAAGTGCCGCCGAGATCGTGGCTCACGATCCGGGTTCGCAGCGTCTTTTCGTCGTGAATGCCGATGCCGCGACCCTGGACGTGCTCGACATCGCCGATCCCACCAATCCGGTGCTGGACGACACGATTTCGGCCGGTGACAACTGGTCGGATTCCGGCGGCATCAACAGCGTCGCCGTGTCTTCCGGTGGCCTGGTTGCGGCGGCGGTCGAGAACGACAACGGCAGCCTGAACGGTCGGGTGCAGTTCTACGATGCCGCCTCATTGGCGTTTCTCGGTCAGGTCGAGGTCGGCAACCTGCCCGATCTGGTGACCTTCGCCGATGCCGATACCGCGCTGGTGGCCAACGAGGGCGAGCCGAACAGCGATTACTCGGTGGACCCCGAGGGCTCGGTGAGTGTCATCGACGCCAGCGACCCGACCAACCCCACGGCCATGACCGCCAGCTTCATGGAGTTCAACGTTGATGGCCCGCGGGCGGCCGAGGTGCCGGACGAGATGCGCCTGTTCGGAAATTTCGGGCGGACTGCGCTTACGGTGAATGACTTTGCCGATACCGATCCGGCCACGCTGACCGTCAACGACGCCAGTGGTTTGGCAGCGAACGACTTCTTCACCCTGGCCAGCAGCGAGGGCGACCCGATTCTCTACCGGGTGGCCTCGGTTACCGGCAATGTGGTTACTCTGACCGACGAGTTCGACGGCGATTCCGAAGTCGACGATCCCGCCACCGTCCTGACTGCGTACCTGCACGACGGCATGTCCAGCGTGGCCCAGGACGTGGAGCCGGAATACATTGCGGTAGCCCCCGATGGCCAGAAGGCCTGGGTGACGCTGCAGGAGAACAATGCGGTGGCCCAGATCGACATCGCCACCGCTTCGGTCGATGCCATCATCGCCCTCGGCTTCAAGGATCACAGCATCCCCGGCAACGAGCTGGACGCTGGCAACAACGACGACCGGGTCAAGATTCAGAGCTGGCCGCTGATGGGCATGTACATGCCGGACTCGATCGCATCTTATGAAGTGGGCGGCCAGACCTATTACGTGACTGCCAACGAGGGTGACGCCCGTGAATACGACGCTTTCGTGGAAGAGGTGAAGGTCGAGGACGTCGGTATCGATCCGGATACGTTCGCCGATGCGGACTTCCTGGAAGACGACGAGAACGTCGGCGATATCAACACTACCATCGCGAATATCGACGACGTCGATACCGATGGCGACGGTCTGCTGGATGAAATCCGCGTATTCGGCGCCCGCAGCTTCAGCATCTGGGCTGACGACGGCACCCGCGTGTTCGATAGCGGCAGCGATTTCGCGGTGGAAACCGCCAACCGCTACGGGCTGGATTTCAACAACGACAACGCCGAATCCGACGGCGACGGCCGCAGCGACAACAAGGGCAGTGAGCCTGAGGCGGTTACGGTTGCGGAATTCAACGGCCGCCAGTACGCGTTCATCGGCCTGGAGCGCATGGGCGGCATCATGGTGTACGACGTCAGCAACCCCGCGGCGCCGACGTTCGTGCACTACAGCAACAACCGGAACTTCGCCATCGATATCGAGGATGACATCGATGATGGCGGTCTGGCGGCCGGCGCCGCCGGTGATCTCGGTCCCGAGAGCATCGTGTTCATCCCGGCGGCCGACAGCCCGCTGGGTGACGGTGTGCCGCTGCTGGCGGTGGGCAACGAGGTCAGCGGCACCACCACGATCTACCGGGTGATCGGCAACTAACGGATCATGCCGGCGTGATTCGACCCCGGCAGCCTCGGCTGCCGGGGTTTTTTCATGGTGCCGATGCCAGCATCCGGCTCAGGTCCGCCGCCATCTGGTCGGCGGTAACGTCCTGATTGAACAGCAGCCTGGCTTGTCCCTGCCGGTCGAAGGCAAAAACGGCGCTGCTGTGCGAGACGAGGTAGAAGCCATCCTCGTCGGGTTCGCCGTAGCCGTAGGTCACGCGAAACCGCTTGTGCAGGGCCTTGAGCTGTTTCTGGTTCCCGGTCAGGCCGATCACCTGGTCACCGAAGCCGCTGGTGTATTCCCGCAGCCGGGCGGGATCATCGCGCTCGGGGTCCACGCTGACGAACAGTACCCGCATGGCCTCGCGTTGCGCTTCGGGAAGCTGCTTCAGGGCCGCCTGGATGCGGGCGAGGGTGATGGGGCAGATATCCGGGCAGTAGGTGTAGCCGAAGAACATCAGTCGCGGGTGATCGGCCCGGGCGGCCTCGGTCACCGTCTCGCCGGTTTCATTGGTCAGCTCGTAGGTAAGGTCGGGCATGATCCCGGCGATGTCATGGCCGTTCCATTCGGGCTCACCACTACTGCAGGCGGCCAGCAGGCTCGCCGCCAGCGACAGCGCAATCAGGTATCGGCATGGCATGGGCATCAACTCGTCGCGGATTGAGGGGCGGCGTCGGACACGGTCGGCCGGCGCTCGTGGTTGAATATGAACCGGATCAGGATCAGCGTCGAAATCACGCTCATCATCGCCGCGGGTATCCAGGTGACCAGACCGCCCAGCTGCTGGTCCAGCAGCGGCGATACCGGCCAGGCCCGCCCGCACACCGCGTAGACATCGAACACCACGTCAGGGTTCAGATAAATCCAGGCGCCCAGTGCAATCTGCGGCACCATCACCGCCCACAGCACCAGCACGCGCAGGCCGATGCCGCGCGTCACCGGCGTGGCACCGGGTGGCCGCGGATCGAGCATGAACCACCAGAACAGCAGTCCGTCCACCGCCATGCTCAGGTTCATCAGCCAGTACAGCCGAGCGCTCAGCATGGCGTCGAAATGAATCGACGGCGTCAGCCAGTAGAAGATCAGGCCCACGAACAGGAAACCCGCGATGAAGGGCTGCTGCAGGATGCGGTAGAGCAGGCGGATGGGCGGGCTCTCCACGATCAGCGCACCCAGCCGCCGTAGCCAGCCCGGTGCGCCGGCTGCCAGGATGGCGGAGGGCATCGACAGGGCGATCAGGAACGGGCCCAGGTGATGCAGTATCAGGTGCTGGATGCGATGGATGAAGAACATGTACTGGGCGTAGTAATCCACGCCGGTCTGCATCACCACGTACATGCTGCTCAGCCCGATGCCGAAGGCCAGGGCGGCCGGCGCATCCCGCCAGCGCCGCCGGCGGGCCAGGCCGCGCCCATAGCACCAGGCGGTCAGCGCGAACAGCGCAATCAGCCACCACTGGGTTTCCCAGGGCAGCAGCAGAAAGGCCCAGTCGGTCATTGGATCATTGGTTGCGGGTTACCAGTCGACAGGTGTCTGATAGCGAAGCAGCATGCCGTTCGGGCCATCCGCCGGCACCAGGACGGCATGCGCCACGTCACGGGCGGCATCGTCCGGCGTGCGCGGCGCTTTCGCCCCGCCCATGTCGGTCGCGACCCAGCCCGGATCGACGGCATTGATTTTAACGTTACCGCGGGTTTCGTGCGCGGCGATGCGGGTCAGCGTGTTGACCGCGCTCTTGGCCACCCGGTAAGCGGTCATGCCCGGCCCCGGCGGCGCGCCGCCATAGCCGGAGGTCAGATTGACGACTCGCCCGAATCCGCGTTCGTTCATGCCCGGCAGCAGGCCGTGCAGCAGCCGCCAGGCTCCGAGGAAATGGACCTCGAAAGCCCGGCGGATAGTGGCCTCGTCCACATCGAAAAAGCCGGCGCCCAGGTCATCAAACACGCCGGCGTTGTTTACCAGCGCGTCGATGCCGTCCGGCTCGGCTGCAGTCTCGTCGAGCAGGCGCTGACAGGCCGCTGCGTCGGTGACGTCGAGCGCCCGGCCGGTCACGCTCGCGCCGGTTTCAGTCTGCAGCCTCTGCGCCGCGACCGCGATGTCGGATGCGTTACGGCCGGTCAGAAGCAGCTCGTGGCCGGCGCCGGCCAGCAGGCGTGCGGTGGCCAGGCCGATCCCACGGTTGGCGCCGGTCAGCAGGATTCTCACGGCAATGGCCGGGCGGCGAATCGGGCCTGCAACTCGAACGCCTTCCGGTTGCCGGCCTCGATGGTGACCGTGACGTCGAGTTCGGCCTGCCCGCGGTCGGCGAAGTCCGCCGCGAATCGGCCATCATCGCGACAGCGGGCAGTGGCCAGCAGGTCCTGTCTGACCGGGCGCCGATAGTCGGCGTCGGCGTGCTGGACCACCACCATGCCCCGGCCGTCGAGTTTCAGACTGGCCAGGCCCCAGCCGGCCACCAGCGCCACGGTATACAGGCTGCCGCCAAAGGCGGTGCCGTAGTGATTGGCATTGGCCGCCAGCGGGGCGGTGACGGTCAGCCGGTCGTCCCCGGCATCAGCCAGCGTAATCTGCATGGCCGCAGCCAGCGGAATGTGCTGATTGAGCAGCGCCTGCAGTGCCTTGCGTTGCTCGCCGGTCATGGGTCGACGACCGTGATCGGGTCACCCACGGTCAGGCCCAGCTGATCCGCGGCGCTGCCCTGATTGACCGCGACTTCCGCCAGGCCCAGGGAATTGACGTACCAGAAGGCCTCGCCCGGAGCGACCGCGCCGAAGGTCTCGGCTCGCGGTAGGTGGCGCTCCGCCACGATCAGGCGGGCGTCCGCCGGCCAGGTCCGTGGTCGCAGACCGGTCATCGCGTTGCCGTAATCGTCGATGTAGATCACGGCCGAGCGATCCGCGTCCGCGACGGCCGCCGCCGCGCGCGGCGCCAGGCGTTGCGCCGGATCACCGCCGCCGGCGAGGTGGCCGGCCACCGGCGCGAACAGATCGCGGCCGTGAAAGCTGGTGGACAACCGATCCGGCCGCCAGGTGATGTCGTACCAGCTGGCCTGTTCGGCACGCGCGGCGACCACGTCGAACAGGCCGTTGTCGGGGCCGATGTACCAGCGTTCATTCGCCTGCAGGGCGACGGGGGCACGGTGGGTGCCCACGCCCGGGTCCACCACCCCGAGCAGCACGCTGGCCCGCGGCAGGTCGGGGGTGAGTGCGGCCAGCAGGTGGGCGGAGGCCGCCGGGTCGAAGGCCGGGGCGTCGTTCAACAGATCGACCACCGGGCAGTCAGGGGCGCAGCCGGCGAGCACCAGGCGCATCTGGCCCAGGTAGGGGCCGTGGGGGCCGAAATCGGTAAACAGGGCAATCAACGGGGGTCGTCGTCCCGGTCCCATTCATCCTGGCTCAGGTCGCGCAGCTTGCTGCGATCGACGTGTTTGAGTTCCTCGCGGGTACGCCGGATGTGGGCCCGCACGAAGTGGGCGATTCCCAGCCCGATCAGGACCAGCAGCAGGGTCAGCAGCAGCATGCGCATCAGTTTGTTTCCCGATCGTCAGAGTTGGCCATTCGTTGGCTGATTTCGGCATCGCGAGCCGCCCACAATTCATTCAGCCAAGCCCGGAAGCGTTCGGCATAGTCCGGGTCGTTCTCGTAATCGCCCCGGCGCAGGGCCTCGGGGATGTCCAGCCGGCGGAGAACGGCATGGACCGGCGGCATGCGCCCGCAGGCGTAATCCCAGGCGCTGGGCCGGTCGACACCCCGATAGGTGATCATGAGTTCCATCACCCCGTCCAGTACGTCACCCATGGCGTTGAGCATGAACGCGGTACCGCCCGCCTTGGGCCGCAGCATGGTCCGGTAGGGGGATTGCCGGCCCGCCCGCTTGGCCGGAGTCGAGCGGGTGCCCTCCGCGTAGTTGACCACGGTGACCGATTGATGGCGATAGATCTCGCAGGCCCGCCGCGTGGTGTCCAGATCGCGCCCGGCCAGCGCCGGGTTGCGCTCGATCTGCTTGCGCGTGTAGCGGCGCATGTAGGGGAAATCCAGCGCCCAGGTGGCGAAGCCGATGAACGGCACCCACAGCATCTGTCGCTTGATGAACCAGCGGGGGAAGGGCAGCGTCCGATCCAGGGCACGGATCAGCACCGGGATGTCGGCCCAGCTCTGATGATTGCCGATCAGCAGGTAACGCCCATTGGTATCCGGCGGAATGCCGATATCGACCACTACCGGCTGGCAGGAGATGTAATCGGTGGTCCAGGTAATGGTGCGCACCCAGGCGCGGCAGAACCACAGCATGTAGGCAACGCAGGCGCGCCGGAACCCGGCATGTGGCACCAGCAGCTTGGCCACTGCGCCGGGCAGGAAGCCGGTGAACAGCACCATCAGCGACAGGCTCACGACCAGGGCCGCGAGCACGCCGCGAAGTGTCGGGGGCAGGACTGCCATCATCGCCGGTCGGGGTGGCCGCCGGCCAGCCGGGTCATCGTGTTCATGGGCCAGATTTTACACCGGCCGCTGACAACGTTTCAGCGGTGGAAGCTGCCGCTGAGTTCGTGCACGGCATCGACCAGCGTCGCCACGTGGTCGGGGTTCACCTCGGGTGTGACGCCGTGGCCGAGGTTGAAGATGTGGCCCGGGCCCGGGCCGTAGTCGGCCAGAATCGTGCCGACCTTGTCCCGGATGACGGCGGGATCGGCATACAGGGCCGCGGGGTCGAGGTTCCCCTGCAACGCCACCCGATCGCCCACCCGTTGCCGGGCCGATCCGATATCGATGGTCCAGTCCAGTCCCACGGCGTCGCAGCCGGTATCGGCAATCGATTCCAGCCAGGCCCCGCCGCCCTTGGTGAACAGGATCACGGGTACCCGATTGCCCTGCGCGTCCGGCCGCAGTCCGGCCACGATGCGCTGCATGGTGGCCAGAGAGAACTGGCGGTACCCGGCCGGGGTGAGCACGCCGCCCCAGGTGTCGAATATCTGCACCGCCTGGGCGCCGGCCGCAATCTGGCCGTTCAGGTAATCGGTGACTGTATCGGCCAGCAGACCGAGCAGCGTTTCCAGCGCGACCGGATCGTTGTAGGCCAGCGCCTTGATGCGGCGGAAATCCTTGCTGGGCCCGCCCTCGACCATGTAGGTGGCCAGGGTCCAGGGGCTGCCGGCGAAGCCGATCAGGGGCACGCGGCCGTCCAGTTCCCGCCTGATGGTGCGCACCGCGTTCATGACATAGCCGAGGTCGTCCTCCGCATCCGGTTTGCCCAGGCGGGCGATGGCGGCCGCGTCCTGCACCGGGCGTTCGAACTTCGGCCCCTCGCCGGGGGTGAAGTACAGGCCCAGCCCCATGGCCTCCGGAATGGTGAGGATGTCCGAAAACAGGATCGCCGCGTCCAGATCGAAGCGCCGCAGCGGCTGCATGGTCACCTCGCAGGCCAGCTCGGCGTTGCGGCACAGGTCCATGAAACTGCCGGCCTGATCCCGCGTGGCACGGTATTCGGGCAGGTAGCGCCCAGCCTGGCGCATCAGCCAGACGGGGGTGCGGTCCACCGGTTCACGGCGCAGGGCTTTCAGCAGTCGGTCATTTTTCATAAGGCGAGCGGAACCGCAAAGGACGCAAGGAGCGCAAAGGGCCATTATGGATAAGCACAGCCTTCGCGCTCCTTGCGGTTAATGGCTTTTCGACAGGGCGCCGGCGATCTCGGATTGAATGGTTTCTGCCGCGGCCCTGGGGTCGTCGGCGTCGCGGATGGGCCGTCCCACGACCAGGTAGTCCGATCCGGCCCGGATCGCCTCGCGCGGGGTCATGACCCGCTTCTGGTCGTCGTCGTTGTCCACCGGTCGGATGCCGGGCGTGACCGCAATCAGCCGGTCCGGCGCCTCGGCGCGCAGGGCGGCGACCTCCATGCCGGAGGACACCACGCCGTCGCAGCCGGCCGCCAGCGCGCGGCGGGCGCGGGACAGCACCAGCGACTCGACGTCGCAGGCGAAGCCCAAATCATCGAGATCGCCGCGATCCAGGCTGGTCAGGGCCGTCACGGCGAGAATCTTCAGCGGCCCGCGTTTGGCCTCGGCGGCAGCTTCCATGATCGCCTGGTTGCCGTGCACGGTGGCGAAATCCACCTCCCGCTCGGCCAGTCGGGCGATGGCTCGGCCCACGGTGGCCGGCACGTCGAACAGCTTGAGGTCGACGAACACCTTCTTGTCGCGCTCGCGCAGCCAGTCGATCAGGTCCAGGAACCCTTCCGACAGCGCCAGTTCCAGCCCGACCTTGTAGAACACGACGGCATCGTCTAGCTGCTCGACCAGCTGCCGCGCGGCGATGTGGTGCGGGACGTCGAGCGCGACGATGAGACGCTCGCGGGCGGGGATCGTGAACATCAGGTGCCTGTCAGCAGGAAATCGATGGCGCCGAGAATGGTATCGCGTTCGGCGGAAAGGTCGGCGACCCAGTCTCGAAGCTCCCGCGCCGGCAGGCCGGCGAGATCGGGTGACGCGAGGATGACGCGCCGGTCCGCGACAATGAACGCCGGATGCAGGCGCGTCAGGCAGGGGCCGAATACCTCGGCGTCCACCAGGGGCGCCACCAGACGGCTATCAATGGTCACGATATCCGATTGAAGGTCGAGCAGGAACGGCACCTGCTCCGCGCTTGGTCGCGGATTGCGGTAGGCCTGATACTGCGCCATTTAGAAGGAAACCAGATCCCGGTTCCAGAGTCCGTCGCGCTCGATGCGCTCATTGTAGGCCCGGATGGCGTCCCGGTTTTCCTCCTGCCAGCGCCGCGCTCGCATTTCACGATTGCGTTCGACGAGTGTCTGCTCGAACAGCTGCGACAGATTGACGTTCAGCGCACGCGCGTCGCGCAGCACCGACTCGTCCACGGAAAGATTGATTCGCGCCTTGGCCATGCGCGCAAGTATGCGCATGAATCATGCGCACGGCAAGGCCATTGCTCGGCGCGTGCGCGTCCGTTTCGTTTAACCGCAAAGGTCGCCAAGGACGCAAAGGTTGTCTGAATCCAGTCCCTTTGCGCTTCTTTGCGTCCTTCGCGGTTCAGGTCCCGCTTGCCAACGTCTCAAACGCCAAGGTAGTCGAGGATGCCCTGGCCGGCTTCCCGGCCCTCGAACACCGCCGTGACAACCAGATCGGAGCCACGCACCATGTCGCCACCGGCGAACACCTTGGGGTTGGAGGTCTGGAAGCGGAATTCGCCGTCGCCGGCGGCGATCACGCGGCCGCCGTCATCCACGTCGATGGTGTGGTCGTCGAACCAGTCCTGCGGGTTCGGCCGGAAGCCGAAGGCGATGATCACCCGGTCGGCCGGGATCACTTCCTCGGTGCCGGGCACCGGTTCGGGCCGCTGGCGGCCGCGGGCATCGGGGGCGCCGAGCTTGGTGGTGACCACCTTCACGCCCTCGACCTTGCCGTCGCCGACGATTTCCACCGGCTGACGGTTGAACTTGAACTTGACCCCTTCTTCCTTGGCGTTGGCCACCTCGCGCGCGGAGCCGGGCATGTTCTCCTCGTCGCGGCGGTAGGCGCAGGTCACGCTTTTCGCGCCGTGGCGGATGGAGGTGCGGTTGCAGTCCATGGCGGTGTCGCCGCCGCCGAGCACGACCACACGCTGGCCGCGCATGTTGATGAATTGCCGGGAATCGGTTTCCAGCCCCAGTTCGCGGTTGATGTTCGAGACCAGGAAGGGCAGGGCCTCGTACACGCCCTCGAGTTCCTCGCCCGGGAATCCGCCTTTCATGTAGGTGTAGGTGCCCATGCCCATGAACACGGCGTCGTGCTGCTCGAGCAACTGCTCCATGGACACGTCTCTGCCCACCTCGACGCCGAGACGGAATTCCACGCCCATGCCTTCCATGACCTCGCGGCGGGTTTCGACCACTTCCTTTTCCAGCTTGAACGGCGGGATGCCGAAGGTCAGCAAGCCGCCGATGCGCGGGTACTTGTCGTACACCACGGCCTTCACGCCGCTGCGGACCAGGATGTCGGCGGCACCCAGCCCGGCCGGCCCGGCTCCGATCACCGCCACCTTCTTGTCGGTCCACTTCACGTGGGAGACATCCGGCCGCCAGCCCTGCTTGAAGGCCTCGTCGGTGATGTACTTCTCCACCGAGCCGATGGAGATGGCGCCGAAGCCGTCATTCATGGTGCAGGCGCCCTCGCACAGCCGGTCCTGCGGGCAGATGCGGCCGCAGATTTCGGGCAGCGTGTTGGTCTGGTGCGACAGCTCCGCCGCCTCGAACAGATTGCCCTCGTCGACCAGCTTCAGCCAGTTGGGAATGTAGTTGTGCACCGGACACTTCCACTCGCAGTACGGGTTGCCGCAGGAAATGCAGCGTCCGGCCTGCTTGGCCGCCGTTTCCTTGTCGAATTGCCCGTAGATTTCGGCGAATTCGTGGATGCGCACCGAGGCCTCGACCTTGGGCGGATCCTGCCGCGGCATTTCCAGGAATTGCAGGTTGTTCTTTGCCATGAGCGAGTTACTGAAAAGATTGGCGACCCGCAAGGCACGCAACAGGCATGAAGCGTTGCGTGCCTTGCGGTTCTAGGTGTCCGGCAACGGCTGGGCCGCGCCGTGCGAATCAGGCAGCCCGGTTCAGGGTGTCGAGCACGGTGTTGACGTCCTCGGCCTTGGGCTTGACCAGCCAGAACTGTCCGACGTAGTCACGAAAGTTGTCCAGGATCTGCTGGCCCCAGGCGCTTCCGGTCGCCTCGACGTAATCGACGATCAGCGATCGCAGGTAATGCCGGTGGGCCTCCATGTTCTCGGCCACGACGCGATGGATGTCGATCAGCTCGTGATTGTAGCGGTCGACGAATTCACGTTTTTCATCCAGCACGTAGGCCATGCCGCCGGTCATGCCGGCGCCGAAGTTGATGCCGGTGTGACCCAGCACCACGATGCAGCCGCCGGTCATGTACTCGCAGCCGTGGTCACCCACGCCTTCCACCACGGCGTGGGCGCCGGAATTGCGGACCCCGAAGCGCTCGCCGGCCAGGCCGGCCGCGTACAGGGTGCCGCCGGTGGCGCCGTACAGGCAGGTGTTGCCGATAATGGTGGCTTCGTTAGTCTTGTAGGCCACGCCGGCTGGCGGCCGGATCACGATGCGGCCGCCAGCCATGCCCTTGCCGACGTAGTCGTTGGCGTCGCCGGTCAGGTCCAGGTGCAGCCCGCCGGCATTGAACACGCCGAAGCTCTGCCCGACGGTGCCGCTCAGCTTGAGTGTGATCGGGTTGTCGGCCATGCCCTGGTTGCCGTGGCGGCGGGCAATTTCGCCGGACAGGCGCGCGCCGATGGAGCGGTTGTTGTTCTGCACGCGGTAGCTGAATTCCCCGCCCCGCTGATGCTCGATGGCGTCGAGTGCGTCCACCACCATCTGTTCGGCCAGCTCGCCCTTGTCATAGGGCTCGTTATGCGGCTCCAGGCAGTAGCGGGGCACGTCGTCGGCCAGACCGCCCTTGGACAAGATGGGCGACAGGTCCAGGTGCCGCTGCTTGTCGGTGTCGCCCGGAAGCAGCTCGAGCAGGTCGGTGCGCCCGATCAGTTCCTCCAGCGAACGTACGCCCAGACCGGCCATCAATTCGCGGGTTTCCTGGGCCACGAAGCGGAAGAAGTGCTGCACCATCTCGGGCAGGCCGATGAAGTGCCGCGCGCGCAGCGTCTCGTTCTGCGTGGCCACCCCGGTGGCGCAGTTGTTCAGGTGGCACACGCGCAGGTACTTGCAGCCCAGGGCCACCATCGGCGCGGTGCCGAAGCCGAAGGATTCCGCCCCCAGAATGGCGGCCTTGATCACGTCCACGCCGGTCTTGAGGCCGCCGTCGGTCTGTACCCGCACCTTGTCGCGCAGATCGTTGGCGCGCAGGGTCTGGTGGGTCTCGGTCAGGCCCAGTTCCCAGGGCGTGCCGGCATAGCGAACGGAGGTCAGCGGCGAGGCGCCGGTACCGCCGTCGTAGCCGGAAATGGTGATCAGGTCCGCGTAGGCCTTGGCCACGCCGGCGGCGATGGTGCCCACGCCCGGGCCGGACACCAGTTTCACCGACACCAGCGCCTGCGGATTGACCTGCTTGAGGTCGAAGATCAGCTGCGCCAGGTCCTCGATCGAGTAGATGTCGTGGTGCGGCGGCGGACTGATCAGCGCCACGCCCGGCTTGGAATAGCGCAGGCTGGCGATCATCTCGTTGACCTTGTGGCCGGGCAGCTGGCCGCCCTCGCCGGGCTTGGCGCCCTGGGCCACCTTGATCTGCAGCACCTCGGCGTTGACCAGGTAGTGCGGGGTGACGCCGAAGCGGCCGGAGGCCACCTGCTTGATCTTGGACATCTTGTCGGTGCCGAAGCGCGCGCTGTCCTCGCCACCCTCGCCGGAATTGGAGCGCCCGCCCATGCGGTTCATGCCCTGGGCCAGGGCCTCGTGCGCCTCGGGTGACAGCGCCCCGAGCGACATGCCGGCGGAGTCGAAGCGCTTGGTGATCGCTTCGATCGGTTCCACGTCGTCGACCTTGATCGGCTCGATGTCGTCACGCAGCCGGAACAGATCACGCAGGACCGTGACCGGACGGTTCTGGACGATGTCGGCGTAGACCCGGTACTTGTCGTAGTCACCGGTCTGCACGGCGTCGTGCAGGGTGGCGATCACGTCCGGGTTGTAGGCGTGATATTCCTGCCCGTGGACGAACTTGAGAATGCCGCCCTGATTGATGGCCACGCGCGGATTCCAGGCAATGGCGGCCAGGCGGGCCTGATCCCCGTGCAGGTCGGCGAACATCGCGCCCTGCACCCGGCTGGTGGTGCCGGTGAAGCACAGGTTCACCACTTCGTCGTGCAGGCCGACGATCTCGAACAGCTGGGCCCCGCGATAACTGGTGATCGTGGAGATGCCCATCTTGGACATGATCTTGTACAGGCCCTTGTTGATGCCCTTGCGGTAGGCCGTGCACAGCTCCTGCGCGGGCGTTCCCTGGATCTGGCCGCAGCGGGCCAGATCGTTGAGGCATTCGTAGGCCAGATACGGATGCACCGCGGTGGCGCCGTAGCCGATCAGGCAGGCGAAATGATGCGAATCGCGGGCGGTCGCGGTTTCCACCACCAGGTTGGCGTCGCAGCGCAGATTCTCGTGCACCAGCCGGTGATGCACCGCGCCCACGGCTAGCAGCGCGTGAACCGGCATCCGGTCCTGCTGGATGTGGCGATCGGACAGCACCAGAATGGTGGTGCCCGCGCGCACCGCGGCCACGGCTTCGTCGCAGACCCGTTCGACGGCCGTCTGCAACCCGCCATCGGCCTGGCTTTCATCCGGGCTGTACTGGAGATCGATGACGGTATGCGCGTAATCCGCGTCGTCGAGCGCCAGTAGCTGCCGGAACTTGCCGGTGGATAGCACCGGGGAATCCACCACCAGCCGCTTGGCCCGTTCGGGGCCTTCGTCGAACACGTTGCGCTCGCGGCCGAAGCAGGTCTCCAGGCTCATCACGATGCGTTCGCGTAGGCTGTCGATGGCCGGGTTGGTCACCTGGGCAAACTGCTGGCGGAAGTAATCGAACAGCACCCGGTCGACGCGCGACAGCACCGGGAAAGGCGTGTCGTCGCCCATCGAGCCAGTGGCCTCCTGGCCGGCCTCGGCCAGCGGCCGCAGCACCTGGTCGCGTTCCTCGAACGACACCAGGAACAGCTTTTCGTAAACCTTGACCTGATCGCGTTCCAGCCAGTCGTTGAGGTCGTCGCCGTCGAGGCGGGATTCCAGCTCGCGCGCGTGCTCCTTCAGCCACTGCTTGTACGGGGCGCGCTTCGCCAGCCGCTCGTCGATCTGACGCGGCTGGATCAGCTCGCCGGTTTCGGTATCCACGGCAATCATGTCGCCGGGCTTGAGCCGGCCCTTGGCCACCACCTGCTCGGGTTCGTAGTCCCACACCCCGATTTCCGAGGCCAGGGTGATGTGCCGGTCGTTGGTGATAACCCAGCGGGCGGGGCGCAGGCCGTTGCGGTCAAGGCAGCAGGCGGCGTAGCGGCCGTCGGTAAGCACGATGCCGGCCGGGCCGTCCCAGGGCTCCATGTGCATGGAGTTGTATTCATAGAAGGCGCGCAGGTCCGCGCTCATGTAATCCACGTTCTGCCACGCCGGGGGCATCATCAGCCGCATGGCGTAGAAGATGTCCATGCCGCCGGCCAGGAGCACTTCCAGCATGTTGTCCAGGCTCTGGGAGTCCGAGCCCTCCATCGATACCAGCGGCTGGATCGAGGCCATGTCTGGCAGCTTGTCGGAGGCGAACTTCCCGGCCCGGGCGGTGGACCAGTAACGGTTGCCCATGACGGTGTTGATCTCGCCGTTGTGGGCGAGATACCGGAACGGTTGGGCCAGACGCCACTGGGGCAGGGTGTTGGTGGAAAACCGCTGATGGAACACGCACAGCGAGGTTTCCAGCCGTTCGTCGGCCAGATCCTGATAGAAGTCGGGCAGGTAGGTGGGCATCACCATGCCCTTGTACGAAAACACCCGGGCGGACAGCGACGGCACGTAGAAGGTGTCGTCGTCGGGCAGGGCGTTCTCGGTGCGCCGGCGTGCAAATACCAGCCGGGCCTCGAACAGGTCGCCGTCCATGTCGTCGGGCGCATTGACGAACACCTGCTCGATCACCGGCAGGGTCTCGATTGCCTGGGCGCCGCAGACGCTGGCGTCGGTCGGCACCGCGCGCCAGCCGGCCAGTGTGAGCCCTTCGCGCTCGAGCTCCCGGGCCAGGGCCTTGCGCGCGGTGTCGGCCAGGGTTTCGTCACGATGCAGGAAGATCAGGCCTGAGGCGAAGCGCGCGCCCAGCTCGATACCGGCCTCGGCGGCAATGGTGCGCTGAAAGCTGGCCGGCTGCTTCATCAGGATGCCGCAGCCGTCGCCGGTCTTGCCGTCCGCTGCGACCGCGCCGCGATGGGTCAGCCGCTCCAGCGCCTTGATCGCGGTGTCCACCAGCCAGTGGCTGGGGCTGTCGTCCATGTTGGCGATCAGGCCGAAACCGCAGGCATCCTTTTCGAACTCGGGACGGTAGAGTCCCCCGGTCATCTTGTGCATAGCGTCATCCTCGGTGCCGCGGTCGCCGCCGGCACCTTTCCCGCGGGCGGCAGGATCAGGGACGAGCGGGAACGCGCCGGTTTCAGGGCCGCCCGTTGTGGCTGGTGGCGGCCGCGGCGATAGCTGCGAGCCCTTGAGTATAGCGGTTCGATCGCCGGCGAGCAATCGGCCTCGCTTGGAGGTTGGCAATAAATAACGCGCTAAATCAGTATGTTAGGTGCTCGGGGTTACTCGGGCCGTGCGTTCTCGGCCAGGGTGCGGGACAGCGCATCGGGCTCGAAATCGCCGGTCACCACGGCCTCACCCAGCGCGCGCAGCAGCACCAGCCGCAGTTCGCCGGCGACTACCTTCTTGTCACGCGCCATGAGTTCCCGCATGCGGTCGGGTGTCAGGCCGCTCGGCGGCCGGGTCGGGAGCCCGGCCCGTTCGATGAGGTGGACTGCGCGGGCGCGATCCGCCTCGCCCAGCCACCCCAAACGCACCGACATGTCGGCCGCCATGCACATGCCGGCACCCACCGCCTCGCCGTGCAGCCATTCGCCGTAACCCAGGCCCGCCTCGATGGCGTGTCCGAAGGTATGGCCCAGATTCAGCAGCGCCCGGACGCCGCCCTCCCGCTCGTCCGCGGCCACTACCTCGGCCTTGTTCCGGCAGGAGCGGGCGATGGCTTCGGTCAGCAGCGCCGGCTCCCGCGCGCGCAGGCCATCCATGTTGGCCTCCAGCCATTCCAGGAACGGCAGATCGCGGATCAGGCCGTACTTGATGATCTCCGCCAGCCCGGCAGACAGTTCGCGGTCCGGCAGGGTGGCCAGGACGTCGGTGTCGGCAATCACCGCCTTGGGCTGATGAAAGGCACCGATCATGTTCTTGCCCAGCGGGTGATTCACGCCGGTCTTGCCGCCGACCGAGGAGTCCACCTGCGCCAGAAGCGTCGTGGGAACCTGAATGAAGTCGATGCCGCGCTGGTAGATCGCGGCCGCGAAGCCGGCCAGGTCACCGATCACGCCGCCGCCCAGGGCCACCAGGGTGCCGTCGCGGCCGAAACCGGCCCGCAGCAGCCGGTCCAGAACCTGCTCGGTCCGGGCCAGGGTCTTTTGTCCTTCGCCGTCCGGCAGCACCAGCGTTTCGGGATCGCCCAGGGCCGCCACAACCTGATCCAGGTACAGTGGTGCCACGCGATCATTGGTAACAACCAGAAGTTGACCGCTGCCGCGATGGCGCTCGTAGAGTTCGGGTTGTGCCAGCAGCCCGGGCCCGATGTAGATGGGGTAGGTCCGCTCGCCGAGGTCGACGGCCAGCTGTTGCATCGAGCCCTCTAGATTTCGGCCGTGCCGATGCTCTCCAGGCGCTCCACGATCTCGCGCGCCAGGCGTCGGGCCGGCTGATCACCGGTCTTGACAGTGAGATCCGCAATGCTCCGGTAGAGCGGGTCGCGCTCTTCCATCAACTGGGTCAGCGTGGCCTCGACGTCATCGCTGCCTTCCAGCAACGGGCGATTGCGGTTGTTGCGGGTGCGCGCAAGCTGCTGCTCGAGCGAGGTCTCCAGATAGACCACCACGCCACGCGCCGAAAGCAGGTCGCGATTGGCCGATTCGAGAATCACGCCCCCGCCGGTGGCCATGACCGTATTGGTCTCGTTGACAAGGGTGGTGATCATGTCGCTTTCGCGCTTGCGGAAGCCATCCTCACCCTCCATGTCGAAGATGAAGGAGATGTCCACACCCGTGCGCTTTTCGATTTCCTGATCGGAATCGATGAACTGCATGCCCTTGATCTCGGCGATCCGGCGACCGACGGTGGTCTTGCCGGCGCCCATCGGGCCGATCAGGTAGATGTTTGGGTTGGCTGCCATTCGGATATTCTACCAACTTTGATCACCCTGCATTACGCCGAAGCTACGATGGATTTGAGCAGAATGGCTCTGTCGGCTCCGGTTGAGTGCCGAATGGGCTGGGTGTGCCTGGAGGTGCTACGTCAACATTGTTGATGTCATCCGCTAGAGCCGGCAACACGACCGTAGAGATAGCAATATCTTCGGAACCAGCCACATCCGTCGTAGCTTCGAGCCTGACTTCTACCCATTGATTTCGGTCCTGGAGGTAGGTGATGCCAAAGCTGGCGAATCCATCTTCGCCCGTGGTGACGCTGGTTGGCACCTGAGCGGCATTACCGGGATCGAGCACGCCATTGTTGTTCAGATCTTCGCCTTCCTCGAATCCATCCCCGTCCACATCTTCATTAATGCATGCGGCGGTGACATTCGCTACCCATCGATCCGCGGTGCCATCTAGGTCGGTATCGGTCAGATTGAAGGTGCCTTTGAAGTAACGCGTCGGGACTATATTGAGTTGCACTTCCGCATCTTCTATTGGGTTGCCAGCCGTGTCTGTAACCAGTACCTGATACGGGTAGACGAAACGCTGCTCGTCCGGAACTTCCACTACGTTACCCGTGCCAAATTCGATATCTATAGCTCGGCGCGCTACCGTCAGTTGAACCTGGTCGCTTGGTACGGCTGACCCTGGGATGCTCGTCTCCACTATTATTTGTCGCTGGCCAGTAGTGATGGGGCCAGCTGTAAACGTCACCTCCGCTATGCCACTGCTGTCAGTGACAGCCGTTGGCGCAGATAGCACTCCGCCGCTCGTGCCCGTGACACTAAAATTGACTGTCTGGTTCTTCACCGGGTTGTTGGCCAAATCTCGAACGACCGCGCGAATCCCGCTCTGCTCACCCGAGCCCAGGGTCTGGGGTACTGCCTGCGCCACAATCAATTCGGGGACCGTGGCGACGAACTCAAAATTCAGCCGAGTTGAGGGGGATTCGCCGGCGGTCTCTCCGACTGCTTCTATGGTTGTCGGGCCGGCCGTTGTCGAGGCAATTTCGACGCTGGCTGTGCCGCCTGAGGTGGTTGTAGTCTGAGTTCCAGAGCCGCTGCCGACGAAGCTTCCGCGTGTGGCAGAGAAGGTTACATTGGTGCCATCCGGAATGGGAACGCCGGCTTGATCCCAACTGACCGTGACGGTGCGATTGGTATTGGTGGGCACCTCTATATTCGCCATCGGGCTGGAAAGCCGGAAATCATCCTCCGAAACCGATACTTCTCTGGTGGCGGTCAGACCCAGCGCTTGTGCCGTCAGCGTGTCGTCGCCGGCATTGTTGGCGGTTAACTGGAAGTCGATCTGGCCCGCATTATTGGTATTCAGTGAGCTTGCGGAAATAGTGTTTGCCAGCGCCGAGTCGACAGCGACATTTTCCCCCGTGATCGGCGCACCCCCCGCGTCGCGCAACGTGATGGTATAGCTGGCGCTGTCGTTCAGCACGATGCTGTCGGGGCCGGTCAGATTGAGGTCGGTGCCGATCACGTCCACGTTTACGGAATCCTGTGCGCTGCCACTCGCGGCGGTCACTCGAAGCGTGCGTGTGGCGCGATTACCCGGTGTAATTAGTGTGGCCTGGGCGCGTCCGTTTTCGTCGGTCGTGGTGTTGCCGATAATCAGCGTACCGTCGTTGTCGACGGAAAAGTCCACGGGCTCGCCGGCAACCGCATTGTTGTTAGCGTTGCGCAGGATGGCGGTTATGGCGACACCCTCTTCGGGCTGGTCGGCATCGGAATTAAGCTGCGGTGCACCGGCAAAGGCCAGTACGGAGTTCGCTCCCGTTCCCGGGTTTTCTCCGTCCCCGTTTTCGCCGTCCTGGCCTTCGGTGGAGCCCCCGCATCCCGACAGCAATAGAATGCTCGACGCCAGTAGCAGCGGTATGGATTTCATCTTGCTCATAGTGTCCTCGGGAACGGTTGTCGCGGTTATATGGCGTGCACTGCTGATCGACGCTAATTGATCTGCAGGCCTTCCTTGAGAATCTTGGGGGTGACGAACAGCAGCAACTCGCGCTTGTCGCGTTGCTTGGAGGTGTTGCGGAAGAACGCGCCCAGCAGCGGAATGTCGCCGAAGCCGGGTACCTTGTTGACCACGTCGCGGTCTTCCTGCTCGTAGATACCGCCCAGCACGACGGTTTCGCCGTTTTCGACCAGCACCTGGGTGGTCAGGCTGCGGGTGTTGATCGAGGGCACCTGTCCGCCGCCCTGGACGTTGATGGCATCGCCCTGGGTGTCCTGGGTGACGAACAGGTCCATGATCACGCGTTCATCGGGGGTGATCTGGGGGGTGACGGTCAGGCTGAGCACGGCTTCCTTGAACTGGACGGTGGCGGCGCCGGACGAGGCCGCTTCCAGATAGGGGATTTCCACACCCTGTTCGATCTTGGCTTCCTTGGCATTGGCCGTGATCACGCGCGGTGATGAGATCACTTCGCCGCGGTTCTCGGATTCCAGTGCCGACAGGGCCAGGTCCAGGTTGAAGGTGTTGCCGATGATGCTGGTGGTCAGCGTCCCGGCGGGACCGGCCACCGGCAGATTGACGGCGAAGCCGGTGTCGGCGGTGTAGTTGCCGCCGCTGGGGGATTCGAATGCCGCGTTATCGGTGGCGCTGGCGGTCACGCCCAGGTTGCGCGCGAACTCGCGGTTGGCGACCACGATGCGTGACTCGATCAGCACCTGGCGCACCGGGATGTCCAGGCGGTTGATCACCCGGCGGATTTCCTCGAGCTTGGCGCGGGTTTCGTTGATCAGCAGGGTGTTGGTGCGCTCATCCACCGTCACCTGGCCGCGGGACGACAGCAGCGACACTTCGCCGGATTTCAGCAGCGCGGCGAAATCCCCGGCCCGGGCGTAGTTGATCTGGATGATTTCCGAAACCAGCGGCGCGGAGTCGCTGGTCGCCTGCTGGGCCTCGAGTTCGGCCTGTTCCCGGGTGGCGATTTCCGGCAGCGGGGCCACCAGGATGACGTTGCCCTGGCGCCGCATGCCCAGGCCTTCGGATGCCAGGATGATGTCCAGCGCCTGGTCCCAGGGCACGTTGTCCAGTTCCAGGGCCATGGCGCCGGATACGCTTTCCGACACCACCATGTTGACGCCGGCCACGTCCGCCAGAATCTGCAGCACGGCGCGCACGTCGACGCTCTGGAACGACAGCGAGATGCGTTCCCCAGTGTATTCGGGCTCGCGGGCCTGCTGTTCTTCCGGGCTGACCGGTTGCAGCTCAATCACGAAAGTGTCGTCCGACTGGTAGGCCACCTGCTCGAAGTCCGCGCCCTCAGTGGGCGTGATAGCCACGCGCGTTGCGCCGTTACGGGCCAGCGCATCGATGTATTTGACCGGGGTGGCGAAGTCGATCACGTCCAGCCGCTTTTCCAGGTCGGCCGGCAGCTGCACGCCGCTCATGGTGGCGACGATGCGCTGGCCTTCATTGTTGACGTCTACCGGGCCGGGTGTGCCGCTCAATTCAACTGTAACCCGGCCGCCACCGGCTTCGGTGCGGCGGAAATCGATGTCGGTGATGCGCTGGCCGGATGTCGGCGCCGCTGTCGGCGTGGGTCCATCGGTGGTGGCAGTGGTGTTGCCGCTGCCCTGGCCCAGGCGGACCAGTACCCGGTTGCCCTCGCGGCTCAACTGGTAGGGCACGATTCGCGACAGTTCCAGCACCACCCGTGTCCGGTCACCGCCTTCGGCCAGGGCGATCGCCTGCAGATTGCCGGCGTCCACCCGCCGATAGCGGGGTTTGGCGGCCAGTTTCGTGCCCGGCAGATCCAGCGACAGGCGGGCCGGCTGGTCCACGGTGAAGGCGCTTGCCTCCGGCGCCGGGCCGGAGAGGGTAAGCGTGACCAGCACCTGATTGCCGGCCAGTCGGGCGTGTTCCACCGATTCCAGTTCCGCGGCGCCGGCCTGGGCCGAGAAGATGCCTGTCAGCGTCAGCCCGACGAGCAGGGCAGTCCAGCGACCGGCGGGGCGGTTGAGGCGCTGTTTCATGGCATGCATTCCGTTCAAACCCGTTGATTGCCGCGGCTGGCGGCTATTGTTCAAGCGCGATGCTGGCATCGCGTTTCATGTAACCGCCGAGCCCGTCGGGCACGATCTCCACCAGGCGGATGCCGGTCTTGTCGATGGCCACGATCTCGCCGAAATTCTTGCCCATGTGGTTGCCCACCGTCACCCTGTGTACGACGCCGTCCGGTGCACTGACCAGCGCGTAGTTGGTGCCGGCGACTTTCAGGCTGCCGGCCATGCGCAGGGCGTCCAGCGGGAACTCCTCCAGCGGCTCGCGATTGCGGTTGAAATCGGGCGAGATGCCGGAGTTGCTGCGGCGCTGTTCCTGGTCGGTGTCGGCGGCAAACGGCACGAAGGGTTCGCGTCGATCGGCCGGTCGGTAGGCGAACGGTTCGTAGGTGCGCATCCGGGGTATCGGCTCGATGTCGTCGGACTTGCGCGCCTTGATCTCGGCGGCGTATGTACGCAGGTCCGACATGTCCTCGCTGCAGCCTGCCAGGGACGCTGCCAGGCCCAGCAGAAGCAGCGATCGCATGGCGTGGCGCCCGATCACTGGTCATCCTCCGTGGTCCCGGCGGTTTCGTCGCCGTCCAGATAGCGGTAGGTGTTGGCCACCACGCTCATGCGCAGTTCTCCGCCCTGGCTGTCCTCGGCGGGCTGGATGCTGACATTGTCCAGGGTGACGATGCGCGGCAGCGCGGCCACGCCGGAAACGAACGCGCCCAGTTCGTGATAGCTGCCGGTGACCACCAGATCGTTGGGCAGCACGGCGTAGAAATCCTTCACCAGTTCCGGGCGCGGCTTGAACAGTTCTTCCTCCAGCCCGCTGGCCAGACGGGTCTGGGAGATGTCGTTGAGCAGGTTGGGCACCTCGGTCTGGCTGGGCAGTTGCCGCAGCAGGTCACCGAAGGTCTGGCGCATTTCCGCAAGCTGTTCCTTGTAGGCGTCGAGATTGGCCACCTTCTTCTGCTTGCGCTCGAACTCGGCGCGCAGCGACGTTTCCTGCTGGCGGGCGCGGTCGAGTTCGTCGCCCTTGGGCAGCACGAAGTACCAGCTTCCCAGGCCCAGCAGCACCGCCGAGACGATCACCACGGCGCCGACATAGGCCCAGGTCGGCCAGCTGCCGACATTGTGCTGATCCAGCGCCCGGAGTTCGTCGACAAACTCGTTGAGTCTCATGGCGTTTCGGCCTCCGACTCGCCGCCTTCGTCATCCGGCTTCTGGGGGTTCACGGTACGGAAGTTCAGCGTGAATTCGGCGGCACGCTGGGAGCCGCCGCTGGTGCCCTTGATGACCACCAGCCGCGGATCCTCGAACCAGTCGGAGTCATCCAGGTTGATCATGTAGGCCGACACCCGGCCGTTGGATTCGGCGATGCCGTCGACCGTGGTGGTCTTGCCGTTCTGTTTCAGCGAGGTGAGGTAGACGCCCTCGGGCAGCGTTTCCACGATCTGGTCGAAATAGTGGACGATCTGGGAGCGGGACTGTTGCAGTTCCTCGATGATGCGCATGCGGGTGATCAGATTGTCGCGGGTTTCCTCGAGTTTCTCGATCTCAGTGATCTGCTTGTCGATCTCCGCGATCTCGGCCTTGAGGAAGCGATTGCGGGCCTGCTGGCTGTCGATGGCGCTGTTGTAGGCGAACACCCCGAGCGCCACCAAGCCCAGTGCGCCGATTGCTGCCGCGGCAAGTGCGGTGAAGAACTGCTTCTTGCGCTGTTCGCGGCGGGCTTCGCGCCAGTCCAGCAGGTTGATGCGGATGAGTGTCTGCATGACGCCGCTCAGTCCAGTGCCCGCAGCGCGAGGCCGGTTGCCACCATCAGGGCCGGGGCCTCGGCATCCACGCGGCCGCGCCGGGCGCCGCCGCTGGCCTTGAGCCCGGCCAGCGGGTTGCCCGAGGCAGTGGCGATTTCCAGCGTGCGGCCGACGTGGTCATCCAGACCGGTAAACAGCGCGCAGCCGCCGGTGAGGATGATCTGCTCCACACTTTCGATCTCGCCCGATTGCGAGAAGAACAACTGCAGCGATCGATCGATCTGCTGGGCCAGCTGTTCGGCAAAGTCCGGCACGATGGATGCCAGATAATCGGCCGCCAGCTCGCCGCTGCGCAGGCGGGCCAGCGCGGCTTCGGACGAATCCAACCCTTCGTGCCGCTGGATTTCCTCCACCAGATGGCTGCCGCCGAAGGCCTGTTCACGGGTGTAGATGGTTTCACCGCTATGCAGCACGTTTACCGCCGTGGTGGTGGCCCCCACGTCGACCACCGCCACCGTGCGTTCCGCGCCCTTGTCGGGCATCTGCTCGATCAGCAGCCCGCAGGCGTTCTGCAGCGCGTAGCTTTCCACGTCCACCAGCCTGACCTTCAGGCCGGCAATTTCAACCGCGGCGATCCGCATTTCGACATTGTCGCGCCGGCAGGCCGCCAGCAGCACCTGCTGCATGTCGCCGTCGTGGGGCGAGGGGCCCATGATCTGGAAATCCAGGCTGACGTCCTCGATGGGGTAGGGAATATAGGCATCGGCCTCGAAGCCGATCTGCTGTTCGATCTCGTCCTCGGTCAGGGTGGCGGGCATGTCGATGATCTTGCTGATCACCGCCGAGCCGGACACGGCGACCGCCGCCTGTTGCTGGCGGCAGCCGGATTTCTGCATCGCGCGGTTGATGCTCTGGGCCACCAGTTCCGGTTCCACAATCTGGCGATCCTGCACCGCGTCGGGCGGCAGGGCTTCGGTGGCAAAGGCCTTGATCAGGGGCGCATCGAGGCTGCCGCCGAGTTCGAGCAGCTTGACCCGGCCAGCGCTGATGTCCAGCGCCACCAGTTCCGGTGATTCGCGTCCCGTGATCGAATCCAGCAGACCCATCAAATTCCCCCAGTACCAAGGCCGGCGGTCACCGGTGCGGTTTGCCCCTTACCCCCAAGGCTTTCTGCAAGCCGCTGACTTGTAATCAATATCGTGACCCATCCGGCCTGAAAGAACCATCGCAGAAGTTATCGGCGCCGACAAGCCGCACTGAAGCAAGGCTGCAGGCCGTACGCGGCCCCGGTATCATGACGACTGGCTTTATGCGTGCGTGCCGCTTGCGCCACGCGCGATACCTCGGGTGGACACTCACATTGCCGCGTGCGGTCAAGGTTCTTCTGGTTATCATGGCGGGTCTGCTGTCCGCGTCCCTGCTTGCGGTGGGCGTGGTCGGCGGCACCTATCTGTATTTCGGCCCGCAGTTGCCCAAGCCGGGCGAGATCGGCGAGGCCCAGCTCAACGAACCGCTCCGGGTTTACACCGCCGACGACCAGCTGATTGCGGAATACGGCGCCGAGCGGCGCCTGCCGGTGACGTTCGAGGACATTCCGTCCCGGGTGATTGACGCCTTCCTGGCGGCCGAGGATGACCGCTTCTTCGAGCACCCCGGGGTGGATTACCAGGGCCTGTTGCGGGCAGCCTGGAATCTGCTTCTCACCGGCGAGAAGACCCAGGGTGGCAGCACCATCACCATGCAGCTGGCCCGCAACCTGTTCCTGTCGCGCGAGCGCACCTACACCCGCAAGATCAAGGAAATCTTTCTGGCGCTGCGCATCGAGGCGGCGCTGTCCAAGAACCAGATTCTCGAGATCTACCTGAACAAGATTTACCTGGGCAATCGCAGCTACGGGGTGGGCGCCGCGGCCGAGGTGTATTACGACAAGACGCTGGCGGATCTTTCGGTGGGTGAGGTGGCGACCCTCGCCGGCCTGCCCAAGGCCCCCTCGCACTACAATCCGGCGCGCTATCCGGAGCGTGCCCGCAGCCGCCGCGATTATGTGCTCGGCCGGATGGTGGCGCTGGACTACATCACCCGTGACGAATACGAGACCGCGGAGTCCCAGCCGGTGGAGACCGCCACGCGGGTGGCGGACAGCCGTTACGAGGCCGATTACGTGGCCGAGATGGTGCGCCAGGAGGTGGTGGACCGGTTCGGCGAAGATGCCGCCTACACCGCCGGCTACAAGGTCACCACCACGCTGCTCAGCGAGCGCCAGCGCGCTGCCAACCGCAGCCTGCGGCGGGCATTGCTGGCCTATGACGCCCGGCACGAGTGGCGGGGCGCGGAAGCCGACATGCCGACGAGCGATATGGGCGATACCGAGATCATGAACGACGCCCTGGCCGAACGCCCCGATGCGGGCGGCCTGGTGCCGGCGGTGGTGCTGTCGGCCGGCGCCGACGAGGCCACGCTCTACACCGAGCCACACGGCGAGGTGAGGGTGAACCGGAGCCGGGTTGCCTGGCTGAGCGACGGCGATTCGCTTGCCAGCCTGATCGAGCGCGGGGATATCGTGCGGCTGGCCTACACCGGTGACGACAAGCAGGCCTGGTCGCTGGTGCAGATTCCCGACGTGCAGGGGGCGCTGGTCGCGCTCGACCCACGCGACGGGGCAATCCAGGGCCTGGCCGGCGGCTTCGACTACAGCCTGAGCAAGTTCAACCGGGCGGTGCAGGCGAAACGCCAGCCGGGTTCCTCGTTCAAGCCATTCCTGTATGCCGCGGCGCTGGACAACGGCTTCACCCCGGCCACCATCATCAACGACGCCCCGGTGGTATTCGACGCCCCCGGGCTGGGGCGCGACTGGCGGCCCGAGAACTACAGCGGTCGCATTCACGGGCCCACCCGGCTGCGCGAGGCTCTGACGCATTCGCGCAATCTCGTGACCATCCGCCTGCTGCGCTCGATCGGTATCGACACCGCCATCGACTACATCAGCCGGTTCGGCCTGCCCGTGGACCAGATGCCGCGGGATCTGTCGCTGTCTCTGGGTAGCGGTACTTTCAGCCCGCTGCAGATAGCGCGGGCCGATGCCGTGTTCGCCAATGGCGGGTTTCTGGTCGAGCCCTATTTCATCCGCGAGATACGCGATGGCCGCGACGAAACGGTGTACGAGGCGGAACCGCTTACCGCCTGCCCGCAATCCTGCAGCGGGGCCGACCGGCCGTTCGCGCCACGCGTGATCCCGGCACAGACGGCCTGGCTGATGAACAGCATGATGCAGGACGTGATCCAGCACGGCACCGGAAGGCGCGCCACCCGGCTGGGGCGTAAGGATCTTGCCGGCAAGACCGGCACCACCAACGAGCAGCGTGACGCCTGGTTTACCGGCTTCAACGCCGATCTGGTGGCGGTGGCCTGGGTCGGCTTCGACAAGCTCGAGCCCCTGGGCGGCGGCGAAACCGGCGGGCAGGCGGCACTGCCGATGTGGATCGACTTCATGGGCTCGGCCCTCGCCGATCAGCCGGAACACAGCATGACGCGGCCCTCGGGGCTGGTGAGCGTGCGCATCGATCCGGAATCCGGGCGGCTGGCCGAGGGCGGCGGTGACGGCATATTCGAGATCTTCCGCGAGGAGAACAAGCCGGAGGCCGGGGCGCCCGGCCAGGACGGCGGCACCGAGGAAGTCGAGCAACTGTTCTGATCGCGCCGGGTACGGCGCCGGTCCATCAGAGGATTTCTGGCGATGGCCAACGGCAAGCGGGTAGAGGCGATGCGCCAGCAGCTGGCGCAGACCGCGGCGCAGATGATCCAGGAGCAGGGCATTCGCGACTATCGGCTGGCCAAGGAAAAGGCCGCGGCCCGGCACGGGGTCGATATCCGTCGCGGGCCGCTGCCGCGCAATACCGAAATCGAAGCCGCGCTGGCGGCGTACCAGCGGCTGTTCGCCGGGACCGATACCGCCGACCGGCTGGCCGAGCTGCGGCGTGCGGCCCTGCAGGCCATGCGCGAACTCGAGGCGTTTGAGCCGCGGCTGGTGGGGGATGTGCTCAGCGGTCTGGCGACCCCGCACAGCGATGTGCAGTTGCACGTGTTCGCCGATCACTCCGAGGCCTTCGATTTCCACCTCCAGGATCGCGGTATTCCGTTCGAGCTGGGCGAGCGCCGCTTCCGCTATGGCCGCGGTGGCTACCAGCATTACCCGGCATTCCGTTTCGTCGCCGGCGGGGTCGGTTTCGAGGCGGTACTGTTCCCGCTGACGGAAATGCGCCAGGCCCCCAACAGCCTGATCGACGGCACACCGCTGGCCCGGGCCAAGACCGAGGAGGTGGCGCGGCTGCTGGCCGATGATGTCGCCGGCATCTGATTCGTCCCCAGTGGGTGGTCGCTGGCCGGCCACCCTGACCGTGCTGATGGGGACCATCTCGGTGGTCCTGACCACCACCATCGTGAACGTCGCCGTGCCCGGCATCATGGCCGACTTCGACATGGACCAGTTGCATGCCCAGTGGCTTTCCACGGGCTTTCTAGCCGCGATGACCGCCACCATGCTGGCCAGCGCACGGGTGGTGGAGCGGCTGGGCCAGCAGCGCACCTTCCGCATTGCCCTGTGGCTGTTCGTGGTGGCCTCGCTGCTGGCGGCGGCCAGCTGGAATACGCCGGTGATGATTGCCGCGCGCATCCTGCAGGGGGCGGTGGCCGGCATCATTCAGCCGCTCGCGCTGGTGGTGATTTTCCAGGTATTTCCTGACGACGAACGTGGCCGGGCGCTCGGTCTTTACGGCATGGGTGTGGTGCTGGCGCCCGCGGTGGGTCCGGCCGTGGGCGGCTGGCTAGTGGACGTATTCAGTTGGCGCGCGGTGTATCTCGCCGCGCTGCCGTTCTGTGCCGTCGGCCTCTGGGGCGCCCGGCGCACGCTCGGCAATCACCGGGCCGAGACGGTGCTCCCCTTCGACTGGTGGGGCATCGGCCTGCTGGCGGCAGGCCTGGCGCTGTTGCTCGGCGGGTTGGCGGAGCTGGGGCTGGCGCACGCCTGGATTCCCCCGGGCTGGCTGATTGCCGGCGGACTGGTGTTGCTGGCCGGGTTCCTCATTCTGCAGCGGCGCCGGGCCTCGCCGTTGGTGAACCTTGGCGTATTCCGCCAGCCGGCATTTGCCCTGGCTTTCGTGCTGGCACTGGTCTACGGCGCCGGGCTGTTCGGTTCCACCTATCTGCTGCCGCTGCTGGTGCAGGGCGTGCAAGGGCTGTCCGCCACCATGACCGGGCTGGTGCTGATGCCCGCGGGGCTGGCGCTGGCGATGGTGTTTCCGGTATCCGGGCGTCTCAGCGACCACTGGCCGGCGCACCGGCTGATCATCGCCGGGCTGGTGCTGGTGGCGCTGGCGTTCTTCGCCCTGGCGACCACCGGGCCGGCGACCGGTTTCGTGGTGCTGGCGGCGTTCATCCTGCTGGGCCGCATCGGGCTGGGGCTGATTCTGCCGGCCCTCAATCTGGATGCCCTGCGGGGCTTGCCGGACGGCCTGATGCATCAGGGCTCCGGCGTGATCAACTTTGCCCGGCAACTGGGCGGGGCCTTCGGCGTCAACCTGTTCGCGCTGTTGCTGGACTGGCGCGTGCGCCAGCATCTTCATGCCGGGGGCGAGTCGTCACTGGCGCTGCATAACCTGTATCAGCCGGGTGCGGCCGACCCCGCGGGCCTGCAGGCATTGACGCGGGGCTTCGCAGAGACTTTCATGGTGCTCGGTTCGTGTTTCGTCCTGGCGGTGATCCCGGCAGTGGCGATGGGAGTGCGGCATGCGCGAGTTCGAGCGAATTCTTCTGGCCTATGACGGCAGCGAGCGGGGGCGGGTGGCCCTGCGCGGGGCGCAGCCGCTGCTGAAACTGCCCCAGTCCGAGGTTCACCTGCTGGCGGTGGTGCCGCTGGCCAGCGCGGTGGCCGCGGCGGAGGGTTTCTACACCGAAGCCATGTACGAGGCCGAGCGCGATCGGGTCGAGCAGATACTCGCCGAGGGCGTCGAGATTCTGCGCGACCTCGGCGTCGAGGCGCGCGGCCATCTGCGGGCCGGTCTGCCGGCCCAGGAAATCGCCGAGCTGGCGGAGTCGCTGAATATCGACCTGGTAGTGGTGGGTCATCAGCAGCGTGGGCCGCTGACGCGCTGGTGGCAGGGCTCGGTAAGCGCCTCGCTGCTGGACCGTCTTACCTGCGCCATGCTGGTGGTTCAGGCCTGCGACCCCGCCCTGGCGGAAGAATAACGGGGACCGGTTGCGCCAGTCTGGTCCGGCGCGGATCATGCCGGCATGACCGATTCCCCGCGCAAGTCGATCGACGAACTGACCTGGGACAACCGTTTCCAGGCGCTCGGTACCGCCTACGGCAGGCCCCAGACACCTACCGAATTGCCCGACCCCTTTCGTATCGCGGTCAGCGACGAGGCGGCCGCGCTGATCGATCTGGATACTGCCGACCCGGCATTCGTCTCCACCTTCGCCGGTAATCGGCTGCCGGCAGACTGCCAGCCCTTCGCGCACCGCTATGCCGGGCACCAGTTCGGCGTGTGGGTACCGCAGCTGGGCGACGGTCGCGTGGTGTCTCTCGGGCAGGTGCGCAACCGCGCCGGCAAGTGCTGGGATGTGCAGCTCAAGGGCGCCGGCAAGACCCCGTATTCCCGGCATGCCGACGGGCGGGCGATGCTGGCTTCCACGGTACGGGAATATCTGGTCAGCGAGGCGATGGCGGGGCTGGGAATTCCCACCACCCGGGCCCTGTGCGTGATCGGCTCCAGCCTGAAGGTGGCGCGCGACACCTGGCATCCCGCCGCGGTGCTGACGCGGCTGGCGCCGACCCACGTGCGATTCGGCAGCTTCGAATACCTGTTCTACCGCTCGCAGTTCGACCATCTGGCGCCGCTGGCAGATCACGTCATCGAAGTGGAGTATCCCGATCTGGCCGGCCAGCCGCCCGGTCAGGCCCGTTATCAGGCCTGGGTGGCCGGCGTGATCGAGCGCACTGCCGAGCTGATGGCGGCCTGGCAGAGCGTGGGTTTCGTCCACGGCGTGATGAACACGGACAACATGTCGGTGGCCGGCCTCACGTTGGACTACGGGCCGTTCGGGTTCATGGACGACTATCGGCCCGACGCGGTGTTCAATCACACCGACGAAACCGGACGCTATGCGTTCAACCGCCAGCCCGACGCCGCCCTGTGGAATCTGGGCTGTTTCGTGCAGGCCATCCTGCCGCTGCTGTCCGAGGATCCGGACACCGCCATCGGTATGGGGCAGGACCTGCTCAAGGCCTATCGGCCGGCCTTCGATGCCGCGTACAACCGCCGGATGGCGGCCCGGCTGAGGCTGCCGGATAGCCCGGCCACGGTCGATCTGCGCGATCGTCTGCTGACCCTGATGGCGGCGGATGGCGCCGACTTCACCCGCAGCTTTCGGGGCCTGTGTTCGGCAGCAGCCGGGGATGAGGGTGCATGGCTGGCGGAATTCTCTCGGCCGGATGACGCCGCGGCCTGGCTGCGGGACTGGCGCGCGGCCTGGCCGGTGTCGGCGGCAGCGATGGCCGAATGCCTGCCGGCGGCCAATCCGCGCTACGTGCTGCGTACCTATCTCGCGGAGCAGGCGATTCGTGCGGCGCAGGGCGGCGACTACAGCGAAATCGAACGGCTGCAGCGTCTGCTGGCCCGGCCCTTCGACGAACAGCCCGATATGGCGGAGTACGCGAAACGCCCGCCCGCCTGGGCTGCGGAGATCGCGTTGAGCTGTACCGCCTGAGCAGCCCCGCGGCAATGGAAACCACCGGGCCACGGTCTAATGCATCGAATCGATGACAAGGGTGGCCGCCGGGCGGACATGAGCAGCAGACAACATCAGTTCGATGCCATGACGGCGGCGGTGGCCAACGATCTGTTCCGCTACGCCGTATGGCTGTGCCGGGATCGCGACCTAGCCCAGGACCTGGTGCAGGAAACCCTGCTGCGGGCCTGGCGCTTCATGGACAAGCTGCGGGATTCCGGTGCCGTCAAGGCCTGGCTGCTCACCACCCTGCGGCGGGAACACGCGCGGCTGTACGAGCGCAAGCACCTGGACCGGGTGGACATGGACATGTCCTTCATCGAGGACGAATCGGGACGCGATCCGTTTGCCGACGCCGAACGGCGGGAGCTGCAGCAGCGCATCGCCGCGCTGCCCGAGGACTACCGCGAACCCCTGGCCATGCAGGTGATTCTGGGCTGCAAGGTGGCCGAGATCGCCGAGGCCATGGACCTTAGCGAAAGCGCGGTGATGACCCGCCTGTTTCGCGCGCGCAAACAACTTATGGACGGCACCGATCGGGCCGTGGAGAGTGTGCAATGAATTGCCTGGAATTCCGCCGGGCCTGTCAGGCAGACCCGCAGCATCTGACCGCCGAACAGCAGGCACATCGTCTGCAGTGTGCGGCCTGCAATCGTTTCGCGGCCGAACAGCTGGATTTCGACCGGCGCCTGGCGTCGGCCCTTCGGGTGCCCGTGCCCGAGGGCCTGACCCAGCGGGTGATCTTCGAACGCAGCCTGCGCGGTCGCCGCCGGCGCACCGGCTGGCTGGCGATGGCGGCGTCGGTGCTGGTGGTGGTCGGCGTGACATCGGTGCTTCTGGTGTCGCCGTCGGGATCGGATATCGAAAACTTTACCGCGCACATGACGGCTCATCCCGTGGATCAGGTGCCGTTGGCCGAAGCCGATGGCATGGCGTTGCAGCGAGTGGCGGCCAATCTGTCCCTGCCGGCGGTTTCGGATCTATCCGAGGTTGTCCGGGCCGAACTATGCGTGGTGGACGGGCATCGCGGTGCCCATCTGATCGTGGATTCGGGCGAGGCCCCGGTCACCGCGTTTGTCATGCCCGGCATGACCGCCGAGCAGCTGTCCGGTCTGTCCGAGGTGCCCGGGCTGTCCAGCCAGGTGGTGAGCACCCGCGACGGGCTGATCCTGCTGTTCTGTCCCGACCAGAGCCGGCTGGTCGAACTGGGCGAGCGCATGCGCCGGCAGCTGGGCTGGCAGGTCTGAGGCCTGATTCGCATGGGTGCGTCCAGCGCCCACCCCGGTTAACCTTGGACGCGTCGGCCCGCCGTACGATGGCCGGGGCGTTGTCATCGCTGTTGTCGGGGAGAATGCATGCTGGGGGTCATGGGAATCTTGGTGTCGCTGGGACTGCTGATGTTCCTGGCGTACCGCGGGGTATCGGTGATTCTGCTGGCGCCGGTGCTGGCGCTGCTGGCCTGTCTGTTCCAGGCGGATGGCGTCCCGCTTCTGGCCACCTATACCCAGGTGTTCATGCCTGCCATGGGCGACTTTGCGGCCCGCTACTTCCCGATCTTTCTGCTCGGCGCCATCTTCGGCAAGCTGATGCAGGATTCCGGCTGCGCGCGATCGATCGCCCTGCAGTTCCGCGACTGGCTGGGCGAGCGCCACGCCGTGCTGTCGATCGTGCTGGCCTGCGGGCTGCTGGAATACGGCGGCGTATCCGCGTTCGTGGTGGCGTTCTCGGTCTATCCGCTGGCTGCGGCGCTGTTCCGGGAGCTGGATATTCCCAAGCGTCTGCTGGGCGGCACGCTGGCGCTGGGGGCGTTCACGTTCGCGATGACGGCGCTGCCCGGTACGGCGCAAATCCACAACGTGATTCCCATGTCCTATTTCGGCACCACCGCGTTTGCCGCGCCGGTGCTGGGACTGACGGCGGCCGTGATGATGGTGGGCGGCGGCGTGCTATGGCTGAACTGGCGGCTGCGGGCTGCGCGCCGTGCCGGCGAGGGCTACGGCACCGGGCATACCCGCGAGCCGGAAGCCATCGACGGCGGCGTGCCGGGCTTCTGGACCGCCCTGTTGCCCATCGTCGCCGTGATCGGCGTCAATCTGGTGATGGTTCGGTACGTCATGCCCGGCTGGGACACCGGCTATCTGGGCACGGACGCCTACGGCAATACCGATTTCGAGTCCGTACGGGGCCTGTGGGGCATCATCCCCGCGCTGCTGGTGGCCGGTCTGCTGGTGGCGGCGGTGCATTTCCGCTCGCGGGCCGGGCTCAATCGCACACTATCGGATGGCGCGATGGGCTCGTTGCTGCCGATGTTCAACACCGCCAGCGAGGTGGGCTACGGCACCACCATCGCCACGCTGGCCGCGTTCGCGGTGGTCAAGGAGTCGGTGCTCAACATTTCGCCGGGCAACCCGCTGATTTCCGAGATGGTGGCTGTGAACGTGCTGGCGGGTATTACCGGGTCGGCGTCGGGCGGCCTCGGCATCGCCCTGTCGGCGCTGGGCGAAACCTACAACGAGCTGGCCGCCAGCCTGGGCGTGAATCCGGAGTTCATGCACCGCATCGCCTCGATGTCCTCGGGTGGCTTCGATTCGCTGCCGCACAACGGCGCGGTCATCACCCTGCTGACCATCTGCGGGCTGACCCATCGTCAGGCCTATCCGGACATCGCGGTGGTGTCGCTGCTGATCCCCTTTCTGGTGACCGCCACCTGCGTCGCCGGGCTGAGCCTGATTTTGTAATACTGAGGTCTTGTTTCTTGTTCGGGCCCGGATATGCTAATTTGTCACCGCTTTGTGTCGGGATACGAGGGCCCGGTAGACCCAAGGCAATTCCCAACCAGGAGAAGTGATTATGACGGGTAAGTGGATCAAGGTTGCAGCTCTGGCGGCGCTGGTTGCCGGCGCGGCAGGTTGCTCGAACAGCGAACTCCAGGCCCAGGTCGACGAGGCAATGCGCACGGCGGAAGCCGCGCAGAGCACGGCGAATGCTGCTCAGAGTTCGGCCGATTCGGCCCAGCAGACTGCCGATCGTGCGATGAGCGCGGCGCAGGAAAGCAAGTCCTGCTGCCAGGCCAACTCGAAGCGCATCGAGCGCATGTTCGAGGCCTCTCAGCGCAAGTAATCGGAACAGTCGATCCGATTCGTCAAAGCCCCGCTCCGGCGGGGC
>NZ_JAVRHY010000019.1:0-48725 GCF_031846305.1 Spectribacter acetivorans
GCCCCAGGGCAACGGCCTGACCACACCCTATTGGAGCGTCAGCCTGTAACCGATGTATCTGAATTATCCTGTCACCCTTGTTTTTGAACCGTACCCGGGCGCCCTTCTTTTCGTTACTTTTCTTGGGCGCGCAAGAAAAGGAACTCGCCCTTCAGGGCGAAATTCTTCAACTCAAATTTTATTGTCAAGCCGGCGCTAATCACCCGGCCGCCCCCGCCCGCACCGCCAACAGGCATCGAATTGCCCGGCCAGGTCTTCGCCGCAACTGCGGCAGCGCCAGGCCTGGCGAGTGGCGGTGTCGTCGGCCTCGAAGCGCCGGATCAGCGCGCGTGCCGGGTCGACCTGGTCCGGGTCGGTCACCCACAGGGTCGGGTAAGCGTTGGCGGGCAGTTCCCCCATGCCGCCCCAGAGGAACTGGCCGCGGATGTGGGCGTCGATGCCGTGCCCGGCAAGGTAGTCGCGCACGATATGGGCATTGGCGGGGTCGGAGGCGGTGTAGATCTGGTGTTGGCTCATGCGGTGACGGATTACCCGACGATTGCGATTGACAGTGGCCCGGCGGCTGCCTAATGTTCGGCGATCGGCCCCGCTCCGGACAAGTTCATGTACCAGTCGACAGTCACGCGAATCAGGGCGGCACTGGCCACAGTGCTGCTGGCGGTTGCGGTGGTTGGATTCCAGCCGGCCCACGCGGCCGATGTGAATACGGGGCATGCGCCGTCAGCGGCGGCCATGGGTGTCGATGTACTGGTCATCCGCCCGCTGAGCCTGGTGGCCACGGTGGCCGGCACGGGCCTGTTCGTGGTGTCGCTGCCGTTTTCCGCCCTGGGGCGGAATACCGACGAGGCCGCTGGGCAGCTGGTCGGCGCGCCGGCCAAGTACACGTTCCTGCGCCCGCTCGGTGATTTCGGCGGCCCCGCCGCCCTGCGCTGACGTCGTTTAGCCGGCGTTTCCCCCGGCCGACCACGGTCGGCGCCTGATTTCTTCCCGAACGCCGCCGCGCCCGCTCTCCGATCGCTTTTCCAAGGCTGTGCTAGGGTCTTGCGCTGTTTCACGGAAACATCGGGAGATGGGGAGCCATGAGCCAGGACGCTGAAATCGCGGAACTTGAAGAACGCTACGACACCGATTACGAGATCGGCGAAGACAATATCCACCCGTTCGGGCTGGATCTGCACAATCCGGTCTTTCTATGGAGCGCCATCCTGATCGCGGTCTTCGTGATCGGGTCCATGCTGTTCCCCGATGTTTCCAAGACCAGTCTGACCAGCGCGCGCGACTGGGTGATCAACACCTTCGACTGGCTGTTCCTGAGTGCCGGCAACTTCTTCGTGCTGTTCTGCCTGGCGCTGATCGTCCTGCCGTTCGGTCGCATTCGGCTGGGCGGGCAGGATGCCGAGCCGGAATTTTCCCGCATGTCCTGGTTCGCGATGCTGTTCGCGGCCGGCATGGGTATCGGTCTGATGTTCTGGTCGGTGGCCGAGCCGGTCGGTTACTTCACCGAATGGGCGGGTTCGCCGCTGAACGTGGCCGGCGGCACCGATGCCGCCCGGACTGCCGCCATGGGCGCGGTGATGTATCACTGGGCGCTGCACCCCTGGGCGATTTACGGCGTGGTGGCGCTGGCGCTGGCCTTCTTTGCCTATAACAAGGGCCTGCCGCTGGCGATCCGTTCGGTGTTCTATCCACTGTTCGGGGACCGCGTCTGGGGCACGCTGGGCAACGTGATCGATACCCTGGCGGTGGTGGCGACCATTTTCGGCCTGGCCACGTCCCTGGGGTTCGGTGCCCAGCAGGCCGCGGGCGGCATGCAGTTCCTGTTCGGCATCGCCGACAGCCTGATGGTGGAAATCCTGATCATCACCGGCGTGACCGCGGTGGCGCTGGTCTCGGTGGTGCGGGGCATCGACGGCGGCGTGAAATTGCTGAGCAACCTCAACATCATGCTGGCGGGGCTGCTACTGCTGTTCGTCATCGTGACCGGGTCAGTGACGGGCTTTTTCGCCAGTCTGGGCACCACGGCAGCCGGATATGCCGAGTATCTGCTGCCGCTGAGCAACCCGATCGGGCGCGAGGACGATACCTTTTACCACTCGTGGACCATCTTCTACTGGGCCTGGTGGATTTCCTGGTCGCCGTTCGTGGGCATGTTCATCGCCCGGGTGTCGCGCGGGCGCACGGTGCGCGAATTCCTGACCGCCGTGCTGATCGTGCCGATGGTGGTTACCGCCATCTGGATGAGCGCGTTCGGCGGCAACGGGCTGGATCAGGCGGTCAACGGCGTGGGGTCGCTGGCCAACGGCATCACCGACTCGTCGCTGTCACTGTTCCACATGCTGGAGAATCTGCCTCTGGCCGGCGTCACGTCGTTCCTGGCCATCACGCTGGTGCTGGTGTTCTTCATTACCTCGTCGGACTCCGGCTCGCTGGTGATCGACACCATTACCGCCGGCGGCAAGACCGAGGCGCCGGTGCCCCAGCGGGTGTTCTGGTGTGTCGCCGAGGGCATGATTGCCGCGGCGCTGCTGGTGGTCGGCGGGGCCGAGGCCCTGTCCGCGCTGCAGGCGGCCGCGGTCACCACCGGCCTGCCGTTCACGTTGGTCCTGCTGCTCATGTGTGTAGCCCTGCTGAAGGGGCTCAACCACGAGCTTCAGCTCCTGCGCTTCGAGGAAAAGAGCGCCAAAGCCGCCGCCCGGGCATAGCGCGGCGTCGGCTGAAGGGCGGCTACCGGTTTTCGTTGTTGCCGGTGGCCGCCGTGTCGGCCTGACTGGCAGCGGTTGCCCCGGCGATGGTGATCTCGATGCGCCGATTGCGGGCGCGCCCCTCGGTGGTGTCGTTGTCGGCCACCGGTTGTTCGGCGCCGAACGCCCGGGCTTCGAGCACGCCGGCGTCCACGCCCTGTTCAGCCAGGAAGCGCACCACCCCGGTGGCGCGCGCGGCGGATAGCTCCCAGTTGCTCGGATAACGCTCCTGCAGGTAGGGCTTGAGCGGTTGATTGTCGGTGTGGCCGGCCACGATCACCCGGGTCGGGCCACGGGTCTTCAGGCGGTCGGCGAGTTCCACCAGCAACTGCTCCCCTGCGCTGGTCAGCCGGTGCCGGCCGGAGGCAAACAGCACCGCGGAGTCCAGCGTGATGCGTTCGGCATCGGGTAGTTCCGCGTCGTCGGGGACGGCGCGAAACGTGGGGGTTTCCGGCGCCTGCCGCTGGAAGCGGATGCGAAAGGTCAGATCATTGACCTGTTCCCCCCGCCAGGCCAGCGTGCGGCCCTGCTGTCGCCAGTCACCGTCGCGGTTGCTCTGGGCGTCCAGTACCTCGATGTTCTCGGGCAGGATCCACACGTACGAGAAGTGGGCGAAGGGATCGGGACTGTTCCACTTGCCGTAATGGCCGTTGTCCAGCTCGCGGCCGTCCCAGCTATGGAAGGTGGTGCTGCCGTCGGGATTGTCGCTGAGCTGCCAGTCGCGAAAACGGTCGGCGCGCATCAGCGCGTAGTCGCCACTGTCGAATACCAGCCGGGTGCCGTCGTCCGTGGTTTCCTGCTGAAAATCAGCCGGATGGATGTAGACGTAGTCGTCCACGCTCTCGCCCTCGGCCAGGAACAGGGCCCGGCCCGGCAGCTCCGAGCGCAGGGTCTTGTACACCGTGTAGCTTTCGCCGTCGGTATTGAGCACGAAGATTTCCTCGCGCGAGACGTCCGCCGCAGCGCTGGCAGCGATCAGTGCCAGCAACGCGGCGACGCTTGCCCGCCGGTCAGGGCGCCGCGACATCATCCACCGGCAGGACTTCCACCTCGGCCCAGTCGAGGTCACGAATGGGTTGTTCGACCTTGTCGAGGTCACCCACGATCACCCAGGTCAGGTGATCGGGAGAAAGCAGCGTTGTCGCGGCCTCGTTCAGAGCCGGGATGTCCAGCGCCTGGACCCGGGTGACGTAGGTCTCGTAGTAATCCTCGGGCAGCCCGAAGACCGCAAGGTTGGCGAAGGTGCCGGCCAGCTCGCTGCTGGTTTCGTTATCGCCTGGCAGCGTGCGGGTGAGGTTGGCCTGCGCCGAGGTCAGCTCCTCGTCGGTGGGAGGTTCTTCGCCCAGGATGCCGGTGATCTCGCTTCGCATTTCCTTCATCGCCGGGGCGGTCTTGTCGATCTGCACCGAGGCGTAGGTGAAGAAGGGCTGCTGGGCGCGGGCGTCCATCAACAGGCTGCGGGCACCGTAGGACCAGTTCTTCTCCTCGCGCAGGTTGAGATTGATGCGCGAGTTGAACATGCCGCCGAGGATGGCGTTGACGGTGCTCATGGCGATGTCCTGCGGATGCGACTTGGGCGGCGCCAGGCTGCCGGCAATGACCGTGGCCTGGCTGCTGCCCGGCTTGTCGATCAGATAGATGCGCTGCTGTTCCGGCATCGGCCGGTCGGGCAGGTTCTTTAGCGGCGGGGCGTCATCGCCGGCCTGCCAGTCGCCGAAGGCTTTCTCCAGCAAGGGCTTGAGGGTGGCCATGTCGGTGTCGCCCACCACGATCAGGGTGGCGTTATCCGGGCGCACCCAGCGCCGGTGGAAGGCCTGCATGTCGGCGACGGTCAGGTCCTGGATGGCATCGGTGGTACCGCTGCCCGTCAGGGGGACGCCGTAGGCGTGTTCATCGCCATAGAGCAGCGGGCCGATGGTGCGCAGCGCCAGGCTGGTGGGATTGGACTTCTCCTGGGCGATGCCGGCCAGGCGCTGTTTCGACAACCGCTGGAACTGATCTTCCGGGAACGACGGCCGGCGGATCACGTCGGCATAGAGGTCCATCGAGGCGTCCAGCTTGCTGCTGATGGCCGACATGCTGATGCTGGACGCGTCCAGCGATGAGCTGGTGGACAGGCTGGCGCCAAGGCGGTCGAGTTCGGCGCTGATTTCCAGGCCATCCCGCGTTTCCGTGCCCTCGTCGAGCATCCCCAGGGCCAGGCTGGCGGTACCCGGCGCGCCCCTGGGATCGGCGGCATAGCCGGCGTCCAGCATCATGCGCATCTGCACTACCGGGGCGGCGTCACGCTCGGCCAGCCAGACTTTCAGGCCGTTATCGAGTTCGGCATGCTGCAGGTCGGGCAGGGTGAGGTCGGGGGCGTCGCCGATGTCCGGCAGCTGCGAGCGGTCGACGTCGCTGTCCGTCTGGCTGTGGTCGCCGAAGGGCAATACGGACAGGACGTAGACGCCATCGGACAGCCAGCGCTCGGCGGTGGCCTGCAGGACATCCGGCTGCACGGTGCGCAGCGTGTCCAGATACTTCCGGAAGTGGCCCGGGTCGTCGTGATAGACCGCGCCGCGAGCCAGGATGTCGGCCTTGCCACCGAATCCGCCGATGCGTTCGGCCCCGCGCAAGAACGAAGCCGCCAGGCTGGTGCGACTGCGGTCGAGCTCCTCGGCGCCGACGCCCTCGTCGATGAAACGCTCGAGTTCCTCGTCCAGCGCCGCTTCCACCTCGGCCAGGTCCACGCCGGGGCGGGCGGTTGCACTGATGATGAACTGCGAGCCGATTTCCTTGCTCCACAGGTCGGCGGAGACATCGGTGGCGATCTGCTCGTCGTACACCAGCCGCTTGTACAGCCGGCTGGTCTTGGAGCCGGCCAGCAGGTTGGCCGCGATCTGCAGCCGCGTTTCGTCCGGGGTGCCATCGGCGGCCACGTTCCAGGTCTTGTAGACGCGAGCCTGGGGTACGCGATCCTGCATCACGTGGCGGTGTTCGCCGGTCATTGGCGCCACCCACTCCTTCTGGTGCTCCAGCGGCGGGCCGGCCGGAATGCTGCCGAAGTAGCGTTCGACCTTGTCGCGCACGGTGTCGGGGTCGATGTCGCCGGCAATCACCAGGGTGGCGTTGGAGGGGCCGTAGTAGCGCTTGAACCAGGCCTTGACGTCTTCCAGGGACGCGGCGTTTAGGTCTTCGATCGAGCCGATGGTGGACCAGGAATAGGGATGGCCGTCGGGATAGGTGTTGGGCGGCAGCTTTTCCCAGACTTCACCGTAGGGCTGGCTGGCCCGCTGCTTTTTCTCGTTGATCACCACGCCGCGCTGTTCGTCCAGGCGGGCCTGGTCGACCGCGCCCAGGAAATGCCCCATGCGGTCGGATTCCATCCACAACGCCATGTCCAGCGCCGGCACCGGCACGTTGGCGAAGTAGTTGGTGCGGTCGGTGTTGGTGGTGCCGTTCATCGAGGTGGCGCCGGCCCGCTCGAAGGGCTCGAAGTACTCGCCGTCCCAGTTCTCGCTGCCCTGGAACATCAGGTGTTCGAACAGGTGGGCGAAGCCGGTCTGGGCCGGGCCTTCGTCCTTGGAACCGACGTGGTACCAGATGTTGACCGACACGATCGGGGCCTTGTGGTCCTGGTGCACCACCACGTCCAGCCCGTTGTCCAGCGTGAAGCGGGTGAATGCGATGTCGACATCGGGAATGTCCCCGCCGCCACCTGCATTGTCGGCGGCGTCCTCGGCGGCCTGAGCGGGCTCGGGCCTCGGGGTTTCGGCGGCCTGGGCCTGTTCGGCAGGCTGGCAGCCGGCGGTGGCAAGGCCGATCAACAGGGCATAGGCGGCGTGCGAGCCGGCGTGGCGGCTGGGCATGGTCTGTCTCCTCGATCGCGGATCGCCCGGAGCTTATCAGGCGACAACCGCTGCTGTTGACCGCCCGCGGCCGCAAGCGTTCCGGCCGGCGCTGGACGCGGTAGACTGCGATCACCGGATTGCCGACTTTTCTCGTCATGTCCCAGCTAACCCTGCGTGCCGCCCTGCTCGGCATTGTCCTGGCCATGATCCTGGCCGGGGCCAATGCCTATCTGGCTCTGTTCGCCGGTCTGACGGTGTCCGCCTCGATTCCCGCCGCGGTGGTATCGATGGCGATACTGCGGGCCCTGGCCCGGGGCAGCATCCTGGAAAACAACATCGTCCAGACCGCGGCCAGCGCCGGGGAGTCTATCGCCGCCGGGGTGATCTTCACTCTGCCGGCGCTGGTGCTGCTGGGTTACTGGGACAGCTTCCCCTACTGGTGGGTGGTGTTCATCGCCGGCATTGGCGGCCTGCTGGGCGTGTTGATCACGGTGCCGCTGCGCCACGCCCTGATCCACGACATGGATCTGCCGTTCCCCGAGGGCCGCGCCACCGCCGAGGTGCTGCGGGCCGGCCATGGCCAGGCCGGAGCCGGCATGGGCATGCTGCTGATCGGCGTGGCGGTCGGCGGGGCTACCAAGCTGGCGGAAAGCGGTCTGCGGCTGTGGCAGGCCACCGGCGAGCTGGCGGCCCAGGTGGGCCAGACGGTGTTCTACGCCGGCGCCAACCTCTCGCCGGCGCTGCTGGCGGTGGGTTACATCGTGGGCTTCAATATCGCGGTGCTGGTGTTCGCGGGCGGCCTGTTCGCCTGGGCCGTGGTGGTGCCGCTGTACGCGCTGGTGTACGGCCTGCCGCCGGCGGACACGCCGCTCGACGCCGCCTGGTCGCTGTGGAGCGAGCAGATTCGCTACATGGGCGTCGGCGCGATGCTGGTCGGCGGCCTGTGGGCGCTGTGGTCCATGCGAAGCTCGCTGGTTTCCGGGCTGCAGCGCATTGGTGGGACCAGCGTGGTCGGCGGCGAGGGGGATCTGCCGCGCTGGCTGCTCGGTGGGCTGGCGGTGGTTCTGGTCGTGCCCATGTTCGTGTTCTACGCCGGACTGCTGGATTCGCCCGTTGCCGCTTTGCCGCTCACCGTGATGATGCTGGTGGCCGCGGGGCTGTTCTCGGCCGTGGCGGCCTACATGGCCGGGCTGGTGGGCTCGTCCAACAACCCGGTATCGGGCGTGACCATCGCCACCATCCTGATCACCGCGCTGCTGCTACTGGTGCTGTTCGGCGATGCCACCCTGGGACCGGTGGCCGCCATCCTGGTGGGGGCGGTGGTCTGCTGCGCTGCGGCCATCGGCGGCGACAACATGCAGGACCTCAAGGCCGGCGCGATTCTGGGCGCGGCCCCCTGGCAGCAGCAGCTGGCGCAGATGCTGGGCGTGGTCAGCAGCGTGTGCGTGCTGGCGCCGGTGCTGTCGTTGCTGCTCAACGCCTACGGCATCGGCGTGCCTACCGAGGCCCACCCCGATCCGCTCCCGGCGCCCCAGGCCAGCCTGATGGCGGCGGTCGCCGGCGGCGTTTTCGGCGGCGACCTGCCCTGGCCGATGGTCGGGCTGGGGGCGCTGGTGGCGGTGGCACTGATCGTTGCCGACGAAATGCTGCGCCGTGCCGGATCGGAATTCCGGCTGCCGGTGCTGGCGGTAGCGGTGGGCATCTACCTGCCACTGTCGCTGTCCGTGCCGATTGCCCTGGGCGGTCTGATGGCACTGCTGGCGAGGCAGCGGCCGGTCAGCGGGACGGGCTTGCTGGCAGCGGCCGGCCTGATCACCGGGGAAGCACTGATGGGCATCGGCCTGGCGGTGCCCATCGTGGTCAGCGGCGACCGGGATGTGCTCGCCGTAGCCGGCGTGTCGCTGGGACCCTGGCCCGGTCTGGCGATCATGCTCGGGCTTTGCATCTGGCTGGCGCGGATTCGACCGGGCGTGTCGCCCGAAAAGGGGTAGTGCGTTATCCGCTCGCTGCCCTATAGTGGGACTCCGGCCCGTTCGGGCCGGAACTGGAACAACAAGCTAATCCAAACCGGATTCTGGGAGATTCACGATGAAAAAGATTCTGCTGGCAAGTGCGCTGCTGGGCTCGAGCATGGCCGCGAGTGCGGTGGCGCCGGGCGGCCCGGGTTGTGGCTGGGGCAACCTGGTATTCGAGGGAAAGAGCGGCCTGCCCGTTCACCTTCTGGCGACCATCGTCAATGGCACCTCGGGTAATGCCACCTTCGGCATGACCAGTGGTACCAACGGCTGTAGCACCAACGGGGCGCTGACCTACGGCGGCGAAAGCCTGCTGTCGCAGAACGGCGTACTCGAGGAAGTGGCGCAGGACATGGCCACCGGCCAGGGCGAAGCCCTGACCGCGCTGTCGGTGTCCATGGGCATCGACGTCGCCGACCGTGACCACTTCAATGCCGTGATGCACGACAACTTCACCGCCGTGTTCCCGGCCGAGGATGTCAACGCGCGCGACGTGATGACCAATATCGTCGATGTCATGCGCACCGACGCACGTCTGTCGGGCTACGTGTCCTGATCAAGACGTCATTCGAGGTGCCCCGCCCCGGTGGCGGGGCACCTTTCTGAGCTTCGCGCCTGCGGGCGCACCACCTGCCGCCTCGCGGCCCGGACTTGACCCCACGGTTTGATTCGCGCCGCCCTTATCCTCTGCCTGTCCACCGCAGCCGCCATCGCGCATTCGCATGCGGCGCCCACGGACGCCGATTTCACGGCCTGGGCGGCGTCAAACCGCTGGCAGGCGCTGATGCACATGAATCCCGGCGCCACCCTGCGGGACGTGGGCGCCAGCTATGTCGACGACCCGGATTTCTTCCTGGCCGAGTCGGGCAAGCGTGATCCGCGTGCGGAACTGGTGGCCAGCCACGCCGCCCTGCGTCAGGCGGATAGTGATGCCATCTGCCGTTTTCCGGCCCGTTACCGGTTTCTCGCCGAGCGCCTGGACTGGCCGCGCGACGCGGCATTCGATCACTGCGAGGAATACCCCGAATGGCGGGAAAAGATGCCCACTGGTCAGTTGGTGCTGGCGTTTCCGGCCGCCTATCTGAACAGCCCGTCCTCCATGTTCGGGCACACGCTGCTGCGGCTGGACCCGGAACCTGATCCCGACTCCACCTGGCTGTCACGCGCGATCAACTTCGGCGCCCGGGTGAACCCGAACGAGAACTCCCTGTTCTACATCTGGCGGGGGCTGGGCGGCGGCTATCCCGGCCACTTCTCGCTGACCGCCTACGTGGAGAAGATCCGCGACTATGCGCATCTGGAAAACCGGGACATCTGGGAATACGCGCTGAATCTCGACGCCGACGAGCTGGACTGGCTGGTGAGCCATCTGTGGGAACTGCGCAACATCAATTTCGACTACTTCTTCTTCGACGAGAACTGCTCGTTTCGGCTGCTGGAACTGATCAAGGTGGCCCGGCCGCGGGCGCCGCTGATCGAGGATTTCCGTTTCGCCGAACTGCCGGTCAACACCGTGCGTACGCTCTATCGCGCCGGTCTGGTCACCGAACGCCGCTACCGGCCATCCAAGGCCAACGAACTGGAATTCGCCGCCGCCAACCTGAGCGACCCGGAACTGGCACTGGCCCGGCAGCTGGTTGACGATCCTGCCGCGGCCGAGACGCCCGCCTTTCAGAGCCATTCGCCGGATCGCCGCCACCGTATCGCCCGGGTGGCCTATCAGGCGCTTCGGCTGGAGTCGCGCGACCAGGCCCGCACCGATGACGTGGCGCGCCACAGCCTGGCCCTGCTGCGGGTGGTGCAGCGCAATCCGGCACCGCCGGCGCCCGAGCCGCCCGAGCCGGCGGCCCCGGAGACCGGCCACGGCACTGAAATGGCGCGATTCGGACTGGGCTCGCGCGGCGGCAGTTCGTTCGTCGAGGCCGGCTACCGGCTGACCTATCACGACGTGCTCGACCCGGTGACCGGCTTCCTGCGCGGCGCGGGAATCGAGGGGATGGACATCAATCTGCGTCTGGACGAGGCCGAGGGTCTGGTGCTGGAAAGCCTGGATCTGGTCAACATCCGCTCGCTGGCCCCGCGCGGGGCCTTCGTCAAGCCGACGTCCTGGTTCGTGCACGGGGGGCTCGAGCGGGTACGTGCCGACGCGGACGGTGATACCGACGACCGGCGGCAGGCGTTGTTCCTGCAGGGCGGGCCCGGCGCCACCTGGCAGTTGGGCAACTGGCTGGTCTACGGGCTGGCCACCGCCCGGGCCGAGCAGGTGTCCGGGGCCGAACCTGCCGTACGGCTTGGTGCCGGCCCCGAATTCGGCGCGCTGTACCAGCGCCCGGACTGGCAGCTGGGCCTGATGCAGACCAGCCGCTGGTACGAGGCCGGGTTCGCGCGCCACCGCAGCGAACTGACGCTGAACCTGCCGGTCACGGCCCAGGACGCCGTCCGGCTGGGCTGTGACTACCGCGACTGGTCCGGCGGCGACGAGGTGGGTTGCCGTGTGGCGCTGCGCCATTTCTTTGACTGACGCCCGGATGCGCGACCGTCTGCTGGTCGGCCCGCTGGCGTTGCTGCTGACCGCATTGTCCGGACCGGTGCCGGCGGCAGAGAATGTTGCCACCGGCGATCTGGCCGAGTCCCGCGCGTGGCGGGCACTGCTGCACTATCGCCCGACTGCCGGTGGCGAGGCGGTCAGCGCCGTGGTCAGCGACGATTTCTTCCTCACGTCCGGGGGTCGCACCGATCCCGCAGCCGAACTCGACGCCTTGCGCCGCGCGCTGGCGGATGGCGGCCGCCTGCCCGGTCGTGACCGTCCGGCGCACTGTCTGTTTCCGGCCCGCACGGTATGGCTGGTCGACCAGCTCGATCTGACACCGCCGGATGCCTCGGCGTGCGCCGAACTACAGCGCTGGCAGGCGCGGCTCGACCCGGATGGTGTGAGTCTGGTGTTTCCCACCGCGTACACCGGTAGCGCGGCGTCGCTGTTCGGGCACACCCTGCTGCGCCTGGATGTCGAGCGGGACGGCGAATTGCTGGCCCATGCCGTGAATTTCGCCGCCATTACCGGCGAGGATGCCGGGCTGGGCTTTGCCTGGCGCGGCCTGACCGGCGGCTATACGGGGCAGTTCGGGGTATTCGCCTACTACGAGAAGGTGCGGGACTACGCGTGGATCGAGAACCGCGACATCTGGTCGTACCCGCTCGACCTGAGCGCCGCCGAGCGCCACCGCCTGGTGGCGCACCTGTGGGAACTGCGCGGGGCGAAATTCGAGTATTTCTTTCTCAATCGCAACTGCGCCTTCCAGTTGCTGACCCTGCTGGAGGCGGTTCGGCCATCGCTCGATCTGAGCCGTGACTTCGACTGGTACGCCATACCCGCCGACACCATCCGCGCCGTGGATTCGGTGCCCGGTCTGCTGGGCCGGCCGTCGTTCCGCCCGGCCCTGGGCCATCGGCTGCAGGTGGCTGCCGGCCGGATGACCCCGGCGAACCGGCGGCTGGCGCTGGCGGTGTCTCGCGGGGAACGCGCCCCGGATGCCGCGGCCATCGCCGCACTTTCGCCGTCCGCCCGTGCGCGGGTACTGGAACTGGCGCACGATCATGTCTACTACCGGATTCTGGTCGGGCGGCTGCCGCCCGCCGCGGGTGATGCCCGCCTGCAGGCCATCCTGCTCGCCCGCAGCCGGGTACAGGCCGACATCGGGCGGGCCGAGCCTGCGACGCCCGCTGTGGCGCCACACGCCGGCCACGCGAGCCGGCGTGCCGGTGTATCGGTGGTCAACGAGGACGGGGACTGGTCGCTGGGGTTGCACGGCCGGGTGGCCTACCACGATTTGCTGGACCCGCCCGGCGGCTACAGCGAGGGCACCCAGCTGGCGTTCCTGTCGCTGGATCTTCGGCTGGATACCCGCGGCGATCGGATCGAGATCGACCGTCTCGGGCTACTGGATATTGTCTCGCTTCGTCCGCGCGATGCGCTGTTCGACCCCTGGTCCTGGCAGCTTGCGGCCGGCTTGCGACAGCGCCCGGTCAGCGCGCCGGCTGATCCGGACGGGCATCTGGGCGCATTCGTGGAAGGTGGGCCGGGCCTGGCCTGGTTATTGACCGACAGTATTACCGGCTACGTCTTCGGTCTGGGCAGCCTGGATGGCAACCATGGCTACACAGCTGACTATGCCCTGGGCGCCGGCGCCAGTGCCGGGGTGCTGGCGACGCTGCGCAACGGCTGGCGGCTGCGCGCGGAAATCGGTGCGCTCGACCATGTGGCCGGTAATTCCGGCCACCGGCACTGGGCGTCGCTGACCCAGCAGTGGTCGCTGGCCGACGGTCTCGGGCTGCGGGCCCGGGTAACCGCGGAGGACACGGCCCGGCACGATCTGGTCCGCGCCCGTCTGACCCTGCTGGCATACTTCTAGGGCCTGTTAACGCTACCGCCGATCGTCGCGTTGCTGTCCCAAAATGCGGCGAGGCAAGGCGCGAGGAGAGAAGTTTGGTCAACCAAATGAACGACGAGCAACGCCGCATCGGCGCATTTTGGGCGCAACCCGGAGGGACGCGGGCCATTTTTCCGCAATCCGGCGTTGTCGCTCGCTTATGTAGTGCCACTACACCGCACTCGCTCCGCCTTGTCTTGCGGAAAAATGGCCCGCGGCGCGGCGATCTCGGTAGCGTTAACAGGCCCTAGATGATCGACTGGCGAATCACCAATGGCTGGCTATCGGCGGCCACCCGCTGCCCGTCGCCCAATTGCGATGCCCGGCCCGCGGGCATGGCAGTAGACCTGCTGGTGGTCCATGGCATCAGCCTGCCGCCGGGCGAGTTCGGTGGCGACGCCATCGAAGCGCTGTTCTGTAACCGGCTCGATCCTGACGACCATCCCTATTTCGCCGCCATCGCCGGCCTGCGGGTGTCTGCCCACCTGCTGATCCGCCGCGACGGCCGGTTGCAACAGTTCGTGCGCTTCGAGGAGCGGGCCTGGCACGCGGGCGAATCGACCTTTCGCGGCCGTACCCGGTGCAACGACTTTGCCGTGGGCATCGAACTGGAAGGCACCGACGACTGCCCTTACGAGGCGATTCAGTACCAGCGGCTGGCCGCCACCGCGCGGCTGCTCATGGCCCGCTTTCCGGGGATTGCCGCGGACCGTATAGTGGGCCACAGTGATATTGCACCGCAGCGAAAGACCGACCCCGGCCCGGCGTTCGACTGGCCGCGCTTCCGGTCCCTGCTGGACCACCCCGAAGGCAACTGACAGGCGACCGGCATGACCCTCATCGTGATCTTCGCCGCGTTGATTGCGGAACGACTGCTCAGTCATCTGCGCCGCTGGCGCGAGTACGACTGGTACGGGCGCTACCTGGGCCAGCTGCAGTCGTCGACCCTGTTCGACGGGCTGTGGCGCTCGGCCTGGGGCCTGCTGCTGATCGTGCCGCCGCTGCTGCTGATCGGGGCGATTCAGGCCCTGCTCGAGGGTGGTATTTTCAGTTTGCTTGGACTGCTGTTCTCCGTGCTGGTGCTCGTATTTGCCCTGGGCCCGCGTGACCTGTGGGAAGAAGTGCGCGCCTACCGCGCCGCTCTGCAGGAAGACCGCCGCGAAGCCGCCGACTCGATTGCCGCCGACCTGGCCGGCGACAGCGAACAGACCGGAGAGCACGCGGATCCGCGGACCGTGATCAGTGCCATCTTCCTGCAGGGGCACGAGCGGGTGTTCGGCGTGCTGCTGTGGTTTTTCGTGCTCGGGCCGCTGGGGGCCGCGGCCTATCGGCTGGTGGCGGATTCCCCCGGGCATTTCCGGCGCCTGGATGCCGGCGAACCGCTACAGGACGCCGCACTGCGTCTGCACGGTATTCTGGCCTGGGTGCCGCAACATCTGGCCATGCTGCTCTACGGCCTGGCCGGCAGCACCGACGGGGCCCTGACCGCCTGGCGTCAGCGCGATGCGGGCGACGCCGACAACTGGGTCCAGCAGGGCTGGCAACGGCTGGTCGCAATCGGTTGCGGCGCGTTGCTGATCGACGAGGAGCAGGCCCCGCCGCCGGACATCGACGAACGTCTGCGTCAGGCCATCGGTATCGTCTCGCGTAGCCTGATCATCCTGCTGGCGGTGCTGTCCGCGTTTACCATCGGCGGCTGGATCACCTGATACTCAATCGACCACGGGAGGGACCATTGGCCTCGACACAGCAGTTTCTGGCCCGGGCCGTCGACGCGGCGCGCGCCGCCGAGGACGTCATCCGCCACTACTATCACGGCGAGTTCGAGGTATCGGACAAGGCTGACGACAGTCCGGTCACCGTGGCGGACGTGGAAAGCGAGCGGGCAATCAAGTCGGTGCTGGCCGCGGCCTTTCCCGAGCATGGTTTCTACGGCGAGGAACTCGGCCGCGAGTCCGCCGATGCGGACTACGTGTGGCTGATCGACCCCATCGACGGCACCAAGAGTTTCGTGCGCGGCTATCCCTTCTTTTCCACCCAGATCGCGCTGATGCACCGTGGCGAACTGGTTGTTGGCGTGTCCAACGCGCCGATGTTCAACGGCGGCGAAATGGCAGCGGCCGCCCGAGGCGAGGGTGCCACGCTCAACGGCGAGCCGATCCGGGTCAGCGAGGTCGACCGGCTGGACCGGGCCACCCTGTCACTGGGCAACATCGGCACGCTGGCCGGTTCCGATCGCTGGTCGAGCGTGGGGGAACTGCTGCGGGCCGTCCATCGGCATCGGGGCTATGGCGATTTCTATCATTACCACCTGCTGGCGGCCGGCCGCATCGACCTGATTGTCGAGTCCGACCTCAACATCCTCGATATCGCCGCCCTGACCGTGATCCTGCGTGAAGCCGGCGGCGAAATCAGCCAGCTCGACGGTGATCAGATCGGGCTGGAAACAACCAGCGTGTTCGCGAGCAACGGGCGGGTCGGCGAAGCTGCCAGGCGGATTCTCGGGCTGCCGGGCTGAACGAAGCTTTCACGGCGACCGGCCCTATCTGCTGATCGCAAGTCGACCCCTAATACCCGGGCGCATGAATGCGGCCCTGCAACGCGCAGGTTGGCCGGTCTTGCGTAGGGCGCCATTCATGGCGCCTGTCCGGTCAGGACGCGGTCCCAGTGTTGCTCCCGAAGTTGCGGCCATTCCAGCTTCAGCCAGGGCGCGTAGCGCTCGGGGTGCTTCGCCAGTTCGACATCCAGTACATCCGGTTCGATCCACCGGATATCGTCGATCTCGTTGATATTGATCCGTACCGGATTGTCGTCCACCGCGGTGTAGACCGAGCACAGCTCGTGCTCCGAGCCCAGCTCGCCATAGCGGGCGTGGTACTCGAAGCGGTAGAGAAACGTCAGCGGCGGGCTCACGCCCAGTTCTTCGCGGATGCGGCGGGCGGCGGCCTCGGCGTCGGACTCGCCCCGGCGCGGGTGGCTGCAGCAGCTATTGGCCCAGTAGCCCGGCCATAGCCGCTTCTGTTCGCTTCGCTGTTGCAGCAGCAGCCGGCCTGACCGGTCGAACAGGAAGATGGAAAACGCCCGGTGCAGCAGGCCGTCGCCGTCGTGGCAGGCCTCCTTGGACTCGAAGCCCAGCAGGTTGTCCTGGCTGTCGACCCGGATTAGCGGTTCGTCGTCGAAGGAGACAACCGCGTGGTTGGCTGGCGTGGTGGTCTGCATGGACTCAGGTCATCCAGGCGCTAGCCGCAAAGGTATGTTCGTGCCGGGAAGTGCCACTGGAAGGGGTCTGCGCTACCGGATCTCGGTGATGAAGGTGTCGTAGCCGGCCCGCCGCATGGCGATGGCAATGCCCTCGGTGCGGTCGGCCTCGGCCACGGCAATCACTGCGCCGCCCCCGCCGCCGCCGGTGAGCTTGGCCCCCAGGGCGCCGTTCTCGCGGGCAATCTGCACCAGTTCCTCCACCTCCCAGCAGGAAACCTGCAGGGCGTTGAGCAGCCCCTGATCGATATTCATCAGTTCGCCCAGGGTGGCGATATCGCCCTGTTCCAGCGCGTCGACACCGGCCAGGGCCAGCTGGTCGATCTGGTCAAAGATCGGCTCGTAGCGTTCCGGATGCGCCTGCCAGGCGGCGCGCACGCGGCCCACGGTCTGGGCGGTGAGGGTGCGTACGCCGGACAGGCCGATCACCACCGGGATCGGCCGGGCCGGATGCACTTCACGGATGGCAGGCGCGCTGCTCGGCAATTCGCCCTTGCGGAACAGGATCGGCCGGCCGTAGGTGGCCAGGGTATTGTCGATGCCGCTGGGGGTGCCGTGGGCGATCTGTTCGCACTCGTAGGCCAGTTCGTTGACCCGGGCGTCGTCGAGTTCGATGTCGAAGGCCTCGGCCACGCCGCGGATGACGGCCACCGCCAGCGCGGCGGAGGCGCCCAGGCCGACCGCCCGCGGCACATGCGGATAGACCTCCACGCGCATGGGCTCGTCGCGCACCCCCAGCCGCTGCAGGATCAGGTCCATCGACTTGTGCAGAGCGTTGTCCGCGGTTGTGGGCGGGTGCAGTTCGGTTTCCACCCCCCAGCGCGGGATGAACAGGGTGGTGCCGGATTCCTGGCGCTGGACATCGGCGCGGATGGTCAGCGGGATGGGGGCGGCGATGGCGTGCTTGCCATAGACCACGGAATGTTCACCCAGCAGGATGATCTTGGCGTAGCCGGCGCCGGCTTCCACGTTGTCGGCGGTGAACGCGGCGGTGGCTGGACCGTCATCGCCGGCGGTTGCAGTCTCGCCCATGCCGTCGAGAATTTCCCGCGCCTTCCAGACCTTGATGTCCCCGGAGGCGATCAGCTTTTCCACCACCGCGTCGAACTGGCTTTCCTCGGCCCCGGCGGCGATCGCCACGCTGCGCGCATGCAGGGTCATGTGACCGCGCTGGATGCCGTCGGTGGACAGGGCCCGTAGCGCGGCATAGTTCTGGGCCAGTCCCACCGCGGCCATCACCCCGGCAAGTTCGCGCGCGCTTTCCACCCCCAGCAGCCGGTGGGCGATCATCACCGCCTGGTTGGACTGCACCTGACCGCCCACCGTGCCCACCTTCAGCGGCAGGTCCAGTTCGCCCACCAGATTGCCGGCCTCGTTGGCGTACCACTTGGTCAGCGAGGTGTAGTGCCCGTCGCGGGCGGCGTAGGCGTGGGCGGCGGCCTCGATCGCCCGCCAGTCGTTGCCGGTGGCGATGGCCACGGCATCGATGCCGTTCATGATGCCCTTGTTGTGGGTGGCCGCCCGATAGGGGTCGGCGGCGGCGAAATCCGTGGCCAGGGCGATGCCGTCGCGCACCTGTTCGCCCGAGAATGCCCCGTTGCCGAGCTGCGCCACCGGCACTTCCACCCGGGCCCGCACCATCGCCCGGTCGGTCAGGTTGGACAGGATGCGCAGGAACACCTTGCCGTTGGTGATCTTCTCCACCAGCGGGGCCACACCCTCGCACATGGTGTTGACCAGGTTGGCGCCCATGGCGTCGCGGGTGTCCACGATCAGATGCACCACCAGCATGTCGCCGCGCGCGCCCTGGGCGCTGTGCAGATGGACCTCCACATCGCGGGCGCCGCCGCCGCGGCTGACCATCTTCGGGTGCAGGCTGTTGGCCAGATTCAGGATTTCCTCGCTGCGGGCCAGCAGGGCCTGGCGCGCGCGAGCGGGGTGGCCCACATCCATGACCTGGATCTGGCCGATCAGCATGGGCTCGTCGGCGTCCACGCGGATGCCCCCGGCACTGCGCATCACCTTGGCCGCTGACGACACCGCGGCAATGATGGAGGGTTCCTCCACTACCATCGGCACCAGGTAATCCTTGCCGTTGACCAGGAAATTCAGCCCCAGTCCCATCGGTAGCGAGAACGCGCCGATCACGTTCTCCACCAGCCGGTCCGCCTTGGCGGCGTCCAGCAGGTGCTTGCCGTCCATGAGCATGTGGTACTCGGCCTCGCTGAGGACCTCACGCTCGTAAAGCACCCGCAGCCGGTTGGCCACGGAGAATTTGTAGAACTCGGGGATGCGGGAACGGCTCATCGCAGGGTGCGGTGGTTGGATTTCACCGAAGGCGGCGTTGCGGCCGGCTGGCCGGCATGACGGTATTTTACCTGACCGCTTCCGACACGTCGGTGACAGCCACCCCGGGCGCCCCGAAGGCCATTGCCGGACACACGTGACCGAGGCTTTCCGCGGCACGGGTTGCCGCGTCGAGCGCGGCCCGCGAGGGCGCCAGAATCAGACCCAGGTCGCCGCCGCCCGCCCCGGTGGTCTTGAACACCGCGCCGGTGCCGGCCACGGCGTCGGCCAGCGCCCGATGCCGCACGGTGACGATCCCGGCCCCGGCGGCCGTGCCGAGTGTGGTCAGGGCGTCCAGGCTGGCCCGGCAGGCGTCGAGCAGCGCGGGGATATCCGACCGCACGATCGCCGTCCGTCCCCGGTCGGCGATATCGGCCAGGCGCGACATCGCCGTGTCGTGCCCGGCAGGGTCGATCACTGCCAGGTGGCGCACTGCTGCCACCAGTTCACGGGTATCGGCGCCGTCGCCGGTTATCACCGGCCGCGCGTGCAGGCCGGCCGGCCAGTTCCGCGGCTGGACCGGCTGTCCGGCCACGAATTCGACGATGCCGCCGTACACGGCCGTGGCGATATCGGCGCCGCTGCCTTCGCCGCCCTGGGCCATGCGGTGGGCCCGGGTGGCCGCGTCGGCAATCGCAGCCTTGTCCTCGGGATAACCCAGCAGGTGGTGCATAGCGGTAGTCAGCGCCACCGCGACGGCGGCGCTGGCACCCAGCCCCAGCTTGTGATCACCGCGGAAGAAGGCGCGGGTGTCGATGGTGACGCTCAGCGGCGGAAGCTCGTGATCATGCGTCACCGTGCGCCGCACGGCGTCGAACACGGCCAGCGCACGCCGAAGATCGTCGGTCGCGTTCTTTGGCGGGCCGCCGTCATCGGCCAGCGCCAGATCGGCCAGACCCAGCGGGCGGGCGGTCAGCCGCCAGGTACCGGCCGGTGCCAGCGACACCCGGCAGCGGGCGTCCATGGCAGCCAGCAGGGCCGGAGCACCGTGCAGCACGGCGTATTCGCCCAGTAGGAACAGCTTGCCCGGGGCAGTGGCGGTTACGCCCACGGGTCCGCGATCAGGCTGGCGTCCGGCCCGAGGTGGCTGATGCGCACGTCCCGCACGCCCGGCACCTGTGCCAGGGCGGCAGTCACGGCGTCGGCGTCCGCGATGCGGCAAAGCGCCTTGACCTGCGGGCCGGCATCGATGGTGCCGTAGGCAGCCAGCCCGTCTGCCCGCAGGTCTGCCAGCGTCTGCCAGGCCGCCAGGGTGGCCGGCTGCCAGTAGATCAGCCCCGGCTGCGCGCCAAGCATGGTGGCGTGCATCTTCAGGCAGCTGTGTTCGGTGAGTTCGCCCACGCGTTCGAGGTTCCGGTCCCGGATTGCGGTCCGCATGGCGGCCAGGTCCGCATCGGCGCCGGCCACCCAGGCGTCATGGAAGGGCGATGTCGCGGCCGTCCGGGTCATGCCATCGGTGGAGCCGACCGACTTGGTGCCGGTGTCGATGATCGCCACCACCACCGCCAGCGGCCACTCGTGCGCGGCCAGCAGCGGCACGGCGTGGGCATCGGCGCCGGTGCGGTCGTCGCGACCGCGCTGCATCTCCACGAAACCACCGTACAGGGACCGGGCCGCCGAGCCGGAGCCCTGCCGGGCCAGCGCCGATAGTTCGGACGGCGAGGCCTCGATACCGGCCGCCCGGCTCGCGGCCAGCGCCAGGGCGGCGAAGCCGGAGGCCGACGATGCCAGACCGGCGCCGGTGGGGAAGTTGTTGCGGGAGCGCACGTCCGCGCGCATTTCCATGCCCGCCAGCGCCCGGACCAGGTCGAGGAAACGGCTGACCCGCTCGGCATCGCCGCCGCTTTCCAGCATGATCGCGTCGGTGACCAGGTTCGGGTCGAAGCGCACCCGGGTTTCCGAATGCAGTGCCTCCAGGGTCACCGAGATGGAGCCGGTGGCCGGCAGATTCAGGGCACTATCGCGCTTGCCCCAGTACTTGATCAGCGCAATGTTGGCGTGGGCGCGGGCGGCAGCTTGCATAGCGCGCAGTGTAGCGGAGCGCGCGCCGGCAGACCCGATCAGTGCAGCAGGTAGTCCAGCTCCTCGAACGGATCGTCCAGCCCGTCCAGGTTCAGGCCCGTCCGGTCGTCGTCCTCGGGCTCGGTGTCCAGCGCGCCGGTCACGTCATCGGGCGGCCCGGCATCCTCGGCTTCCAGCTGTGGCCAGCTCTCGTAGTCGATTTCCTCGACCGTGCCGTCCTCGTACTGGATTTCCACCGCGCGGCTGGCCTCGTCCATGGCCACTACCTCGAAGCGGGCGCTTGTCCACGGGCTGTGGTACCAGTCGCCGATCTCGATCTCGTATAGCCGACGGGGCATCGTGCACCTCCTCGTCTTGAGTGACGTTGCCTGTGCCCGATGTCTACCTATACGCCGCTCGGCCGCGCTTGCAAACCCCGTCCGGGCGAGGGCGCCGGAAGCGACTGATCCGCCGGGAAGTTGTGCCCGGATCAGGGGCAGGGATTGGGGTGACGGGTGTGAATGGCCTCGATTTCCGCGCAGACCTCGTCGGACAGCTGCAGATCCGCGCTGTCGATGTCGGCCCTGAGCTGCTCCATGCTGGTGGCGCCGATGATGGTGCTGGTCAGAAAGCTGCGCGAGTTGCACCAGGCCAGCGCCATCTGGGCGGGATCCAACCCGTGGTCGCGCGCCAGTTTCACGTACTCGGCCGTTGCGGCCTCGCCGGCCGGGTTGGTGTAGCGGGAAAACCGCTCGAACAGGGTCAGCCGGGCCCCGTCCGGGCGCGCGCCGTCGAGATACTTGCCGGCAAGCACGCCGAAGGCCAGCGGCGAATAGGCCAGCAGGCGCACGTCCTCGCGCTCGGCGCATTCCGCCAGGCCGATCTCGAAGGTGCGATTGAGAAGGGAATAGGGATTCTGCACCGACACCACCCGCGGCAGGCCGGTGCGCTCGGCGATCTCCACATAGCGCATCAGGCCCCAGGGGGTTTCGTTGGAAATGCCCACGTGCCGGATCTTGCCCTCGTCCACCATGCGGCCCAGCTCACCCAGGGTGTCCTCGATGGCGACCTCGTCGGGCAGCGGCTTGTGGACGTAGCCTAGTCGGCCGAAGGTGTTGGTGCGCCGGTCCGGCCAGTGCACCTGATACAGATCGAGATAGTCCGTCTGCAGGCGCTTGAGGCTGGCTTCCAGTGCGCGGCGGACCTGCGCCGGGGTCAGCGTGGTGTCGTCGCCCTCGCGCAGCCAGCTCATCTCGCTGCGGCCAGTGACCTTGCTGGCCAGCACAACGTCATCACGCCTGCCGCGTCGGGCCAGCCAGGTGCCGATGTACTGCTCGGTGCGGCCGGCGGTGTCGGCCTTCGGCGGCACCGGATACATCTCGGCCGCGTCAATGAAGTTGATGCCGCGTTCCAGCGCGTAATCAAGCTGTTCGTGGGCGTCGGCCTCGGTGTTCTGCTCACCCCAGGTCATGGTGCCCAGGCAGATCAGGCTGACGTCGAGATCGGTGCGACCGAGGCGGCGCATTTCCATGAGACAACTCCTAGTGGCGCGTGAAATCGGCGCCTACAGTGGCGTCAGCGGCGGCGATAGGCAAGGTCCACCACGGCGTGACCGCGCCGCAGGCCCCGCTGCTCGAAGCGGGTGGCCGGGCGGGGCGGCTGGCTGACGCAGCCGTTGTCGTCGCCGATGTTCTCGAACCCCGGATGCACGTCGAGCACCTCGCGCATCCACTCGGCGTAGTTGGCCCAGTCGGTGGCCAGGCGCCACACGCCGCCGGGTTTGAGGATGCGGTGAACGCGATCGGCGAAGGCGGTCTGCACCAGCCGCCGCTTGTGGTGGCGCTTCTTCGGCCAGGGGTCGGGGAAGTAGAGCAGTACGGTATCCAGCGATGCCGTGGGGATGGCGTGATCGATGACCTCGACGGCGTCGGCGCAGATTGCCCGCAGATTGGTCATCTGGCCCTGCGCGGCTTCGCCCAGCAGCCGGCCCACGCCGCTGCGATAGACCTCGATGCCGATGAAATCCTCGTCCGGTTGGGCCGCCGCCAGCGTCGCCAGAACCTCGCCGGCGCCGAAGCCGATTTCCAGGGTGCGGGGGACATCGCGGCCGAAAATGACCGCCCAGTCGAAGGCGCCGTCGGCGGGGTCGAGGCCGAAGCGGGGCCACAGGTCCTCGAGGTTGCGTTGCTGGCCCGGCGTGAGACGGCCCTCACGCTTGACGAAGCTGCGGATGCGGCGATCCGGCGTGGCCGGATCGTCGTTGCGGGTTTCGGGTTTCAAGTTTCGTGTATCAGATGCGCGCCGGTGAGTCAGGCATCCAGCAGCCCGTCCGAAGGCGATGATGCAGAGGCGTTGCGCCGCCGCGGCATGCGCCCGGCCTTGAGCGCCTGGCGGCCGCCGATGATGGCGTGACGCATGGCGCTGGCCATGAGTACCGGATCCTTCGCCTCGGCGATCGCGGTGTTCATGAGCACGCCGTCGCAGCCCAGCTCCATGGCGATGGCCGCGTCGGAGGCGGTGCCGACGCCTGCGTCCACCAGAATCGGCACGCTGGCGTTTTCCACGATGGTCAGGATGTTGTAGCGGTTCTGGATGCCCAGCCCGGAGCCGATGGGCGCGGCCAGCGGCATCACCGCCACGCAGCCCATTTCCTCCAGGCGGCGGCAGGCGATCGGATCGTCGATGCAGTAGACCATCACGTCGAAGCCGTCAGCGATCAGGGTTTCGGCGGCGTCGAAGGTGGCGGCCATGTCCGGGTACAGCGTGGTGGGGTCGCCCAGCACTTCCAGTTTCACCAGCTTGTGGCCGTCGAGCAGTTCGCGCGCCAGGCGACAGGTGCGCACCGCGTCATCCGCGGTGAAACAGCCGGCGGTGTTGGGCAGCAGGGTGTAGCGGTCCGGCGAGATCACGTCCAGCAGGTTGGGCTCGTCCGGGTTCTGGCCGATGTTGGTGCGCCGGATTGCCACCGTGACGATCTCCGCGCCCGAGGCGGCGATGGCCTCGCCGGTCTGGGTCAGATCGCGATACTTGCCGGTGCCCACCAGCAGCCGCGATTGATACGCGCGGCCGGCGATCATCAGCGGATCGTTGCCGGTATTGTGTTGCGGGGCGGGTTCGGACATGTCGGTTACCTGAATCGTTGGCTGCCGTGGCTGCGGCGCGGATCGCTCGACCGGCTGGCTAGCCACCACCAATAGCGTGAACGATCTCGATCCGGTCACCATCTTGCAGCGCATGACCGGCGCGGGCGGCCCGGGTGACGATATCGCCGTTGACCTCCACTGCCAGTCGACGGCCGTCCAGCCCCAGATCGGCGATCAGCCGATCCAGATCCGCGTCGTCTTCCACGGTCCTGGGTTCACCATTGAGCTGAATCTGCATCGGGTTGCCCGGCATCGGCAGCGAGTGAGCGGCGTAGAATAACGCTTCAACAGCGCCGGCGTGAACACGCCCCGGCTTGCGGATAGCCCGGCCACGCGGCAGGCTTTCTCGGAGGTGTGGCTCGCACCGGTTCAGTCGCTTGTTCCAGGGAAACGGACTCTCATGAAGCGTGTGATCAAGATTGTGCTTATCGTGATCGGTGTGCTGGTCGCGCTGATTGTGGCGGCGGCCATTGCGCTGCCTCTGCTGATCGATCCCAACGACTACCGCGATCAGATCGGCGCGGCAGTCGAGGAAAAGACCGGCCGCGAATTCACCATGGCGGGCGATATCTCGCTGTCGGTGTTCCCGTGGCTGGGTGTGGAGATCGGCGAATCGCGGCTGGCCAACGCCGAAGGCTTCGGCGAGGAACCCTTTGCGGAAATCGGTACGGCGGAAGTCAGCGTGCGGCTGCTGCCGCTGCTGAGCAAGCGCATCGAAGTCGGCACCGTGGGGCTCAACGGCCTGCGTCTGCGGCTGGCCCGCAACGCCGACGGCACCACCAACTGGGATGATCTGGTCGAGGCCTTCGCCAGCGAGGAAACCGACGAGGAACCCGAGCCGGAAGCGGAACCAGAGGAAGATGGCGGATTCGCCATCGAGTCGCTCGAAGTCGGCGCGGTGGAAGTATCCGACGCCGCGGTGACCTTCCGCGACGGGGACAAGACCTACCAGCTGGCGGATGTAAGCCTGTCCACCGGCACTGTCGTGCTGGGTGAGTCGTTCCCGGTCGACCTCGGCTTTCGCTTTACCTCCGACGAACTGGGCATCGACAGCCGCACCAGCCTGTCCGCGGACGTGCTGCCGGACGTGGAAAACCAGTTCTATCGGTTGAGTGGCCTGGCGGTGGATGTCGAGGCCGAGGGCAACGCGGTGCCGGCCGGCAAGCAGGCGCTGTCCCTGACCGGCAACGGCGAAGCCGATCTGTCGACCGGGCGCCTCAAGATCAGCGATGTGGCCCTGGAGGGCGCCGGCCTGAGCGTGGCCGCCAATGTGGATGGCAGCGACATCATGGGCAAGCCCGCCTTCACCGGGCAGTTGACGGTTCAGTCATTCAACCCGCGCACCGTGATGAAGAATCTGGGCATGGACCCGCCCGCCACCAGCGACGACAGCGTGCTGACCAGCGCCGGGCTGGATACGCATTTCGAAGCCGGGCTGAACAGCGCTACGCTCGACCAGTTGCTGATCGAGATCGACGACAGCAGCCTCAAGGGTGGCGCCAACGTGGCCGACTTCGCCAACCCCGATATCGGCTTCCAGCTGGCGCTGGACAAGATGAATGTGGACCGCTATCTGCCGCCGGCGGCCGAGGGCGAAGCGGAGGAGTCGGCCGAGCCGGAAGAACCGGCCGAGGCGGTCAGTACCCGGATCGAGCTCGATCCGATCAAGAATCTGCGGCTGGACGGCAAGATCACGGCCGGCGACCTGACCGTCTCCAAACTCAAAATCCAGGACGCCGAGCTGGCGGTTACCGCCCGCGACGGCGTACTTGAAGTGCAGCCGCTGGGGGCCAACCTCTACAACGGCACCCTGCGCATGCAGAGCACCGTCAACGCGGCGAGCGAGCAGCCCAGCTACGCCATCAAGGGCAAGCTCAACGGTCTGCAACTGGGGCCGCTGGTCAAGGACCTGATCGGCAACGAAAAGATCGCCGCGCTGGCCAATCTGGATATTGATCTCACCACCACCGGCAACACCGTCGAGCAGATCAAGCGCTCGCTGGACGGGTCCATCGCGTTCGAATTCCGTGACGGGCAGTTCGCGGGGTTCGACCTGTCCCGCATCCTGACCCTGGCCCGGAACAAGATCCTCGGCGGCGATGCCGGCGCGACGGCCGCCGACGGCACTACCGCCTTCTCGCGCTTCGCGGCCTCGTTCTCGGTGACCGACGGCCTGCTCAAGGGCGGTGATCTCAACCTGAACACCCCGGTAGCCAAGCTCGGCGGCGACGGCAGCTTCAACCTGGTCACCAACGATTTGGACTACACCGTCAACGCCCACGTTTCCGAGGAGACCGACAACAAGGTGCTCAAGGAGATCGCCGGCTTCGACATTCCCATCAAGCTCACCGGCAACCTGTTCTCGCCCAGCTACTCCATCGACGTGAAGAACGCGCTCAAGGGCGTGGCGCGTCAGAAGCTGGATCAGGAAAAGGCCGAGCTCAAGCAGAAGGTCGACGAGGAGAAGGCCGAACTGCGCGAGAAGGTGAACAAGGAAGTCGAGGAAGAGAAGAAGAAGCTCGGCGACAAGCTGCAGAAGGAGCTTCAGGAAGGGCTCGGCGGCCTGTTCGGCGGCGGCAAGAAGAAGGCCGAAGAGCAGAAGGCTGAGGAGCAGCCGGCCGAGGACGCGGAAGCCGCGCAGCCCGAGGGCGAAACCGCGCAGTGACGCGGGTGCGACCTGCCGGCGCGGGCGGGGACCGGCAATCGTCCCCGCCCACCGAGTTCGCCCGCCGGCTGCTGGCCTGGTTCGACCACCACGGCCGTCATGACCTGCCTTGGCAGAATCCGCGCAGCGGTTACCGCGTGTGGGTTTCCGAGGTCATGCTGCAGCAGACCCAGGTCGCCACGGTCATTCCCTATTTCCAGGCCTTCATGGCGCGCTTCCCCACCGTGGCGGACTTTGCCGCGGCCGACAGCGATGCCGTGATGCAGCACTGGGCCGGACTGGGCTACTACGCCCGGGCGCGCAATCTGCACGCCGCCGCCCGGCAGATCGTGGCCGAACACGGCGGCGAACTGCCCGCCGATCCGGCCGCCCTGCAGGCGCTGCCCGGCATCGGGCGCTCCACGGCGGGGGCTATCGCCGCACAGGCCTTCGGCCGCCGCGCCGCCATGCTCGACGGCAACGCCAAGCGGGTGCTGGCGCGGCTGCACGCCGAACGCGGCGCCCCGGGCGAATCCGCCTGGGAAAAGCGGCTGTGGGCCCACGCCGAGCACCACACGCCATACCAACGCCTGGCAGACTATACCCAGGCCATCATGGACCTCGGCGCCACCGTCTGCGGGCGTGGTCAGCCCGCCTGCGACCGCTGTCCGGTAACCGATCTGTGCGCCGCCCGGCGCGCCGGGATCGAGGCCGAGATCCCGGCGCCGCGCAAGCGCCGTCAGCGGCCGATCCGCTGCACCCGCATGCTGGTTCTGCGCCGCGCGGATGATCAGTTGCTGCTGCATCGGCGTCCGCCCGCCGGCATCTGGGGCGGTCTGTGGGCGTTGCCGGAGTTGCCCGACGATGCCGAACCCGTCGACTACTGTCGCCGGCAACTGGGGGTCGAACCCCTGTCCGCCGGCGAGGAGCTGACGGAAGTGCAACACGGTTTCACGCATTTCCAGCTACATATCCGGCCGCTGGCCCTGCGAGTGCGCGACGGCGCCGGTATCATGGATGATGACCAGCAACTGGCCTGGCATCCGCGCACGCGCCCCCCGGCGCTGCCGGCGCCCCTGGCCAGACTCATCCGCCAACTCCCGGGAGACGAATCGACATGAGCCGCACCGTGCAATGCGTCAAGCTCGGCCAGGAAGCCGAGGGCCTGCCCCGCCCGCCGCTGCCCGGCGACATCGGTCAGCGCATCTACGACAACGTCTCCGCCCAGGCCTGGCAGCAGTGGCTGACGGAGCAGACCCGTCTGATCAACGAATACGGCCTGCACCTGGCCGACCCGAAGGCGCGCGAATTCCTCACCGAGCAGATGGAAGAGTATTTCTTCGGCAGCGGCGAAACCGCCGAGACCCACTGGGTGCCGCCGGAAGAAGGGAGCGGCAACAGCGAATAGCGGCCCGTCTGCTTGACGGGGCAGAGCCCGATCGGTTTAATACCGCGCTCTGAACGGCGATGGTCATCGCCGGATACCCTGGCCGGGTAGCTCAGTTGGTAGAGCATGCGACTGAAAATCGCAGTGTCGGTGGTTCGATTCCGCCCCCGGCCACCATATATCCCCTGCACATGTCACGACCGCTAGAGGCTTTCGGCGTCGAGCCAGGACCTCTCACCACCGACACCATGTGTCGGAGGTTGTGCGGCCCGTCCATGGGCCGCATCCTCGCTACGCGAGGACCCGCCTTCGGCGGTCCCGATTTGTTCCCGACAAATCGGTCGATTCCGCCCCCGGCCACCAGTTTACCCGCTTCTCGCCCCTAGTGGCTTAATCGCCGCTCGGTGCTAACGTGGCCTCTCACCACCTACACTATGTGTCGGAGGCTGTGCGGCCCCTCCATGGGCCGCATCCTCGCTGAGCGAGGACCCGCCTTCGGCGGTCCCGATTCGTTCCCGACGAATCGGTCGATTCCGCCCCCGGCCACCACGTATCCCCTGCAGGTTTTGCGACTGTTAGAGATCTTCGGTGACAAGCCGAGACCTCTCACCACCGGCACTACGTGTTGGAGGTAGCGGCCTGCTTTCCTGCAGGCCGCCCTAAGAGCCGCGCCTGTAACGCGTCCGAATTTGTTCCAGAAAAATTCGTGTGCGGCTTTGGCCGTCGCCACTTCCAGTTCGCAGCGTATGGCTTGGCGGCCGATATCTACGTTGGGCGGTGATCTGGCAGCAGAGCTGGTCATGCGAGCGGGCACAACCAGTTCATTAAGCTCGGGAAAAATCACAGGCTGGAAGCAACCACCTCGCCATCCAGGTCGAATGACACAACCTGTCCATTATCACGACTGGAGCCCTCATCCCGAATTGAGGCGATTTCATTGTCGTCGGTGAAGCGGTAGGTCACCAGTTCGCTCAGCGACGAGGTGCCATCGTCAATTTCCGTAACGAATACGAAGTTGAGCGTGCCGTTCCCGGCTTCGACCCGGTAAGTCTGGCTCTGGGTTGAGCCGTCCGAGCAACTCAGGGTGGCAACCGCGCCGGAATCGCCGACCTCGACCTCCTGCGGGAGCGGCGTCGATGATGTGGCGGAGCAGGTGACGCCGTCGTCCTTGTTCTCCCCGATCCGTGATCCGCCGGCGGTCGTGAAGACCGTGCTGCCGCCGGTGACATTATCGCCGGTTGACGGAATGCGGATGGTGATCATCGAATCGATTGGCAGAACCGTCTGGCTCTCGAACGTCGTTTCGTCGCCAACCGACAGGGCGAGGGTTGCGTTTGCGTCCACTGCCTGACCGCCACTCGAGAACGTGCCGGTCAGTTCGGCTTCGAGTGAACTGCCGGTCGCGGGGCGGGTGAGGCCGGAGACGTTGATCGGCCCTTCTGGCGGCGGCGCCGTATTGTTTCCGCCACCGCCGCCGCCACCACCGCAACCGACTACAAAACCGCCAAGCGCGAGGGTCATCACGACAAAAATCACGTTGTTCATGTAATTCAGGCACCGATGTGGCATCTTCGCTCCTTTATCTGATCCAACTTGGTGGAGGCTACAGGAACTGAAGGAAATTTCGATAATCGAGCACTGATAGTGCCGGCATTCGATCATGCGCCTGGCGTGCGGATACCTCGCGAGGAATATCAGACGTTGCCGTTTGCCGATGAACGTGCAGGCTGCACGCGTCTTTTCGCGCATAAAGCCGTCGCCGGATAGCCACTATTAGCGGCGCTGCGCGACATCAGAACCTGTTGCAAGACACTCGGGTGATCAGGCGGCGGAATTGGCAGCGCACCAGCTGGGTCCGGAACTTGCCGGCGTACTGCTCCCTGCAGTCGCCGGTAACGCGGACTGTCGGGCAACGGTTACGAGTGGCAAGTAGCTGTCGGGTGTATCCGCCGCCAGATTTTATGCGGATCTTCGATCAGATCGCGGCAGATTAGCCGACCAGGACGATATTGCTCTCCGCCCCTTTCCGTCGCAGCGCATGCAGCTCCTGCAGGTCCGGGTCGTCGATCCAGGCGAGGGCGGATTCGCGGTCCGGGAAGCTCAGGACACCGGCGATGTCGGGTGCGGCCCGCTCGCCCTCCAGTATGGTGGGTTGCGGGGCGGCGGCTTCCACCTTGCCGCCGTGGCGGGCGAGGGCTTCCGCCGCCTTTTCGCGGTAGGCAGCCAGGGCGTCGGCGTCGGTGACGTTGAGTTGCAGCAGGGCGTAGACCATGAGAGCTCCGGAGTCGGGCCGCCTGGGTGGCGGCGGTACATGTGATCCGGGATGCTGACACAGCGACGGGCGATTGACCCTACCCGGCCGGGCCGGACGTCATGCCCTGGTGATCACGGTCTCGTTCGCGCTATTCAGCCGGGCCGCGCGGCTTGGGCTTCTTCGCCTTTTTCGCCTTCTTGGGTTTGCCGGCCGCGGGCTTGGGTTTGCGCCGAGGCTTGTCGGACGGCTGCAGGGCGGGGCTGTCGGCGCGGGAGATGGCCAGCTGCCGGTTGGCTACCCACACGGTCTTGAGATGACGGAATATCTCGCGCGGCATGCCGGGGGGCAGTTCCACCAGGCTGTGATCCTCGCGGATGTCGATGCGGCCGATGTGCTGGGCCTCGACGCCGGCTTCGCTGGCGATGGCGCCGACGATGTTGCGGGGTTCCACGCCGTGCTCGCGGCCCACTTCAATGCGGAAGACCTCCACGCCCTCGGCCACCGGGCGGGGCTTGCCGTCCTTGCGAGGTTTCGGTTTGGGGCCGGCGGCCGGTGAGGGGGCGCGCTCGTCGCGCGGCCGGTCGACCTTGCCGGGTTTGATGAACAACGGCTCGCTGCCCTGGGCCATGCGGGCCAGGGCAGCGGCCACGTCGATCGGGTCGGCGTTCTCGCTGGCGAGGTAGTCCTCGATCAGGGCGCGGTAGTTGTCCAGCCCGCCGCCGGCCAGGGAGTCGGTGATGCGAGTGGCGAACCGTTGCTTGCGCTGTTCGTTGACTTCCTCCACCCCGGGCAGGTCCATCGGCTCGATCGGCTGGCGCGTGGCGCGTTCGATGGCCTTGAACAGGTGCTTCTCGCGTGGGGTGACGAACAGGATGGCGTCACCCATGCGTCCGGCCCGGCCGGTGCGGCCGATCCGGTGGACGTAGGCTTCGGTGTCGTGCGGGATGTCGAAGTTGATCACGTGGCTGATGCGGTCCACGTCCAGACCGCGGGCGGCCACGTCGGTGGCCACGATGATGTCCAGCTGCTTGTTCTTGAGTCGGGCGACAGTGCGCTCGCGCTGGGCCTGGGCGATGTCGCCGTTCAGGGCCGCACAGGCATGGCCGCGGGCGGCCAGGCGTTCGGCCAGGTCGTCGGTGGCCTTCTTGGTGCGGGCGAACACCAGCATGGCGTCGAAGGGTTCGGCGTCCAGCAGACGGGTCAGGGCTTCCAGCTTGCTGGCGCCCACCGCGATCCAGTAGCGCTGCCGGATATTGGTGGCGGTACTGGTTTTCGACGCGATGGTGACTTCCTGCGCGTCCTTGAGATGGGTGCGGGCGATGCGCCGGATGGCCGGCGGCATGGTGGCGGAGAACAGGGCCACCTGGCGCTGCGGCGGGGTCTTGCCCAGAATCCATTCCACGTCGTCGATGAAGCCCATGCGCAGCATTTCGTCGGCTTCGTCCAGCACCGCCCAGCTCAGGTTGTTCAGCTTGAGGGTGCCGCGCTTGATGTGGTCCACCACCCGGCCCGGGGTGCCCACCACCACGTCCACGCCGCGTTTCAGGGCCGCCAGCTGCGGCTGGTAGCTCTGGCCGCCGTAGATCGGCAGCACGTGGAAACCGGGAATGGCGGCGGCATAGCGCTGGAAGGCCTCGGCTACCTGGATGGCCAGCTCGCGGGTCGGCGCCAGTACCAGCGCGCCCGGTGCCCGGCCGCCGGCCGGCAGGCGCGACAGGATGGGCAGCGCGAAGGCGGCAGTCTTGCCAGTGCCGGTCTGGGCCTGGCCGAGGATGTCCTGGCCGGCCAGCAGCGGCGGGATCGTGGCGGCCTGGATCGGCGTCGGGGTTTCGTAGCCGACCGAATCCAGCGCGCGCATCACGGCGTCGGACAGGCCAAGGTCCCGGAAGGCGACCGGGGTATCGGGGTTGTTCGGGGGCGAAGTCATGACGGGCCTGTAGCGGCGGGGCGCGCGATCGGCGCCCGGAGAATGGCCGCGACGAAAGGCGGCCTGCGGTGCATAGTTTAATACGAAGCCGGTATCGGCGGGGCGGAAGAATGGCTGAGGGTTCTGCGCCGACGATGAATCGGCCTCAATCCGCCAGTGGCACCTTCACGCTGACTGCGCCCCGCAGATCGCCGGCCGCATAACCAACAGCGCGGTCGTGGGGATACTGCTCGTCCAGCATGGCGCGGATGTCCGGGGCGATTTCGTCGCGCGGGCCGTGGCAGGTCGTGCACACGGGTTGGGTGCCCAGTGCGCGCAGATGGCGGTAGTAGCGGCCACCGGGTTCGCGCGCCGTCTCGTTGCGCGTCATGCTTTCCAGCGTTTCGCCGTCGGCCTGACGCTGGCGGAATTCGGCCAGCCCCGCCTGCTCCCAGGCGTCCGGGGTGCCGAACAGCGGGTTGCGCACCCGGGTACCCACGCGGGTGACGCGCCAGCCCCGGTCCAGCGCGAGATCGCGGTAAATGCCCGGCGCCACGTCGCGGCACACGCCCACGGCGGCGGCCGGGCCGTCTTCCTTCATCGCGGTAGTCAGCGCCGTCTTGAACTCCTTGAGCATCGTGGCGACGACCTGCTCGACTTCGCGTTCGAGCGCGTCGTTATCGTCGGCACTGGCGATGGTGCAGATGATCATCAGCACGGCGGACAGCAGGATTCGCATGGCGGGCCGGCCTCGCTTACGGACAGGGGTACGAGTATGCGGGTGCGGAGGCCGGGTCGGCCAGCGCATCCGGGTCGCGCCCGGTGTTTTCCACCGGTAGGGTAGCCGGGAAGGCCGAGGGATCATGAGATCGGCAGCCGGTACGGCCTGCTGCGCGGCGCCAAGGGGGAATCATGGACAGGCAGACGCCGGGCCGCTGTCTTGTCGCGGGGCTGCTGGTATTGCTGGCGCTGGCCGGGGGCGCGGCGCATGCCGCCAACGGCTATTTCCTGCACGGCTACAGCGCGCAGCAGCGGGCGCTGGCCGGTGCCGGGACCGCGGGCGCGGACGATGCGTTCGCCGGGTCCATCAATCCCGCGCTGCTCGCGGACATCGACGACCGGCTGGATCTGGACCTGAGCCTGTTAGTGCCCATCGGCACGCTCAACGTCGTCAACGAGCCGGACCTGGAGCCGGTCACCGGTGCCGGGTTGTTCCAGATGAATCCGACGGACGAGGCGGGGCGCCGGTTCGGCGGCAACGAGGGCGCGAACAAGTATTTCCCGATCCCCGGCGTCGCCTTTGCCCGCCGCATCGACGAGCGCTCCACCTGGGGCGTGGCCATCTACGGCAACGGTGGCCTGAATCCGAAGTTCACCCGCGGCAGCGGCGGCTTCGCCCAGGGCGATGCCACCAATCTGCTGCCGGTGGCCGAACGCTGCGAGGGCATCTTCGGTGGCGGCGGCAACATCGGCCAGCCCGGCGTGCTGGGGCTGTGCGGCAACGGTTCCTCCACCACGCTGGTCAACCTGACCCAGCTATTCGTGGCCACCACCTACGCCCGACGGTTCGGTCGGCTGCGGGTCGGCGTCGCGCCGCTGTTCATGGTGCAGCGGTTCGACGCCTCCGGGCTGGGGGCCTTCGCGCGGTTTTCCCAGAATCCCGACCGCGTTACCGAGAACGGCAAGGACTATTCGTTCGGCCTCGGCGTGCGGGTGGGCATGGCCTACGAGCCCACGGCCTGGCTGCGGCTCGGGGCGTCGTACCAGACGCGCACGCATGCCACCGAATTCGACAAGTACCGCGGCCTGTTCGCCCGCGATGGCGCGTTCGACGTGCCCTCCAGTTTCAACGTCGGCATCGCGCTGACCCCGGCACCGCGCCACCGCCTGCTGATCGACTACCAGCGCATCAACTTCAGCAACGTCGCCGCGCTGGGCAACCGGCTGCGGCCGAACCGGTTCGCCAACGGTTGCGTGCGGCCGGTGCTGCTGGGCGGGCCGGTGGATTTCGACACCTGTCTGGGCGGCGACAACGCCCCCGGCTTCGGCTGGCGCGACGTGACCGTCTACAAGTTCGGCTACGAGTACCGGCGCGGTAGCACCACCTGGCGCCTGGGCTTCAGCAACAACACCCAGCCGGTACGCAGTTCCGACATTCTGCTCAGCACGCTGGCGTTCGCGGTCAACGAGTATCACTACACCGCCGGCCTGAGCTGGCGCTTCAGCCGGTCCTGGGGCCTGGACGTGGCGCTGGCCTATTCCCCGGTCAACCGGCTGGTGGGCAAGAACCCGCTCAGTCATATCGAGGGCGGCGTGGCGTCGATTGTCGCCGGCGGCGACAATTTCGGGATCGATCCGCGGGATCAGGATATCCAGGGCGAGTTCTATTTCCTGGAAGCCACCATCGGCCTGAACTGGCATTTCCGGTAATCGGCCGGTCGGCCGTTTCGTTGTAGGATTCGGGATCACCGAAAGCCCGAGTCACATCCCATGAAATACCCCGGCACAGTCCTCGCTGCCCTGCTGGTTGCCGGATGCGCAGCCACACCTTCATCAAATGCGCCCGCGCAGGCGGCAAACCCGGGTAAGTCCGCCGAGGCCGCCGCATCGGATGCGCAAGCGACGGAGCCGGCGCGCGAGTCGTTCCGGGACTGGCTAGACGGCTTCCGCGGCGAGGCGCGCGACCGCGGCATTGGGGATGCAACCCTGGCCACGGCGCTGGACGAGGCCGAGTTTCTGCCGCGGGTAATCGAGCTGGACCAGTCGCAACCGGAATTCACCCGGCAGATCTGGGATTACCTGGATACCGCGGCGTCGGATACCCGGGTGGAGACCGGGCGCGACAGGCTGGCCGAGCACCGTGACGACATCGAGGCCGCGGCCGAGCAGTACGGTCTGCAGCCGGAGATTCTGGTGGCGATCTGGGGGCTGGAAAGCAACTACGGCAGCAACTTCGGCGACACCCGCACGGTGGATAGCCTGGCCACGCTGGCCTACGAGGGCCGCCGCCGCGACTTCGCCCGCAAGCAGCTATTCGCGGCACTGGAGATTCTGGACAGTGGCGACATCAGCGCCGACCGGATGCGCGGGTCCTGGGCGGGGGCCATGGGCCATACCCAGTTCATCCCCACCAGCTTCCAGGCCTACGCTATGGACGGCGACGGCGACGGCAAGCGCGATATATGGGGCAGCATCCCCGACGTGATGGCCTCCACCGCCCACTATCTGGCCGAGGCCGGCTGGGATACCGGCGACCCCTGGGGGCTGGAAGTGCAGCTGCCGGAAGGCTTCGACTACGCCAGCGCCGACGGGCGCACCCGGCAGTCGGCGTCGGGCTGGGCCGCCGATGGCGTGCGTCCGGCGTCCGGCGGGTCGTTGCCGCAACTGGATGACGCCGCCATCATCACCCCGGCTGGTGCCCGTGGTCCCGCATTTCTGGTGGGGCCGAACTTCCGCAGCATCCTGCGTTACAACAACGCCACCAGCTACGCGCTGGCCGTGGGCCGGCTGGCCGATCGCATTGCCGGCGCCGGCCCGCTGGTCGCCGAATGGCCGCGCGGGCTGGCGGCGATGTCACGCGATCAGATCGAGGAAATGCAGGGATTGCTCAACGATGCCGGCTTCGATGCCGGCACCCCCGACGGGGTCATGGGCCCGAACACGCGCGGCGCGCTGCGACAGTTCCAGTCGTCGATCGGTCTGATCCCGGACGGCTTTCCCACCTTCGCTCTGCTGGAACGGCTGCGCCAGACCGTCGCGGAGTCCTAGCCCGGCCAGTGACGGACCCGGACGTGATCGTGCTCGGCGGCGGGGCCGCCGGGCTGATGTGTGCCATCGAGGCCGGCAGGCGCGGACGCCGGGTGCTGGTGCTGGAAGGCAGCAACCGGGCGGGCAAGAAGATCCTGATGTCCGGTGGCGGCCGCTGCAACTTCACCAATCTCGATGTCACGCCGGAGAACTTCCTCTCCGCCAACCCGCACTTCTGCAAGTCGGCGCTGGCCCGCTACACCCAGTGGGATTTCATTGCGCTGGTCGAGCGCCACGGCATCGCCTGGCACGAAAAGGAACTCGGCCAGCTTTTCTGCGACGAGTCGTCAAAGCAGATTGTCGCGATGCTGCTGGCCGAGTGCGAGGCGGCCGGGGTGCGCATCGAAGTGCGTGCCGATGTGGGTTCGGTTACGCGCCTGGAAGACGAGGGATTCCGCGTGCCGACGGCGTTGGGGCCGTTCACGGCGGAATCCCTGGTGGTTGCCACCGGCGGTCTGTCGATTCCGAAGATGGGCGCCAGCGGTTTCGGCTACGAGCTGGCCCGCCAATTCGGGCATCGCCTGCAGCCCACGCGGGCCGGGCTGGTGCCGCTGACCTTCGAACCGCCGGAACGCGACCGCTACGCCGATCTCGCCGGCGTGGCGTTACCCGCCGCCACCGAGGCCGGCGGCCATCGCTTCGACGCCGGCCTGCTGTTTACCCACCGCGGCATCAGCGGGCCGGCGATTCTGCAGTTGTCGTCCTACTGGCAGCCGGGCGATACGGCCACGGTGGACCTGCTGCCCGACCGCGACGCCGAGGCCTGGCTGACCGAACGCCGTGCCGCGCGCCCGGATGCCGGGCTGCGCGGTGTGCTGGCAGAGGCGCTGCCGCGGCGGCTTGCCCAGCAGCTAATCGACCTGGGCTTGCCCGACCGGCCATTGCGGCAGTTGCAGCCGGCGGATATCCGGGCAACGGCCGAACGTCTGCACGCATGGTCGTTCTCGCCGGCGGGCACCGAGGGTTATCGCACCGCTGAGGTCACGCTCGGCGGGGTGAATGTTGACGAGGTGTCGTCCAGCCGCTTCGAGTCGAAGCGCGTACCGGGGCTGTTCTTCATCGGCGAAGTGCTGGACGTGACCGGCCACCTGGGCGGTTACAACTTCCAGTGGGCCTGGGCCTCCGGCCATGCGGCGGGGCAGGTCGTGTAGGCCTGCTAGAGTCGCGTCATGAATGCGACCGCCTGCCAGCGCCCGGCCTGGATTCTGCCGGTGATCGTCCTGTCGCAGTTCGCGGCTACCTCGTTGTGGTTTGCCGCCAACGCGGTGCTGCCCGATCTGCAGACCGTGTTCGACCTGCCGGCCAACGCGGTGGGGCTGGTGACCTCCGCGGTGCAGTTCGGCTTCGTCGCCGGCACGCTGATATTCGCGCTCCTGACGTTGTCCGACCGCTTTCCGCCGTCCACGGTGTTCCTGGTCTGCGCGCTGCTCGGGGCCGCCTGCAACGCCGGGGTGTTCGTGGTGCCGGAGGGGTTGTGGCCACTGCTGGTGCTGCGCTTTGCCACCGGTTTCTTCCTGGCCGGCATCTATCCGGTGGGGATGAAGATCGCGGCCTCCTGGTACGCCGAGGGGCTGGGCGGGGCGCTCGGCTATCTGGTCGGCGCGCTGGTACTCGGGACGGCGTTTCCCCATCTTATCGAGGCGCTGGGTGGTGATCTGCCCTGGCGCGGGGTGATGGCGGCGGTGTCGGGGCTGGCAGTTGCCGGCGGGCTAGCGGTTTATCTGTTCGTGCCGGCCGGGCCCCATCTGCCGGGGCCGTCGCCATTCGATCCGCGCGCCATCCCCGACGCATTCGCCGACCGCAACCTGCGCGCCGCGGCCTTCGGTTATTTCGGCCACATGTGGGAGCTATACCCGGTGCTGGCCTTCTTCCCGGTACTGCTGGCGCTGCACATCGATCTGGTCGGAGCACCGGACGTCGGTGTATCGCTGTGGTCGTTCTTCGCCATTGCCGCCGGGACGGTGGGCTGCATCGGCGGGGGGATGCTCTCGCGGCGGCTGGGCAGCGCCCGCGTGGCCTTCGTGCAACTGGCCTGTTCGGGCGCGGCCTGCGTAGCCTCGCCCTGGTTGCTGCAGGCACCCACGCCGGTGTTTCTGGCGTTCCTGCTGTTCTGGGGGATGACGGTTTCCGGGGATTCGCCGCAGTTCTCCACCCTGGTGGCCGGCAGTGCGCCGCGGCGCTCGGTGGGTACCGCGCTGACCTTCGTCAATTCGATGGGTTTCGCGATCACCATCGTCAGCCTGCAGCTGGTGGAACTGCTGCGCCACGTGGTGCAGCCGGACTACATGTTGTGGGTGCTGGTGCCGGGACCGGTGATCGGGCTGCTGGCGATGCGGCGGTTGTTGTAGATATTTGCATCCACCCTCTCCCCGGCCCTCTCCCGCCGGCGGGAGAGGGGGAACATGTCAGCTGCCGTTGACGGCGAAGCCGGCGATAACACCGGCGGCGACGATGGCCGCGGCCAGCAGGATCAGCCAGCCGTCGCGTACCGACAGGGCCAGGGCCAGCAAGGCGATGGCTGCGGCCGGAACGACGGCGGCGAAGGGCACCAGTTCCAGCGGAATCATGCACAGCGCCAGCAGCAGGCAGGCCACTGCAATCAGGCGCGGCGCCGGTGGCTGTGTCAGCCGCGACAGACGGGGATGCAGGAAGCGGTCGATGCGCCGGGTGACCGGCACGATCCTGTCGTAGGCCAGGTCGAACTTCTTGCGCTCGATGGTGATCTCGCGCAGCCGCCGCGGCAGCCAGGGATGACGCTGTCCCAGGGCCAGTTGCCCGGCCAGCAGGACGATGACCAGCGCCATCAGGGTGGGCACGCCGGGAATCACGCCGATGGGCGGCATCACGAACAGGGCGGGGGCCAGCAGCAGCGGGCCGAAGCCGCGATCCTCGATCGCCTCGATCATTTCCTGGATGGTGAAGTGGTCACCATCGAAGTTGTCCCGCATGCGGGAGAGCAGCCCGGTGAGATCGTCGCGGTGGCTCATGCCTGTGCCCCTGTGATCCTGGTCCGGCGCGGTCGTCCCCCGCGACCATGGTGCAACGATTACGTTGCTGGTACTAGTCACCTCAGCCGGCGCGTTGCTCCAGTTCCTCCCAGCGGGCCAGGGCAGCCTCCAGGTCGCGCTCGGCGGCGGCCAGCTTTTCGCCGGCGGCGCGGATTTCCGCCGGGTCGCCGTCGTAGTAGTCGGGGCGGGCGAACAGGGTCTGCAGCTCGTCGATGCGCTGTTCGAGTTTCTCGATGCGGGCGGGCAGGTCGCGCAGTTCCTTGCGTTCCGGACTGGACAGCGCCGGTTTCGGCGCCGCGGGCCGGGCCGGCGCCGCCGGCTTGCGCGCCGGAGCTCGCGTGGTTGCCGGCGCCGGGCGCTGACGCAGCCAGTCGCTGTAGCCGCCGACGTACTCGCCGACGTGGCCGTCTCCCTCGAATACCAGGGTGCTGGTGACGACGTTGTCGAGAAACGCCCGGTCATGCGAGACCAGCAGCAGCGTGCCGGTGAACTGCACCAGCAGTTCCTCGAGCAGTTCCAGGGTTTCGATATCCAGATCGTTGGTGGGCTCGTCCATCACCAGCAGGTTGGCCGAGCGTGTGAACAGCTTGGCCAGCAGCGCGCGATTGCGTTCGCCGCCGGACAGCACCCGTACCGGCGAGCGGGCGCGATCCGGCGCGAACAGGAAATCCTGCAGATAGCTCATCACGTGCTTGCGCTGGCCGTTGACGGTGATTTCGTTGCGGCCCTGGCCGATGTTCTCGGCCACCGTGGCGTTGTCGTCCAGCGCGGCCCGGTGCTGGTCGAAATGGGCGATCTCGAGATTGGTGCCGGGCGTCACCGTACCGGTCTGCGGGGCGAGCTCGCCGAGCAAAAGGCGTATCAGGGTGGTCTTGCCGCTGCCGTTGGGGCCGACGATGCCGACCTTGTCGCCACGCTGGATCAGGGTGGAGAAGTCGCGGATGATCGGCTTGCCCTCGTGGGCGAACGCCAGATTCTCCGCCAGCAGCACCCGCTTGCCGGCACGGCTGGGGTCCTGCATGGCGATCTTCGCGCTGCCGGTGCGTTCGCGGCGCTCCTTGCGTTCCTCGCGCATCGCCTTGAGTGCGCGCACGCGGCCTTCGTTGCGGGTGCGCCGCGCCTTGATGCCCTGGCGAATCCAGACCTCTTCCTGCGCGAGGCGCTTGTCGAACAGCGCATTGGCCTTGGCCTCGTCTTCCAGGGCCTTGGCCTTGCCCGCCAGATACTTGTCATAGTCGCCCGGCCAGGAGGTCAGCCGGCCACGGTCGAGCTCCACGATGCGGGTGGCCAGCCGCCGCAGGAAGGCGCGGTCATGGGTGATGAACAGCAGCGCGCCGGGCCAGTCCAGCAGCATCTGCTCGAGCTGGTCGATGGCCTCGATATCCAGATGGTTGGTGGGCTCGTCGAGCAGCAGCAGTTCGGGATCGCGCACCAGTGCCCGGGCCAGCAGCACCCGGCGCTTGGCGCCGCCGGACAGGGTGGCGAAATCCACCTCCCCGGTTAGTCGCAGGCGCGTGAGGGTAGCCTCGACCCGCTGGTCCATGGTCCAGGCATCGGCGGCGTCGAGCTTCGACTGGGCCTCGCCGAGCGCGTCGCCCACGTCCTCGCCCTGACCCATGCGGTGGATCAGTTCGTGATACCGGCCGAGCAGGCGGCCGACATCGCCCAGCCCGCCGGCCACCACCTCGAACACGCTGCCGCCGACACCGGCGGGCACTTCCTGTTCCAGCCGCGCGATGCGCAGGTCGCTGCGGGCCTCGATCTGGCCGTCGTCGGCCTGGATCTCGCCGTCGATGATGCGCATCAGGGTGGACTTGCCGGAGCCGTTGCGGCCCACGAAGGCCACCCGTTCACCGGCGGCGATCTGGAATTCCACCCCGTCGAGCAGGGCATTGGTGCCGTAGCGCAACTGGATGTCGCGAAGGTTGATCAGCATGAGCGGGGCATGGCGTGGCCGGCCGGTGCGCGGCCGCAAGGGTGAGTCCGGCGCGCAGGATACGCCAGTGCCGGGCCCCGGGGCATACAATCGCGGCTGATCCGCACGAGGAGCCCTGACATGACCGATCCGCACAGCGCCGGCCTCTGCCCGCAGCGTCTGGCCCGTATCCGCCCCGCGCTGGAAAAGCACGTGCACGAGCAGGGCATGGCGGGCGCGGTGACGCTGCTGGCCCGGCATGGCGACGTGGTGGACACCCAGTGCGTCGGTTATCTGGATCGCGAGGCCGGTCTGCCGATGCGCGAGGATGCGCTGTTCCGCATCTATTCCATGACCAAGCCCGTGGCCTGCGTGGCACTGATGATGCTCTACGAGCGCGGGCATTTTCAGCTGGCCGAACCGTTGGCGAAGTTCCTGCCGGCCTTCGCCGACGTCCTGGTGCACAGCGACGAGGGACCCGTCCCGCCGGCCCGTCCGGTGACCATCCGTGATCTGCTGACGCACACCTCGGGCATCACGTATCACTTCCTGGAAAACGGCCCGGTGGAGGCGCTCTACCGCGAACAGCGCGTGGCCAGCGACAAGCCGCTGGCGGAATTCGTCGACGACATCGCCCGCCAGCCGCTGGCCTTTCATCCGGGTACAAGCTGGCGCTACGGTTTTTCCCACGATGTGGTCGCGCGGCTGGTGGAGGTGATGAGCGGGCAGGCCTTCGGTGATTTTCTGCGCGATGAGCTTTTCCAGCCGCTGGGCATGGTCGACACCGGCTTCGGGGTGCCGACGGACAAGCGCGAGCGCTTCGCCGCGATGTACGGCTCGCACGACGTGCTGGAACCGGAGGTCAGCGTCTCCGCCTGGTTCGGCGATGCGCTGGCCGGGAAGATTCGCCGCCTGGCCGGGTCCGATGACAGCCGGGAACTGGCGGCCGATCCGCCCGGCCGCGGCGGTCATGGGCTGGTGTCCACGGTGCGCGATTACCTGCAGTTCTGCCGCATGCTCGCGGGTGGCGGCAGCCTGGATGGCCGGCGCTACCTGGGCCGCAAGACGCTGGCCCTGATGACCTCCAACCACATCCCCGGCGAACTGCTGCCTTACGAGATCGGCGGCATCGTCACGCCCGGTTACGGCTACGGCCTGGGTTTCCGGGTGATGATGGACCCGGCTGCGGCCATGCTGCCGGGCAGCCCCGGCGAGTACGGCTGGAGCGGCGCGGCCAGCACCTATTTCTGGATCGACCCGGCCGAGGATTTCATCGGCATCCAGATGGCCCAGTTCCAGCCGCCCGGCATTCACCTGCTGGCGCCGGATTTCCGGGTGGCGGCCTATCAGGCACTGCTGTAGCCGGGTCGCTGAAAACTCCTCTCCCACCGGGAGAGGGGCCGGGGAGAGGGGGAACCTAAATCGCCCGCCGCTGCATCTCCCCGAACATCTCCTGGAATTCGCGGAACATCTCGCCACCGAGCATGCCGCCGCCGGTGGCAATCATCAGGATCAGCGGCAGCAGCGTGAGCACCATCATGATGATGGCCAGCACGCCCCAGATGGTGAAATAGGTCTTGAGCTTGGCCAGCGATCGCTGCAGGGCCACCGGGTCCGAGCCGGTTTCGGCCTGGCCGATGGCGCCGGCCGCCTGGATCAGCAGGATGCCCAGCCAGATCGGAATCCAGGCCACCAGCAGGCCGATGATGCTCAGCGCCATCAGCAGGCCGTAGAGCAGCGACAGAATGCCCAGGAATGTCAGCCAGCCCCGGCCGCGGGCCAGCGGCTGGCTGAGTGTGGCGATGGTCGGGTTGGTATCCATGTTGTCCCCCTTGCTCGATCGTTTGCCGAGCCTGCCCGCCGGCTGCAACAAGCACAAGTCGGCGCGGTTCAGCCGGCCGGAATGAACACCTCGCCTGCCATCAGGCATCGGGCACTGCGCTGCAGGCTGACCCCGGGTGCGGTCCAGACGCCGTTGCGGCAGACGACTTCGGCACCCACCCGCAGCATTCCGGCAGCATGGCCGATGTGTCGGTCCGCCGGCGAGCCCGTGGCCAGATCGTGGACCACGCTGCCGGGCAGGGCCGCGGCCACCGCCGTGGCCACCGCGCTGGTGCCGGGATAGGCGTGATGCGGCCGGCCCATGGACAGCGCGCGGGCGCACAGGTCGATGTCGCCGGCGGCCAGTTCGCGGCCGGTGTGCAGCCGGTGGCCGGCCGGCGGGCCGATCAGGTGCAGCTTGGGCGTGGCGGGCCGGCGGCGGGCGGCGTCCTCGGGCGAGTCAGCCAGGCCCAGGGCCACGGTGGCGTGATCGCGCAGTTGATTCAGGCGCGCCAGACGGTCGGCGTCAGCGGCCAGTTCGGCCGGGGTTTCGGTGGCGGTCAGGCCGAGGTCCGCCGCGCGCACGAACACGGCGATATTGCCGGCGTGAATCAGCGTGACCTCGATCTCGCCGAGGCCGGGGACCTCCAGCACGTCCACCGGCCGGCCTGTGGGCAGCACGCCGCCGCCGTCCTCGCCCCCGGCGTCGGCAAAGCGCAGATTGATGGCCGCGCCGGGAAAGGCGACGCCGTCCATGGTGAAGTCGCCGTCCACGCGGGCAAGCCCGTCGGCCACCGGCACGTCGGCCTCGATGCGCTTGCCCAGGTTGGCCTGCCAGATGGCCACGCGGCTCATCGGTTCGGTGGCCGGGACCAGCCCGCTATCGATGGCAAATGGCCCGACCGCGGCGGTGAGGTTGCCGCAGTTGCCGGACCAGTCGATCACCGCTTCGCCGATGGCGACGTGGCCGAAGCGGTAGTCCACGTCGCAGTCGTCACGCGCGCTACGGTCGACGAGAACCACCTTGCTGGTGGACGAGGTCGCCCCGCCGAGGCCGTCGATCTGGGTGCCGAAGGGGTCGGGGCTGCCGATGGCGCGCAGCAGCAGGGCGTCGCGTTCGGCGGGGTCGGACGGCAGGTTCCGGGCGTGGAAGAACAGGCCCTTGCTGGTGCCGCCGCGCATCCAGACGGCGGGGATGGCGCGCTGGCTCACGCGGCTACTGCAGGTCCAGCGCCACGGCCTTGAGGGCGTCCAGGTCGACGATCTCAAGCGCGGCCTCGTGGGTGGCGGCCAGCACCACCGGCGGCGCCGCGCCCGCGGCCCGGGCCTCTTCCCAGCGGGCGGCGCACAGGCACCAGCGGTCGCCGGGCTTCAATCCCGGAAAGCCGGGGCCGGGGCTGGCCAGGTCGTTGCCGCGGCCGGCGGTGTAGTCGAGGAATTTGCGGGTCATTTCCGCGCACACCACGTGGCGGCCGATGTCTTCCGGGCCGGTCTCGCAGTAACCATTGCGGTAGAAACCGGTAACCAGCCGCAGGCAGCAGCCTTCCAGCGGCTCGCCCAGGACGTTGCGGCTGCCGTCAGGCACGGTCGGCGCGGATGCTAATGCCCGGCAGCCGGGCCGAACGCGAGCCCGGCAGCGGCTGGTTGGCGGCGTCGTGATAGGTGAACACCGCGGAGAGCTTGCGTTCGTCGGTGGTGTTGCGTCCGGCGGCGTGGAACACCCCCGCGTGGAAGAACAGCACGTCGCCCGGCGCCAGTTCGGCGGTGCGGGCGGAGGCCAGCAGCGCCAGATTGTCGGCCCGGTCCTCGCGCAGGAAGCGGGCGTCGTCGACCTGATCGGCGGAAAACACCATCCGGTGCGTGCCGGGCAGCAATTGCATGCCGCCGTTGGCCGGATGCTCGTGGCCCAGCGCCAGCCAGGCGTTGACCAGTTCCGGCTGCTCGAACGACCAGTAACGCAGGTCCTGATGCCAGCCGGTGGCGCTGGAGTAGGCCGGCTGCTTGGTCATCACGCAGTTGTGATGACAGCGCGTCATTGCCAGATCGCGGCTGTCCAGCAGGGCACCGACCATGGCGGTGACCGACGGATCGAGCGCCCAGTCGGCAAGCCGCGGATGACGGTCGTAGGCCTGCAACAGGCGGCGCACCGTCTGCCCGCCGGGCGCGTCCCGGTTGGCCGGCGCGCCGGGGTAGGCCACGTCGGCCTCGTATTCGACCGGGTCAACGGCGCGGGCCAGGTGATCGAGCACCAGCTCGCGCATTGCCGCCACGCGTTCCGGATCAGCCATGCCGCGGACGATGGTGTAGCCGTCGCGGGCGAACTCGGCCCGGTGGTGGTCGATCGATCGGGTGTCGGCGATCAGTGCGCTCATGCGCGTATTTTAACGCAGACCGGCGTCAGGCCACCGCATGCTGCGGCCGGGCCGGCGCGCTGAAACCGTCCAGGAACATCGCGGTGGCCATGTCGGCGGCCCGGGCCGGGTCGCGGTCCTTGCGGCGGGCGAGGCTGCGGCCCATCTCGAAGCCCACGCCGAAGAAGGCGGCGGCCAGGTATTCCACATCGGTGTCGGGAATCAGGCCGCGGTCGATGGCGTCACGGATGTCATTCTCCAGCGCCCGCACTGAGAGTCCCAGCACGCTCTGCTCGAAGGTGTCGCGGACCATCGCGATGTTGCGCAGAATGCCTTCGTAGAACAGCGGGTCGGTGGCAATGGTCTCGAAGGCGGCACTGTAGGCGCCGTGCACGAATTCCCGCAGGGTGCGGGCGTTGCGACGGATGCCGGTGAGGCGCTCGGTGAGGCTGCGCATGCGGTCGTCGAGCAGGGCGCGGTAGACGCTGTCCTTGTCCGGGAAGTAGTTGTAGAAGGTGCCGGCGGCCAGCGGCGTGCGGCGGATGATGTCGCGCACGCTGATGGCATCGAAGGATTGTTCGATGAAGCAGTCCCGCGCCGCGGCCAGGATGGTGGCGCGGTTGGCCTGCTTGTTCTGCTCGCGTTTTCCGGTCATGAGGGGGGTTGCCGGTGGCTGGCCGGGTGTGTGAGGGCGGCGAATAATCGCAATAGTTGACACCCATGTCATGTTTTTTGCAAGCATCTCCGGACATGCCCGGTCCGTATTGGCACTATCGGTACGTATCCACGGAGTACAATCATGCGGCGACGACATCTGGTTCTGGGGCTGCTCGGTCTGGGCGCATCGGCGGCCGCTGTGCGGCTGGCGATCGCGGAAACCGGGACGGGCAGTGCCGACGACAAGAGCGAGTCCATGACCGACATCGACACCATCGAAAAGAGCAGCGCGGAGTGGAAGGAAATCCTCACCGAGGAACAGTTCTACGTGCTGCGCAAGGAAGGCACGGAATCCCCCGGCAGCAGCCCGCTGAACGCGGAGAAGCGCGAGGGCACGTTCGTCTGCGCCGGCTGCGAGTTCCCGCTGTTCGAGTCGAAATGGAAGTATGAATCCGGCACCGGCTGGCCGAGCTTCTGGTCCTACATCGACGGTCATCTCGACTTCAAGCGCGATTTCAAGATGATTCTGCCGCGCACCGAGTACCACTGCGCGCGCTGCGGCGGGCATCAGGGTCACGTGTTCGACGACGGCCCGGAGCCCACCGGCAAGCGCTATTGCAACAACGGCGTGGCCCTGAAGTTCGAACCCGCCTGACCCGGCCAGTCCGCGATTGCGGCGGCGCAGCAGATGGGCGAGCATGAGCCGGTCATCCAATCCATTCGGTCGAACCCATGCTGACCATCGTCGGGCTGTCCGGCAGCCTTCGTCGTGATTCCTTCAATACGGCGCTGCTCTACGCCGCCGCCGAGTGCATGCCCTCGCACGCCACCCTGGATGTGGCCACGCTGGAGGGCATTCCGCTTTACCACGGCGACGAGGAAGCCGCCCACGGCATTCCGGATGCGGTGGCCGCGCTGAAGGACCGCATCGCGGCCGCCGACGCGCTACTGCTGGCCACCCCCGAGTACAACAGCGCCATGCCCGGCGTGTTCAAGAACGCCATCGACTGGCTGTCCCGCCCGCCCGAGGATCAGCCCCGCGTGTTCCACGGCCGCCCGGTGGCCCTGATGGGCGCCACCCCGGGCGGCAGCGGCACTGGCCTGGCCCAGGCGGCCTGGCTGCCGGTACTGCGGGGGCTGCAGATGCGCCCCTGGTTCGGCGGCCGCGTGCAGGTCGGCGGCGCCGGCAATCTGTTCGACGACGGCGCGCTCACCGACGACGCCACCGCCAAGCAGCTTGCCGAGTTCATGGCCGGCTTCGTGGATTTCGTGCGCGGCTGATCCGGTGACCCGCTCCGCCGGCCGCGCCCGGCGGAGCAATAGTCCGCTTTGCCGGCGGCCCCGCCGCCTGTGGCACTTCGCGACATCCTCGGCAATACCCTGACGGCGCTGCTGGCCGGCGAGGACACCGCCGCGCTCAGCGCGGGCCGGATGATCCACGAACTGGCCGGAAGACCCGAGCACCTCGAACGGCTACGCGCCGAAGTCGACCCCGCACTTGGCGACGATCCGCTCTGGACCGACCCGGACCAGCGCGATGCCTTCCCGTACCTGGACGCCGTCATGCAGGAAACCCTGCGCCTGCGCCCAGTGGCCCCCAGCCAGGGCATGACCGCGAACCATGACGTGGAACTCGGCGGCCGGCACTTCCCGGCCAGAACAACTTCATGATGGCGATGCGGGCGCTGTCCCTGAACGAAGAGATTTACCCCGAGGCGCAGGCATTCCGCCCCGAACGCTGGCTGGGAGACCGCGACGCCCACTTTACCCAGAAGCCCCCGCACCCCTTCGGCGGCGGCAAGCGAACCTGCCCCGGCATGAACCTCGCGCTGCTAGAAATCCGCTCGGTGATCGCCATGCTCGTACGCCACTTCGACTTCCAGCCACCGCCCGACGCCCGCCCGGTCGAGGAACGCTTCGCCTAAACCATGCGCCCGGAAAAGCTGCGGATGCAGATGCGGTTCCGTGGCTGATCGCCAGGGGGCAAGCTGTCTCGCGTTATTCGCGAATTTGAGCCGGTAGGCTCCGGCCTGCTAACAACGGCACTATGGGAGGCGACGGGCCAACTGCCGGACGGGGACAAGGCATGTGGAAAACCAATCCTGTTTTTCTTGGTTGCCGTGTCGGCTGCCGTGCCCCGCGCAATTTGATTCCATCAAATCCAATAGCCCAAATGCCATCAGAATCGATGATAGCCACACGCGGTAGTAATGCGCTGAGAAAAAAGAGGGAATCACGATATTATGAACGGGCAACCGTGTCGTTCTCGACGCTCTATATTGAAAGAAAAAGTCTTTCCGGCACCGGGTGGGAATCGCGTTGTTATCGAGCCTGCATGTGCTATACCTAAGCGCGACATCCCATTTTATTTATAACTAGGGTAGCATCTACGGAAACATGAAGACTATCTAGCTAAACTATGGCAGCAAGCAGTCTCAAATTTAAATCGATATATAAGTCAATCACAAAACTTCCTGATACAAAGTTGCCTGAGCTAGTTGTTTTAACGGGTCGAAATGGTTCCGGAAAAACACATCTTTTAGAGGCAATAAATTCTGGGTTTGTTTGTTCATCACTTGTCAATAACACGAACACTGATGTTTTGCTTTTCGACTGGAATAATATTGTTCCAAATGATACGGGCGTTTTTAATCCGGGGGCGCATCAGACTAAGAAGTCAAATTGGTTCAATAAGATTCGATCTGAGCAAGACAAGGTTCTGCCAGCCTTGCGCCAATCGGTTTCTGGGATCGGGCTACCACCTGAGCATTACTCAAGCTTTCGAAAAATACTAGCAATTGATGAGTCTGTGTTGTGCCAATACATCGAGAGCAAACAGGATAGAGAGAGGGCGGCCGAGAAACTTCAGAAAGCCATTAAAACACACGGAAAAACCGTTTATAATCAGGTGCAGCGTCATATTGGAGATGACGATTGGAAGAGAGTTGCTCCAGTTGTTGCTAGTGAGAAACCCGAGTTATTTCTCCAGCCGACTGAATCGCAATTCTTTGATGAAGAAAGATTTTTGTGGGGCAAAGTCGATGTCTTTCAACAGGCTTTTGGGCGTTTATTCTCCACATACAGAGAGCTAATTCATCAGAATGATAGGCTTGAAAAGTACCCGCCTAGAGAAGGAGGTCCTAGGCATTTGAGCGAAACCGAGTTTATTGCTCAACATGGTGAACCTCCATGGGATTTTGCCAATAAAATATTA